>DALYSR010000001.1:0-203924 GCA_031991825.1 Paracoccaceae bacterium
TGCTGTTATATCTGAACCAAGAAGGGCGCGGCATCGGGCTTGCCAATAAGATGCGCGCCTATTCGCTGCAGGATCAAGGCTTTGATACGGTTGAAGCCAATCACCGGCTGGGCTTTGAAGATGACGAGCGCGACTTCCGCATCGGCGCGGAAATCCTGCGGCGGATGGGGTTTTCCTCTGTCAGGCTGCTCACCAACAACCCGCGCAAAATCCGCATGATGGAAGATTGCGGGCTGCAGGTGGTTGAACGCGTGCCGCTGAAGGTGGGCAAAACCGTGCAGAACGAAGCCTATCTGGCCACCAAGGCCGCGAAATCGGGGCATCTGCTGTGACGGGCCGCTTTGATCTGGTGGTGGGTCGTCATGGCGCGCGGTTCTTGGGGCGTCATCTCGCCTGCTCGATCGGGCGCGGCGGCATCTGCGCGCCGGAAGACAAGCGCGAAGGCGATGGGGCGACGCCTGCGGGCGTGCATCAACTGGTGGGCATGTTCTACCATCCCGCCCGCCTGCCCCGTCCCTGTGCGGGGGCCATGGCGTCAAGCCCTGCCCTGCGCTGGTCGGATGACAGCCGCGACCCCGATTACAACCACTTGGTGCGCCTGCCGCATGGCTTCAGCCACGAAAGACTGCAACGGCCCGATCCGCTGTATGATCTGGTGATCGTCACCGATTGGAATTGGCCGCTGGCCGAAGCGGGGCGCGGATCGGCGATCTTTGTGCATACTTGGCGCAGGCCGCGCTATCCCACCGCGGGCTGCGTGGCTTTCGCGCGGCAGGAGCTGCTGTGGATCGCGGAAAACCTACGCCCTGAAACGCGGTTGGTGGTAAAGGCCTAAGCGTAGCTGCGCGCGCCGAAAATCGCGCTGCCGACACGGATATGCGTGGCCCCATAGGCCACTGCCTGTTCGAAATCGCTGCTCATGCCCATCGACAGGCCGGTCAGCCCGTTGCGCGCCGCCATTTCGGCCAAGGCCGCGAAATGGGGGCCCGCATCTTCACCTTCGGGCGGGATGCACATCAGCCCCACCAGCGGCAAATCCATTGCGCGGCACTGGGCGATGAAGCCATCGGCGTCCTGCGGAAGGATACCGGCCTTTTGCGGTTCCGATCCGGTATTCACCTGCACGAACAGATCCGGAGATGCCCCGCGCGTTTGCGCCAATTTGGCAAGCTTTTCAGCCAATGACGGACGATCCAGCGTGTGGATGGCGTCAAATAGGTCAACCGCGACCTTGGCCTTATTGGTCTGCAGCGGGCCGATCATATGCACCGACAGACCCTGATACTGCGCGCGCAGATCCGGCCATTTGGCTTGGGCTTCCTGCACATAGTTTTCGCCAAACAGCCGATGCCCCGCATCCAGAACCTGCGTGACCCGATTCAGTGGCTGGACCTTGGACACCGCGATCAGCTGCACCGACCCTGATGCGCGACCCGCTTGGGCTTCGGCGGCGGCAAGACGGGATTGAATGGCCTGCAAAGACATGATGACCCCTTTGGAAAAAGAAAAAGAGCGGGCAATGCCCGCTCTTTCCCTAACAAGTTAATCCGAAGATTAGAACTTGAACGACAGACCCAGGTCTGCACGGGTCTCGTCAGCAATGCCAACCGGACGGTTCACGTCAACGATGCCGCCGACAACCGAAGCGCCGCCGCCCAGGTCGTACGAAGCGCCGATGCCGGTGTACTTGTTTTTGCCGGTGGTTGCGCCAGCGATGTCTTCCACGCGGTGGAAGCCAGCAACGGTCAGCGCGTCAACTTTGTACTGAGCCGACAGGCCGTACTGCTTGTCCAGCGCAGCATTGTCGAAATCGCCGTAGACAGCTTTGACCGAAACGTCGCCGAAGGTGCCTTCAGCCGATGCGATCACTTGCTCTTGCGAAACCGAAGCAACGCCAACAGCCGATGCGAAGTCGCGGGTCTCGTAGCCGAGGCCGAACTTGTAAGCGTCGACAGCGTAAGCAACACCAACGCTGTAGGTCGAGCCGGTGCGGTCGTTGAGACGGGTCACAACGCCGTTAGCTTCGCGCGGGTCGTTTTGCGGGTTGTCAGCCGACAGAGCGAAGGTGAAGCCAGCGGTGGTGTAGTCGTAACGAGCAGCGGTACGGTCCGAAGTGCCAGCGTTCGACAGGTAAACGCCTTCGTTCAGATCGCCCAGACCGGTCAGGCCAACGCCATACAGGTCGCCGGTGACTTTTTCTGCAGCGCCGTCAACGTCGCCCATCGAGATTTTGCCGAAAGCGCCCGAAACGAACACGTTGCCAGCCGACTGGTTGCCAGCGCCGTTCACGTCGCCACCGGTGCCGTTGTTTGCGTTGTTTGCTTGGTCAGCACGGACCGAAGCGCCGAACGACAGACCGTTGTCCGATTCACCCGACAGGTTGAACTGAACGCGAGCGCGCGAGGTGAAGCCAACGTCGTTACCGTTTGCCGATTCCGAGTTGTAAGCCACACCCATACGAGCCGAACCCGACACCGAAACTTCAGCTGCTGCGACGGTGGCCGACATTGCGAGCACGGTCGTCGCGAGAAGAACCTTTTTCATGATTTTCCCTCTTTCCTCAAGGTAAGCCCCGCCGCAGGATATCTGCATTGGGAATATGTTGCTTTTCCTCCTTCGCCCCCTGAAATGCAATCGCGAGCGATAGTTCCATCGAATTGTGGCGGGGGATGGTGCAGCAATGCCACAGGTCGCAGCACGGGCATTCCCCAGCGTTATCACCCGTCGCGCGTGTAAGACATATAGAGTCCAAGGCGGGCGATTTGCTGGAAAAACACGGCTGATTCCTGAGGCAAATGGCAACAAACAGGAAAAAGCCTTGGCAGAGTCCCTGCCCTAGGCTAGACAACCCTGAAAGGGATTGCGGGGGTTCTATATGCATTTTCGCCGCTTGGCTCGGGGGATTATCTTCACCGGCTTGTTGAGTAGCCTTGCCGCTTGCGGCGGGGGTTGGACCGGTGGGCTGTTTGGCGGCTCGGGCAAGACAGAATCCGACACATTATCCGCACGCGAGCGCAACCAGTCGCAGACCCGTGCTTTGGACCGCGTCTATACCAAAGACGAGTACGGCGAGGAAAAGGGCGGCCCGACCATCTGGGATCTGTTCACCAATACCACCGACCCGAATATCACGGTCGAAGTGAACAAATACCTGTGGAACGCCTCACTGGAAGTGCTGAACTTCCTGCCGATCGAAACGGTGGACCCCTTCACCGGCGTGATCGTCACCGGCTATGGCACGCCTCCGGGTGGTGGCCGCGCCTATCGGGCGACGGTTTACATCCAAGATCCGGCACTGGACGCCCGTTCGCTGCGCGTGTCGCTGCAGACCAAAGGCGGCGGTGGCGTCAGCCCAGAAACCGCTCGGGCGGTGGAAGATGCGATTCTGACCCGTGCGCGCCAGCTGCGCATCCGCGACAGCAAGCTCTGATCTGCCTTTTCAGGCAGGGTTAAGCGCGGTGGCGCGCTTAGCCCTCTGGACCTTATGGCCCGCATGGGTGTAACTCCTCGGGACCATCCGGAGGCCAAACATGTCGCGCTACGAACCCGCTCAGATCGAACCGAAATGGCAAGCAGCTTGGGACGAGGCTGAGGCCTTCTTGGCCAAGCGCGACCCTGCCAAGCCGAAATATTACGTCCTTGAGATGTTCCCCTATCCGTCGGGACGCATCCATATGGGCCACGTCCGCAACTACACCATGGGTGATGTCGTGGCGCGCTATAAGGCGGCGCAGGGCTTTTCGGTTCTGCACCCGATGGGCTGGGACGCCTTCGGCATGCCCGCCGAAAACGCGGCCATGGAACGTGGCGGCCACCCCAAGGAATGGACCTATTCCAATATCGCCGTGATGCGTGAGCAGATGAAACCGCTGGGCCTGTCGATCGACTGGACCCGCGAGTTCGCCACCTGCGACCCCGAATATTACGGCCAACAGCAAGCGATGTTCATCGACATGCTGGAAAAGGGCCTTGTCTACCGTAAGAACGCCGTCGTGAACTGGGATCCGGTCGATATGACCGTTCTGGCCAATGAACAGGTGATCGACGGCAAGGGCTGGCGTTCGGGGGCGGCGGTGGAACGTCGCGAGTTGACGCAGTGGTTCTTCAAGATTTCCGACTATTCCGACGACCTGCTGTCGGCGCTGGATGGTCTGACCAACTGGCCGGAAAAAGTCCGCCTGATGCAGGCGAATTGGATCGGCAAATCGCAGGGCCTGCAATTCTCGTTCGATACGGTGAACGCACCGGAAGGCTTCGATAAAATCGAGGTTTATACCACCCGCCCCGACACGCTGCACGGCGCAAGCTTTGCCGCGATTTCGGTCGATCACCCGCTGGCCAAGCATCTGGAAGCCACTGACCCCAAGGTCGCCGCTTTCGCTGCCGAATGCCGCAAAGGTGGCACCACCGCCGAAGAAATCGAGACCGCTGAGAAGATCGGCATCGACACCGGCCTGCGCGTGCGCCACCCGCTGGACGCATCGATCGAATTGCCGGTCTGGATCGCCAATTTCGTCTTGATGGATTACGGCACCGGCGCGATCTTCGGCTGCCCCGCCCATGACATCCGCGATTTCGAATTCGCGACCAAATACGGGTTGAACATCCAAGCCGCTTTCGTGGCCGAAGGTGCTGAAGACGGCCCGCTGGCCGAACCCTTCGTCCCCGCCAAGACCGAACGCGTCCAATATGTCCGCAACGTCGCGGGCGATGTGGTCAAAACCGGCGAACAAGCCATCCTTGACGCCATCGCTTTCGCAGAAGTCCAAGGCTTCGGCCAAGGCGTGACCAAGTTCCGCCTGCGTGACTGGGGCATCTCGCGTCAGCGCTATTGGGGCTGCCCGATTCCGGTCGTCCATTGCGCGACCTGCGGCGTGGTGCCCGAGAAGAAAGAGAATCTGCCGGTCGAACTGCCGGACGATGTCACCTTCGACGTGCCGGGCAACCCGCTGGACCGTCACCCCAGCTGGCGCGACTGCGCTTGCCCGAAATGTGGTGCCGCTGCCCGTCGCGAAACCGACACGATGGATACCTTCGTTGATTCGTCGTGGTATTACTCGCGCTTCACCGCACCGCGTGCGACCACGCCGACCGTGGCGGAAGATGCCGATTACTGGATGAATGTCGACCAATATATCGGCGGCATCGAACATGCGATTCTGCACCTGCTGTATTCGCGCTTCTTTGCCCGTGCGATGGTCAAGACCGGCCACCTGCCCGCCAAGGCGGCGGAACCCTTCAACGCTTTGTTCACCCAAGGCATGGTGACCCACGAGATCTACAAGACCACCGACGCCAATGGCCGTCCGGTCTATCACCTGCCGGAAGACATTATCCGTTCGGAAACCGGCGCGACGTTGAAAGACGGCACGGCGATCGAAGTGATTCCTTCGGCCAAGATGTCGAAATCGAAGAAGAACGTCGTCGATCCGATGAATATCATCGAAGCTTTCGGCGCGGATACCGCGCGGTGGTTCGTGATGTCCGACAGCCCGCCCGAACGGGATGTCGAATGGACTTCTGCCGGTGCGGAAGCGGCTTACAAGCACCTGACCCGCGTCTGGACCTTGGCCAACCGCTTTGCAGAGATGCCTGCCGATCATCAAGGCAAGGCCGATCTGGATCTGCAAAAGGCCGCAGCCAAGGCGGTGGACGACATCACCAAGGCGATCGAAGGCTTTGCCTTCAACAAGGCGATCGCGGTGCTGTATGGTTTCACCAATACTCTGGCCAAGGCGGATGCCTCGACGGACGTGGCCCGTGCGGCGATGCGCAGCTTGGCACAGCTCATGCAGCCGATGGTGCCCCATATGTCTGAGGCGATCTGGGATCTGATGGGCGGCGAAGGTCTGTGCGCGAAAGCCGCTTGGCCGAAAGCCGATCCGGCGCTGCTGATCGACGATACCGTGACCCTGCCGATCCAGATCAACGGCAAACGTCGGGCGGAAATCAGCGTGGCGCGCGAAATGCCTGCGTCTGAGGTTGAAAAGATTGCCTTGGCGAACGAGGATGTGATCAAGTTCCTTGCCGGTCAGCCGGTAAAGAAGATCATCGTCGTTCCGGGGCGTATCATCAATGTCGTCATTTAATCGTCGAACTTTCCTTGTGATGCCGCTGGCGCTTGCCGCCTGCGGCTTCCAACCGGCTTATGGCCCCAGCGGCGCCGCCAAGGCGCTGCAGGGTCGGGTCAGGGTCAATGACCCGCAAGACAAGAACGGCTTCGATCTGGTCCAGCGCTTGGAAGAGCGTCTGGGTCGGGCCGATGCGCCTGCCTATGACCTGTCCTATAGCATCAATGTCCGCAGCATCGGCGTCGGCGTCACGGCCGACAACTCGACCACCCGCTATCAATTGCATGGCGAAGTGGTCTGGTCGCTGATCGCCCGCAACGGCGGCGCGCGGGTCACCGGTGGCCGCGTGTCCAATTTCACATCCTATTCGGCAACCGGCTCGACCGTGGCGCAATTGACCGCCAATGCCGATGCCTCCCTGCGCCTGATGCGGATGCTGGGCGATCAGATCGTGACGCAGCTAATCGCGACATCGGGCAGCCTGAAATGATCCTGAAAGGGATCGAAGCCAGCCGTTATTTTGCCAAGCCCGATCCTTCAAAGACCGGACTGCTGATTGCCGGTGCCGATGCGATGAAGGTCGCCCATAAGCGCCAAGAGGTGATCTTGGCCTTGGTCGGCCCGCAGGGAGAGGCCGAAATGCGCCTGACCCGTCTGTCGGGAGCAGCCCTGCGCAAGGATGCGGCGGCGCTGTCGGATGCCGTCAAAGCGGTGGGCTTCTTCCCCGGCCCGCGTGTGGTCTTTGTCGAAGAGGCGACCGACGGCCTGACCAAAATCTTTGCCGAGGTGCTGAAGGATTGGAAGCCGGGCGATGCGCAACTGATCGTCACCGCCGGCAATCTGACCGCGAAATCCACCATGCGCGGCCTGTTCGAAAAGCATCCCAACGCCTTTTGCGCCGTGCTTTACGACGATCCGCCGACCCGCGAAGAAATCGAAGATGCGCTGAAGAAAGCCGGTCTGCGCCAGATCGCGCCCGAAGCCTTATCCGATCTGAACGCCTATGCCCGCGCCTTGGAGCCAGGTGATTTCCGCCAACTTCTTGAAAAGCTGTCGCTTTACAAGCATGGCGATCCGTCACCCCTATCGCAGGCCGACCTGCAGGCTTTGGCCCCCGCCACGGTCGAAGCGGAAGTCGATGAACTGCTGATCGCCGTGGCAGATGGCAATGCGGGCGATATCGGCACCTTGATCCGCCGTCTGGAAGGCCAAGGCGTGCTGCCGGTGACGATCTGCATCCAAGCCCTGCGCAACTACCGCGCTTTGCATCTGGCGGCGATCGATGCGGGCGGCCCTGCGGCAGGCCTGCAAAAGGCGCGCGTCTTCGGCACCCGCCGTGATGCGATGATGCGCCAAGCCCGCCGTGTGCCGCCAAGCGCATTTGAGACCATTCTGACGCTGCTGCTTGATACCGATCTGACGCTGCGCTCGGCCTCCAAAGCGCCGCAGATGGCGCTGGTCGAACGCGCGTTGATCCGAGTCGCGATGACTCGTCGCTAACCCCCCCAAGGAAATTCCATGTCGACCGATCCGCTGCATAATCTTACCAAAACCGCCCACCGCTTTGCCGAACTTGACGCGCAGGTTCTGTGGTGGCGCGGCGGCGAATGGGATGATGCCGATGAAGACCTGATCGAAGCCGAAGAGATGCCCTTCTATGCCGAAGGGATGTTGATCGAAGGATTTTTCTGCGCGTGGCAGGTCTTGGGCGACGAAGACGGCCCCGCAGGCTGCCGCCTGTATTTCTGGACCAAGGGCGAAGACGCGCCGCTGCCCGCCTTGCCCGAAGGCTTCACCCTGCTGGCCGAGGGTCAGGCCTAAGCCAGCCCCAAACGGCGCGCGGCCCCTTTAGCGGCCCACAGGCCCGATGCCCAACAACCGGTCAGCAGATAGCCACCGGTAGGGGCCTCCCAATCCAGCATCTCGCCGCAGACGAAAACGCCGGATTGCGCTTTCAATTCAAGATCATCCGTGACGCTATCGCGGGTGATCCCGCCTGCCACCGAAATGGCCTCATCCAAGGGACGCGGGCCTTTCAGCGGCACTTGCAGCGCTTTGATCGCCTGCACCAGCGGCAGGTTGCGGCCGAATTCCATCACCAAAGCCACCGAAACCGCCGCCAGCCCCAGCTTGCGCAGACGGTTGGCAAGGCTGTCGCTTTGTTTCATTTTGGCAAGACGCTGTTCGATTGCTTGCGCGTCCAGATCGGGCAACAGGTCCAGCACCAAGGGCGCGTCTTGGCGCAAGGCGCGGCTTAACGCATAGATGCCGCCGCCTTCCACCCCACGGGCAGAGATGACGAATTCGGCGCGGATGGTCACGCGCCCCGCGCTTAAAGCGACATTCTTCACCGCCTGACCGAAGTGCTTGGCCATATGCGCCGACCAATCGACGACAAAACCCATATTAGCCGGTTGGAACGGGGCGATGCCCACGCCCTTGGCCGCCAGCATAGCCTGCCACGCGCCGTCCGACCCCAGCCGCGACCAGCTTGCGCCGCCCAAGGCCAGCACCGCGACCTTGGCACGCAATTCCTGCGGGCCGTCAGGCGTATCGAAGCGGTAGTTGCCCCCGTCAAACCCCGCCAAGCGCCAGCGTGTGCGCAGATCAACGCCCTGCCCCGCCAATCGCGCCAGCCACGCTCGCAGCAAGGGGGACCCCTTCATGGCAACCGGAAAAACGCGGCCAGAGCTGCCGGTAAACACCGGCTGGCCCAAATCTTCGCACCATGATTTCACCGCGTCGGGGCCGAAATCCCGCAGCATCGGGTGCAGCCAATCGCTGTCGAAGGCCGCCATGAAATCGCCCAAGGGTTGATCCTTGGTGACATTCAGCCCCGACTTGCCCGCCATCAGGAATTTGCGCGCAAAGGTGGGTTTGGCTTCCGCGACCAGCACATGCGCACCGCGTTGGGCCAAAGCTTCCGCGGCCATCAGCCCCGCAGGGCCGCCCCCCACTATAACCGCGTCGAATTCCTGCACCCTGTCACCCCTCTGCTGCGAGCCTTCCCTTTTGCCGCAAACCACCCGCAGGAACCAGCCCAGTCGTCACAACGAAAAGACCCTGCCATGAGACATGGCAGGGAGGTGGCGCCGCAACAAGGCGACGCAGGCGTAAATCATATCTATGGGCCGGAGGTTTCCGGAGAAGGCGGTGCTTAGGCCCCTGCCTTCGTCATGGCCGCGACGGTGGCGGCCTGAAAGCTGTGGATCAGTTGGGACGACCCTTGTCTTCTTCCATCTCGGCGCGGATCTGTTGGCGCAGGATGTCGATCGGGATCATCTTGCCGTCACGCTTGAAGTGCCAATAGGTCCAACCGTTGCAGGACGGCGCCCCCTCATAGGCCGCGCCCACTTGGTGGATGGATCCTTTGACATCGGTGCCGACCAGCGTGCCATCGGCACGGACCTTGGCCTTGTAGCGGCTGCCGGTGGAGTAAAGTTCCTCGCCCGGACGCAACATGCCGCGTTCGACCACTTGGCCGAAGGGCACGCGCGGTTCGGCGCGTTTGGAGCCGGTGACTTCCAAAGCCGCCGCCGCATAGGGACGCACACGCGCCAGACGGGCGGTCGCCGCCTTGCGATAGGCTTCCTCGCGTTCGATACCGATGAAATCACGGCCCAGCATCTTGGCCACAGCGCCGGTGGTACCGGTGCCGAAGAAGGGGTCAAGCACCACATCGCCCGGATTGGTGGTGGCCAAGAGCACGCGGTGCAGCAGGCTTTCCGGCTTTTGGGTCGGATGGGCCTTGTCGCCGTTTTCGTCTTTCAGACGTTCGTGACCGGTGCAGATCGGCAGCACCCAATCCGAACGCATCTGCACACCTTCGTTCAGCGCCTTGAGCGCTTCGTAGTTGAAGGTGTATTTCGAATTCTCTTCTTTCGATGCCCAGATCAGGGTTTCATGCGCATTGGTCAGGCGCTTGCCCTTGAAGTTCGGCATCGGGTTCGACTTGCGCCAGACCACGTCGTTCAGCAGCCAATAGCCTGCATCCTGCATCGCCGCACCCACGCGGAAGATGTTGTGATAGGAGCCGATCACCCAGATCGCGCCATTCGGCTTCAGCAGGCGACGCGCCGCCGCCAGCCATTCACGGGTGAATTTGTCATAGACAGCAAAACTGGAAAATTGATCCCAATGATCATTGACCGCATCCACCTTCGAATTGTCCGGACGATGCAGATCGCCCTTCAACTGAAGGTTGTACGGAGGATCCGCAAAGATCAAATCGACCGAACCAGCCGGAAGGCTGTTCATGATGTCGATGCAATCACCGGCAAGAATCTCGTTCCGGGGAAGCACATCCCCCAGAGCCACGGTCGTTTTCGTCATTTTTACTGCCTCTTGGCGGCCTCATTTAGCGGGCCGTTCTTGTGGATAAAAATGGGTCAACAACGGGGAAAGGTCAAATTATTTATTGAATCAGGATGTTAAGTTTTCCACTTGATACAAGATATTGTGGATAGGTTTGAATGAGCGTCTATGAACCGGAGTTATCCCCAGCGTCAAAAGGGCCTCCAAATGGGTCTTGGTGGGGTAGCCCGCATTGGTTTCCCATCCGTAACCCGGATATTTTTCCGCCAAATCCAGCATAATTGTATCACGTGCGACCTTTGCGACGATCGAAGCCGCCGCGATCGACAAGGATTTCGCATCGCCTTTAACGATAGCGCGGGCCGATATGGGTATATCCTTGGGGATAAGATTGCCGTCGATCAGCGCGAAATCGGCATTCAGACCGGCAATCGCGCGGGTCATGGCAAGGTGGCTCGCACGTAGAATGTTAATCTGATCAATCTCTTCCACCGTGGCATGGGCGATGCATACCTTGGCGGTGCGGTGAATTTCAGCGGCGATAGACTCGCGCTTGGCCAAGGACAGAGTCTTGGAATCCGCCAAGCCCGCCGGAATGTTGTCAGGGTCCAGCAAGACCGCGGCCGCCGTCACCGGACCGCAAAGCGGCCCCCGCCCCACCTCGTCGACGCCCACGACGAAACGCGCGCCTTGGGCTTGGGCTTCCAGTTCAAAGGTGAAATCGGGGGCAATGCGCGAAATTTTGGTCATGGGCGCAGCATAAAAGCAAAAACGCCGCCCCGAAAGGCGGCGCTTGGCGCAGCTGGCAGAGAATCGGATCAGTAGCGCGGCGGGAAGGGGCGCGGCGCGTCGAAACGCGGCGGCTGATGGCGCGGCGGTTTGGCCATCACGAAGCCCCGATCCGCCATGCAGCGCGCTTCATAGGCGCGTTCAGGGCGATGACCACGGCTGGGCACCATACGGGCGCAGTGTTGCGGCAGGCGGGCGCGCAGACCCGAATCGCGTAGGCAACGCTCGGAGAAAACCAAAGTCGTATTGCGACGCGAGCCCACTTCCATCGCGCAATGGCGCGGCAGGGGAATGACGCGTGCCTCTTGCAGCTGGCTTTGGACGGGCTGCAGGGGAGCTATGGCTTTGACGGGGGCAGCCGAGGCTTCGGACGCGATCAGACCCGCACACAGCAGTACCGCCGTGGCAAAGCTAGCCAGAGCGGCAGGCAGGCGGCGCGAAACGGGCGAGAGGGACAGGGTGAACATAAGCGCAGGCTCCTTAAAAGTCGTATGAGGGGATCTGTACGAACGACCGCACAGAGCATGACCCAGCCAAACGCCCATCGATCCGGCCAAGCAATATCAGCCCCCTGTCAGGCCATGACCGCCTGCAAGACTGCGCCTGATATCCCATATCAATGCCTTATTTTACGTGCCCTTCCCGCGTGTTATTGAATATCATGCCACTTGCGCGCAGTCTGGCAGCCATCGCCACCGCCCCACTGAAGGAGCTGCCATGAAACACCTGATCCTCGCCTTTGCTGCCTTGGCTGCGCTGGCGATGCCCGCATCGGCGGAATGCTACGCGGACTACAAAGCCAAGCAGGACAATCCCTTGCGGCTGCATTACGGTGTGGCGAAAGTCAGCGATGCCAATTGCGCACCCGCCCCCGCGGCGGAGGAATTGCGCGGCCGCCTGCAGGCGCAGGGGTGGGTTTTGCTAAATGTGGTATCGACGTTCGGTCCGGAAGGGCTGCAAGAAAGGCAAGCGAGTGCTGGAGAATACTTCCTCCGTTATTGAGACGTTGAAATCAGGCAACCGCGTTGTCAGCCTTGGCATCGCGGCGATTGTCGCCATCCTGTTCGGCGCGGCGCTGTTCTTGTTCCTTAGCCTGCCGGATGCGAATGCTTTCAATGCGCAGGTCGAACGGGTCTTTGTCGAAAACGACAATCTGACCAGCGGCGCGGAAATCAAGCTGTTGGAAATATTGGCGCAATCGGGGACCGCCTTCACGGAAGTGCTGCAAAGCTACCGGATGGTGATCTTCGTGCTGCTGGTGTTTTCATCGGCGCTTTTGGTGGCATCTTTGGTGTTTCTGGTGATGATCATCGCGCTCAACCGCCGCATTTCCACGATCCAACGCGAAGGCATCCAAGTGTCCAGCCTGATGATTTCGCGCGAAGGCCGTGCGGTTTACATCAACGACATGGAATTCCAGCTGACCGAAGCGGCGATTGAAACCCTGTCGGTGCTGGCCGAAGCGCGGATGGATGATGAAGTTCTGACCGGTGCGCAGATCGAAGCGGTGATCTCTGGCCGCAACGAGGTGGATTGCGACGAAGCGGCGGGCGCCACCCGTATCAAGCGGTTGCGCGACGCGCTTGGCAACCAGATGGTCAGCCAGTTGCTGGTCAAAACCATCGCGCGGCGCGGCTATGCGTTAAGCGTCGGCAAGGATGTGATCCGCGTCGTCTGACACTTACGCGTTACGTTCCCCTTCAAAATCATCGCCCTCGGCCCCAAATATGGGGTCGAGCCGTCATGCGCACGTTGCGAGAGGCTTGCATAAAAAGGGGGGCAGCCCTACATAGCGCCCCTTGTATCCCTTTCTCATGTCCTCGGGGAATTCGATGATCCAGACGCCTTACTACCTGCTCGACCGCACCAAGATTGCCCGCAACATGGCCATCATGGATGAGCTGCGTCACACTTCTGGCGCGAAGACCCTGCTGGCGCTGAAATGCTTCGGCACCTGGGGCGTGTTCGACCAGATGGCCGCGCATATGGATGGCACGACCTCGTCATCGCTGTATGAATTGCGTCTGGGCCATGATCGCTTCGGCAAGGAAACCCATGCCTATTCGGTGGCGTGGTCGGATAATGAAATCGAAGAAGCGGTCGGTTATGCCGACAAGATGATCTTCAACTCGATCGGCCAGTTGAACCGCTTTGACGCGCAATCGTCGAGCGTGATCCGTGGTCTGCGTCTGAATCCGCGTTTCTCGACCTCTGGCTTCGATCTGGCGGATCCGGCCCGTCCCTTCTCGCGTCTGGGCGAATGGGATGCGGGCAAGATTGAAACCGTGATGGACCGCATTTCCGGCTTCATGATCCATTACAATTGCGAAAACCGCGATTTCGACCTGTTCGACCAGCAATTGACCCGTATCGAGGATGAATTCGGCCATCTGCTGAAGCGTCTGGATTGGGTCAGCCTTGGCGGCGGCATCCATTTCACCGGCGAAGGCTATCCGCTGGCGAAACTGGCCGAACGTCTGCGTCGCTTCCAAGACAAGTTCGACGTGCAGGCTTTCCTTGAACCGGGCGAGGCATCGATCACCGGCACCACCACTTTGGAAGTGACCGTGCTGGACGTGCTGAACAACGGCAAGGATCTGGCCATCGTCGACAGCTCGGTCGAGGCGCATATGCTGGACCTGCTGATCTATCGCGAAACCGCGCGGATGGATTCGCATGGCGACCACCCTTACCAAATCTGCGGCAAGTCCTGCCTTGCCGGTGATATCTTCGGTGAATTCAACTTCGAAAAACCGCTGCAAGTCGGCGACCGCGTCTCGATCGGCGATGCGGCGGGTTATACGATGGTGAAGAAGAACTGGTTCAACGGCGTGAAGATGCCGTCGATCGTCATTAAAGAGCTGGATGGCTCTTTGACCCTGGCCCGCGAGTTTAACTACGCGGATTTTGAAGGCAATCTTGGCTAATTAACCGGACCGCAGGTTGCGGTCCTCCGGGTTTGCCACCCTTCCCTCTGTCCTTGAAGGAGACGGTTCGAAGTGAAACGTAACGTTTTGATCATTGGCGCCGGCGGCGTCGCTCAGGTGGTCGCGCATAAATGCGCGCAACATAACGACCGACTGGGAGATCTGCATATCGCGAGCCGAACGCTTGCGAAGGCAGAAGCGGTGATCGCATCGGTTCACGAGAAGAAGGCGATGAAGACCGAAGGCGTCTTCAAGGCCCATGCCGTCGACGCGATGGACACCGCAGCCGTTGTGGCGCTGATCCGCGACACCAAGGTGCAGATCGTGATCAACGTCGGCTCCGCCTTCGTGAACATGTATGTGCTGGAAGCCTGCATCGAGACCGGCGTGGCCTATATGGATACCGCGATTCACGAAGATCCGGCGAAGATCTGCGAGATCCCGCCATGGTACGGCAATTACGAATGGAAGCGCCGCGAGCGTTGCGCCGCGGCTGGCGTCACCGCCATTCTGGGCGTGGGCTTCGATCCGGGCGTGGTGAATGCCTATGCACGTATCGCCGAAGATATGCTCGATGAAGTCAAATCCATCGACATCGTCGACATCAATGCCGGTTCGCATGGCAAGTGGTTCTCGACCAACTTCGATCCGGAAATCAACTTCCGCGAGTTTACCGGCACGGTTTACTCGTGGCAGAATGGTGGCTGGCAGTCGAACAAGATGTTCGAAGTGGGCAAGACCTGGACCATGCCGGTTGTCGGCGATCAGAAAGCCTATCTGACCGGCCATGACGAGGTGCATTCGCTGTCGCATCGTTACCCGCAAGCGGATGTGCGCTTCTGGATGGGCTTCGGCGATCACTATATCAACGTGTTCACCGTGCTGAACAATCTGGGCCTTCTGTCCGAAAAGCCGGTGAAAACCGCTGAAGGTCTGGAAGTGGTGCCGTTGAAACTGGTCAAGGCCGTGCTGCCCGACCCGTCGAGCCTTGCGCCGAACTACACCGGCAAGACCTGCATCGGCGATTTCGTCACAGGCACCAAAGACGGCGTGGAAAAGGAAATCCTGATCTACAACGTGGCGGATCACAAGGACGCCTATAACGAAGTGGGCTCGCAGGGCATTTCCTATACCGCTGGCGTACCGCCGGTGGCTGCGGCTTTGCTGATCGCGGACGGCACTTGGGATGTGGGCACCATGGCCAATGTCGAAGAGCTTGACCCCAAGCCCTTCATCAATCTGCTGAATGTCATGGGTCTGCCGACCCGTATCAAAGACGAAGCGGGCGACCGCGACCTGTCGTTCTGATACAAGAAACCCGCCGAGATGATCGGCGGGTTTTTTCTTTGGGATTTCGATGACGCTTGCCCCTGCCCTGTTGATCTATGCCTTTGCCGCCATTGCTGAAATCGCCGGATGCTTCGCTGTCTGGGCGTGGTGGCGGCAAGGGGCGTCGGCGTGGTGGCTGGTGGCCGCCGCGCTGTGTCTGGCGGCTTTTGCTTGGGCCTTGTCCTGGTCGCCTGCCGATATGGCCGGACGCGCTTTCGCGGCCTATGGCGGGATCTATGTGGCGGCATCCTTGGGCTGGCTTTGGGCCGTGGAAGGCACCCGCCCCGACCGCTTCGATCTGCTGGGCGGGGTCTTGGTGCTGGCGGGGGCCGCTGTCATCCTGTTCGCCCCCCGCAGCTAACACCCGCCTTAGGCGGAAATGAATTCGCTCACGAATTCGGTCGCGGGGCGGGCACGGATATCGGCGGGTTTGCCGATCTGTTCGATCTTGCCCATCGACATGACAACGACCAGATCGGCAAGCTCCATCGCTTCTTCTTGGTCATGGGTCACGAAGACCGTGGTCAGCCCCGTTTCGTCATGGATGTCGCGCAGGCCCTGACGCAGTTCTTTGCGCACCTTGGCGTCCAATGCGCCGAAAGGTTCGTCCAGCAGCAACATGCGCGGCTCGATCGCCAAGGCGCGGGCCAAGGCCACACGCTGGCGTTGACCGCCCGACAGCTGGCTGGGGAAGCGCTTGCCGATATCGGGCAACTGGATCAGTTCCAGCAACTTGTTGACCCGTCGTGCGATTTCCGGCTTGGACGGGCGTTCCGCCCTTTTGCGGGCATTCAACCCATAGGCAATGTTGTCGAACACCGTCATATGGCGGAACAAGGCATAGGACTGGAACACAAATCCCGCGCGGCGTTCCTGCACGCTCAACCCCGTCGCGTCTTGGCCATCGAACAGCACGCGGCCCGATGTGGGATATTCCAAGCCCCCCAAAATCCGCAGCAGCGTCGTCTTGCCCGATCCCGACGGCCCCAGCAGCGCCACCAAAGCCCCCGATGGCAGCGACAGCGACACCGGCAACAGCGCCGCCGTCATGCCGAAGGATTTGGAGATTTCGTCGATTTCGATATGCATCTTCAGTCTCCTGTTATCTGCCGACCTAGTGGCTGCGGTTCGAGGCAAGATGATCGGCATAGCGGATCTCCAGCGCGGATTTCAAAAGCAGCGTCACCAAGGCCAAGGCGGTCAGCACCGCCGCCAGCGAAAAGGCGGCGACCGATAGATATTCGTTGTAATTCATCTCGATGGTGATCGGCATGGTGGCGGTTTGGCCGCGGATCTTGCCCGACACCACCGCCACCGCACCGAATTCGCCCATGGCGCGGGCGTTGCACAGCAGCACCCCGTAAAGCAAAGCCCAACGGATATTGGGCAGGGTCACCGTCCAGAACACGCGCCAGCCCGATGCGCCCAAGGTCAGGGCCGCCTCTTCTTCGGCGCGGCCCTGTTCGATCATCACAGGGATCAATTCGCGCGCTACGAAGGGGAAGGTCACGAACAGGGTCGCCAGCACGATACCGGGCAAGGCGAAGATGATCGGATAGCCCTGCGCCACCAGATAGCCGCCAAGCGCGGTATTGGCCCCGAACATCAAGACCAAGCACAGACCCGCGACCACCGGCGACACCGAAAACGGCAGGTCGATCAGCGTGATCAGGAAGGCTTTGCCGCGAAAATCGAATTTGGTGATGAACCATGCGGCTGCAATGCCGAAGGCCGCATTCAGCGGCACCGAAATCGCCGCCACCAACAGGGTCAGCTTGATCGCGGATTGCGCATCTTTATTGCCAAGGCTGGCAATCGCCGCCGCCCCGCCCTTGGCCAAGGCTTCGGCAAAGACCACGGCCATCGGCGCGAAGACCAGCACCGCTATGCCCAAGACGGCCAAGGCGATCATCACGCCTTGCACCCAAGGCGCTTCCTGCGTGGCGCGTCTGTGACGGGGCGGGGCCGTTGTGTGCAATGTGCTGTCAGACATAACCAATCCTCCTCCGGCTCCAGATCTGGATCAGGTTGATCAACAACAGCATGGCAAAGCTCATCGCCAACATGGCGATGCCGATGGCTGCCGCGCCATTATAGTTGAATTCTTCCAGATGGATGACAATCAGCAGCGGGGCTATTTCGGTCTTGTTCGGCAGATTGCCCGCGATGAAGATGACCGACCCGTATTCCCCCACCGCGCGCGCCAAGGACAAGGCAAAGCCCGTCAGCGCGGCCGGCATCAGCATCGGCAGGATCACATGCAGGACCGTATGCAAGCGGCTTGCGCCCAAGGTGGCGGAAGCTTCTTCAACCTCACGGTCGATTTCTTCGATCACCGGTTGCACGGTGCGGGTCACGAAGGGCAGGCCCACAAAGACCAGAGCAAGGAAGATACCCCATTGCGTATAAGCGATCTTCACGCCCATCTCTTTGAAATAGCTTCCGAAAAATCCATTTGGCGCGTAAAGCGCCGTCAAGGCGATCCCCGCCACTGCCGTGGGCAGCGCGAAGGGCAGATCGACCGCCGCATCCAAGATCCGGCGTCCCCAGAAGCGATAGCGCACCAGCACCCAAGCCAGCAGCAATCCGAAGACCAGATTGAACAAGGCCGCGAAAAACGACAGGCGGAAGGACAGGAACAAGGCGCGCCATACCCGTTCGCGGTTGATGGTCGCCCAGATGTTGTCCAAACCGAAATTGGCGCCCTTCAACAAAAGGGCGCCGATCGGTAGCAGAACCACCAAGGACAGCATCGTTATCGTGATCCCCGCCGACAGGCCAAGGCCCGGCATGGGGGATCGATGAACCAGTGGCTTGCCCATACGATCTCCTTATTTTGCGATATAAATCTGGTCGAAGCTGCCACCGTCACCGAAATGTTCAGGCTGCGCTTTGGCCCAACCACCGAAATCGGCAATGGTCACCAGATCCAGTTTCGGGAAACGCGCCACATCATCCGCATTGGCCGCCGATGCATCCCAAGCCCGGTAGAAGTTCTTGAACGCAATGGCTTGGCCCTGCGGGCTGTACAGGTAGTTCAGATATTCCTCGGCCAGCTTGCGCTGTGCGTCATCCTTGATATTGCCTTCGACCAAGGCGACAGGGGGTTCGGCCAAGATCGACAGGCTGGGCACCACGATGTCGAATTCGCCTTCACCCAGTTCCTGCAGGGCCAGATAGGCTTCGTTTTCCCAAGCTAGCAAGACGTCACCGATGCCGCGCTGCACGAAGGTCGTGGTCGAGCCGCGCGCGCCGGTATCCAGCACCGGCACATGGGTGAACAGCTCTTTCACGAATTCCTTCGGGTCCTTACCGTTCTTTTCCGCCCAAGCCCAAGCCGCCAGATAATTCCAGCGCGCACCGCCCGATGTTTTGGGGTTCGGCGTGATGACTTCCACACCCTCTTGTACCAGATCCCCCCAATCCTTCAGGCCCTTGGGGTTCCCTTCGCGCACCAGAAACACGATGGTCGAGGTATAGGGGGCCGAATTATGCGGCAGCTTGCCTTGCCAATCGGCGGGGATTTTGCCGGTCTTGACGATCTGGTCGATGTCGCTGCCCAAGGCCAAGGTCACGACCTGCGCATTCAAGCCTTCGACCACCGAACGCGCCTGTGCGCCCGAACCGCCATGGCTGGTCTCAAGGGTCGGAGCGGGATTGCCCAGATCAACCCAATGCTTGGAAAACGCTTCGTTATATTCGCGGTAAAGTTCCCGCGTCGGGTCATAGCTGACATTCAGCAGCGATTGCGCCTGCAGCGGCAAAGCGCCCAGCGTCAGCGCGCCGAGCGCGACCGCGCCCAAAACGGGACGCAGCACCTTGCGGGAAGCAGTAGAAACGTCTTTGAACGAAACTTTCATGGCTCTTCTCCGGTTTGGGGTGGTCCGCCTTGAGGGGTATTGATGACCGAAGGCGGGAAAAAAGGGACGAAAAAATGGTTTCACGGCAAGAAATTCGTATCGGCGCAAAATAGCGCTTAACGACGAGGCATCTGATCCATCAGATCCACCCGCGCTTCCCACAAAGCCGGATCGCGGCCCGACATCATGTCGGTAATCGCGGCCTGCGGCGTATGGGTGAAAACCGAAAGCGGCATACCGTTGACGCGATGTTGTGCGCCGGTGCGCCGATCAATCAGACGCACCACACAAAGCGGCGCGGGGCGGGCCTTGGCGGCGGAAACATGGGTCCGTACAGCAGTCATCGCGATCTCCTTCTCCGTGGTCCGACCAGCGCCGCGGTCATTCGGTCCAATAGACCCCAAGGCGGCTAAGCGGTTCTGGCCGACGGCCTTGTCCTGAAGCTAGGACGAAATGGCTGCCATTGGGTTAATTACGACAGAGTTTGTCGAGTATAGCAACGAAAATTCTGCACCGATTGAATAGAGCGAAAGAGAAGATTTTTCCACATAACGTAAAAGGGGCACCCCATCGGATGCCCCCTATTCATCTGGAATTCCAATGGCTAAAGCCTGATGATCAGGCCCCGATGACCTGTTCCGCCACCACCGGCGAGGTCAGCATGTCTTCCAGCGTCAGCGATTCGATGATCAGCAAATAGGACCAGAAAACTTCGGCGAAGACCTTGCGGATTCGGCAGCTCGCCTCGTCGACACAATCATCGCAGCGCTGGTAATGGTGGCGTGACAAACAGGGCAAAGGCGCGATCGGCCCGTCGATGGTGCGCAGCAATTCGGAAATCGACACCTCGGAGGGGCGCTTGAGCAGGCTATAGCCACCCGACCGTCCACGGGTCGATGCCACCACCCCTTGGTTGCGCACCTCCAGAAGGATATGTTCAAGAAACCGCTTCGGCGCACCCGAGCGGCGGGCGATTTCTTCGATCGTCAACGCTTCGGGACGGTCCTTGCGAGCCTCGTCGGCTAAGGCCAACAGCGCCTTCAGCGCATATTTCATCTTCTGGGTGATCATGGGTAAAGCCTAGTGCGCGAAATGGCGTCTTTCAATGTCGTGTTTTTCAAATTTTCATCCGCTCTACGACATCAGATTCGGACCAATATTTTGATTTTTCAGTGTATTAAGGAATTTCCTTAATACACGACAAATGAGATAGACATTTCAAAAAATCACGTCATGCTGAAACAAACGTTCAAATATGCTATTTTGATCGCAAGAACCCATGCGCGCGATACCGGAGGTATGAATGGAAGAGCTTGACCTGATCGACCGCAAAATCGTCGCCGAACTGATGCGAGACAGCACCCTTCCGGTGGCTCAGATCGCCGATAAGGTGGGCCTGTCGCAGACACCCTGCTGGAAGCGGATCCAGAAGCTGGAAGCCAACGGCGTGCTCACCGGACGGGTGGCTTTGGCCAATCCGGGCAAGCTGGGGTTCGGGCTGACGGTCTTTGTTGGCATCGAGGCGCCGGACCATTCCGCTGAATGGCGCGACGCCTTTGCGCGTGCGGTGGACGGCATTCCAGAGATCATGGAAGTCTATCGTATGGCTGGCGAAATGGATTACCTGATCCGCGCCGCCGTGCTGGATATGGCCGCTTTCGACGCGCTGTATAAGCGTCTTACCAATGCGGTGCCGATCAAGAACGTGACTTCGCATTTCGCGATGGAGCGGATGAAATACACCACCGCCTATCCGGTCGACACCAAGAACCGCTGATCCCCGAAAAGAGAAGGAACTTCTCTTTGGGCTTCAGAGTTTGGAATCCATAAACACGACAAATCTGATAGATTTAAACCGAAAGAAAGCCATAGACTCACCCCGCCGAAAGGAGAAAGCCATGACCAAGACGTTGATCGTCCCCGGCCTTGATGGCTCGCCCCAGCCGCATTGGCAGGATTGGTGGGTCAAGACGGACCCCAATGCGGTATTGGTCGATCTTTCCAATCCGTCGCGTCCTGATCCCTATGCCTGGGAGGCGGAGCTGGCAGGCATGATCTTGCACCACCCTGATGCGGTGGTGGTGGCGCATTCGCTGGGCGCCGTGCTTGTCGCGCGTTTGCTGCATAAATTCCCGCAGGTCAATCTGCGCGCGGCCCTTCTGGTCGCCCCTGCCGAGACGCCGGTTTGCGCCCGTATCAATGGCTTCCAGCCGATCCTTGAACGCCCTTTGGGCATTGCGGCCACGGTGGTCGGCTCGCGCAACGACCCGTGGATGCCGTTCAGCCGCGCCCGCCAATTGGCTGATCGCTTCCAAGCCGATTTCGTCGATCTGGGCTTTGCGGGCCATGTGAATGTGGCTTCGGGATTCGGCCCCTGGGCTTACGGCAAAGAGCTACGAGATGAGCTGATTTGGCGATCAGCGCGTAAAATTTCCGCACAGGGGCAAAGTGTTACCCCTTTTGAGCACAGGATATGAACCATGAGCCAACTTTTCCGTAACAGCGATCCAAGCCTGCGTGATTACCTGCTGCTGGGGCTATTTGGCGCGATCTATCTGGGCACTATGGTGCTGATCGTGGCCCCGCAATCGCTGATTGGTGGCTAGACGCTCCCAGTCCGCCACCCTAAGCTCATCAGATAGAGGAGGAGCCATGTCTGACGGACTTAAAGACCTGACCACCGATACCAAATCGGGGGCCGCGACCCGCGCATTGATGCGCATTTTGCGGCAGATCCACGGCTTCCTCGCCCTTCCCTTCCCCATAGAGGCGCGATGACGCAAACCGCAGCTAAAACCAGCCCCCAAGGGCAACATATCGCCATCATCGGTGGCGGCGCGAGCGGCGTGCTGATGGCCGCTCATTTGTTGCGCGAAAGCCCGCCCGATACGCGGATCACCATCATCGAAGGCCGTCACATGTTGGGTTGCGGCATCGCTTATTCCACCCATGACCCCGATCATCTGCTCAATACGCGGGTCCAGAATATGAGCGCTTTCCCCGATACACCGCAGCATTTCCACGATTGGCTGAAGACGCGTCCCGAAGGGCAAGGCATCAACCTCAGCAGTTTCGTCAGCCGCACGACCTATGGCGCCTATATGGCCGACCTGCTGGCCCCCTGGCAAAGCAGCCCCGTGCTGAACTGCCTGCGCGACACCTGTATCGGGCTGCAAGAAAATGCAGATGGCGTGGTCCTGACCCTGTCGGATGGCAGCACCCTAAACGCGGACCGTGCCATTCTGGCGACCGGCCATGTCGAAGCCCCGCCAGATCCGAGCGGCGTGCTCAGCGGTCCGTGGCAAAAGCTGGACGCGGTCGACAAACAAGCGACGGTGGCGATCATCGGATCGGGCCTGTCGATGATCGATCAGGTGCTAAGCCTGCTGAAATCGGGCCATAGCGGCAAGATCATTGCCGTGTCACGGCGCGGGCAATTGCCCCGCCCCCATACACAATCCAAGCCGATGCCGATTCCTGCCGAAGAGGTGCCCTTGGGCGCTCCGGTCAGCATCTTGCTGCATTGGGCCCGCGCTCAGGCGCGCAAGGCCACCTTCCAAGGCGGCAGCTGGCAAGACGGTATGGACGCCATCCGTCCGCATGTCCGCAGCATCTGGCGCGCTTGGCCCAAAGAGGAACGCCAGCGCTTCCTGCGCCATGCCGCGACATGGTGGGACGTGCATCGCCACCGCATCCCGCCCGCGTCCGAAATGCGTATCCGTGAAGCGATTGCCAAAAAGCAGTTGCTGATCAAGCAGGCGTCGTTCTTGGGGGCCGAAGCGCTGCCATCGGGGCTGCGACTGCTGAAGCTGCGCCCGCGGGGATCGCGGCTGGCCGAAACGGTGGAAGTGGCGCGCGTCATCGATTGCCGTGGCATTATGCGCGATCCCGAAGCCAATGCCAGCCCCTTGATCGCAGGGCTGCTGCAGTCGGGCCAAGCGCGACTGGACGGATTGCGGATCGGTTTGGATGTGACGGCGGATTGCGCCTTGATTGATCGCGACAATCACAGCTCGCAACGGATCATGGCCATCGGCCCCGCCTCTCGCTCCGCCTTTTGGGAAATCACCGCGATCCCTGACATCCGCGAACAGACCGCCAAACTGGCGCACCGCTTAAACCATTGAGCCGAAACAGGCCCAAGCCGTCACCTGCTTGGGCCTATCTTGGCGCAGATGTCATCCAGATTGTGACCATAGCCCATTTGAACGCCTGCCAAGCGATCGTCAGCCCCCCGGCCCAAGCCAGCACGGCAGCAGCGGATGCCTTGGCCAAAGCGACTGCGCCCATCGCGCTGCCGCTGGCGAAAATGAAGCGACATCTTGCACGCCCACAGCCGCCAAGTTTTCAGCATGCGAAACCGCGCAAGCGATAGAAACTGCAATTTAGGAAAGATGGTGATCCCGACAGGATTCGAACCTGTAACCTGCCCCTTAGGAGGGGGCTGCTCTATCCAGTTGAGCCACGGGACCACTTTGCTCTTCATGGGCAAAAATCGCGCCCGATTCAAGCGATCCGTTTCAAGAAGATGTGGAAAGATAATGGGGGAGTGTTTTTGGCCCACCACTCCCCCGAGCTTTGCCCTCTTTCCCGTCAAGCCGATGTCGCGAAAGAGGAACAGTAGGATGACATCCACTGTTAGCGTTAACATTAGCGGCAAAATCGCACTTGGACAAGATGTCGCTTTAGCGGTAACTAGAAAAAAGAAATCCGCCATATAGGGCTAGTTCCTTTGACCAAACCCCCTGTTCATGAAACGCGCCGTCCGCTGACACTCCGCGATGTCTCTGAAGCCTCGGGCGTCAGCGAGATGACGGTGAGTCGGGTGCTGCGCAATCGGGGCGACGTGTCGGAAAACACCCGTCAAAAGGTGTTGGAAGCGGCCCGTGTGCTTGGCTATGTGCCCAACAAAATCGCCGGAGCCTTGGCAAGTCAAAGGGTTAACCTCGTCGGCGTGATTATTCCGTCGCTGTCGAACATGGTCTTCCCAGAGGTTCTGACCGGAATTTCCGACGTTTTGGAAGGCACAGGCCTGCAACCGGTGGTGGGTGTCACCAATTATCACCCCGAACGCGAAGAGGCTGTTCTTTACGAAATGCTCAGCTGGCGACCGTCGGGAATGATCATCGCGGGTGTCGAACATAGCGATGCCAGCCGTGCGATGCTGCGCCAAGCAGGCGTACCAGTTGTCGAAATCATGGATATCGACGGCACGCCGATTGATTCGGCAGTCGGCATTTCGCATCTGCGCGCCGGTCGAAAGATGGCGCGTGCCATTGTCGAGGCGGGCTATAAGCGGATCGCCTTCCTTGGCACCCAGATGATCAACGACCACCGCGCGAAGAAGCGTCTGGCGGGTTTCGAAGAAGAATTGGCTTTGCACGGCCTTACCCTTGCGGATCGCGAATTCTATTCTGGCGGATCGGCCCTGTTGAAGGGGCGCGAGATGACCCAGCATGTGTTGGAGCGCACGCCGGATATCGATTTCCTCTATTACTCCAACGACATGATCGGTGCGGGCGGCCTGCTTTACTGCCTTGAAAACGGTATCGACGTGCCGGGCAAGATCGGTCTGGCCGGCTTCAACGGGGTCGAACTTTTGGACGGCCTGCCGCGCCGCTTGGCCACCATGGATGCCGGCCGTCTGGAAATCGGGCGCCGCGCGGCCACCATCATCGCCGAAAAACACGCCGCAGAAGGCGCGCCGACCGGTGGGCCGCATGTGATCGAGCTAAGCCCCACGATCGAGCCGGGCGACACCATCCGCCCCAAGCGCTAAACCTGCGCCACCAACCGTTTCAGCAGGGCCAGACCATCCGGTGTCTTGGCCCTGCGTGGCGCTTCCATCAAGGCCCGCGCGGCCGTGACCAGATTGGCGCGCGGCACGATGCGATCCACCACCCCCCAAACACGCGCTTCTTCCGCAGGCACATCGGCCACCGCAAGCAACATCATCTTTGAGCGCGCCGGACCGATCAGAGAAGAAAGTCTTTTTAGATCAGCAAGCTGAGGCAGCCCCCCTTCTTCCAATAGCGGATAGGACAGGACCGCTTCGGGACAGGCGAGCCGGATATCGCAGGCCAAGGCCAGCCCCAGTGCACGTCCCGCCGCCACCCCGTTAAACGCCGCGACCGACAGGCAGGGCAAAGCGGCCATCCGTGCACCGACACGTTCCCAGACCGCTTCGATATGAACATCCCCGCGCCGTTCATCGGGATCGGCGCCGGTCGAGAAGGCACTCCCCGCTCCGGTAAGGATCACACCGCGCAGGCCTTTGGCTTCGGCCTGCACCAAGGCGTTATCCATTTCTTCCAGCATCAGCCGCGTCAGGGCATTGCCCTTTTCGTCGCGATGCATGGTCAGGGTCAGAATACCGGTCTCGACCTCGACGTTGATCATTCAACTCTCCTTTAAAGCCGCCAAGATAGCGGAATCACGCAAACTGATTTCTTGGCCCAGCCACGGATCAGAGGCGGGCGAACACATCCACAACAAGCAACGCGCGGGAAGATCGGCGGGCACATGCACCGACGGGTCCAGCTTTGACACCTCATTCAGTCCCGATGCGCGGATCTTCAGCTGCATTTCGGTCGCCACCGTGCCGGGCGACAGACCCATGACCCGCAAACCCCAAGCCGATTCTTCCAGATGCAGCGCATCCAGCAACATCGCGGCTCCCGCTTTGGTGCTGCAATAGGCGGCCCACCCGTCCCGCGGGGCATGAGCCGCACCGGAACTGGTGTTCAAAATGGTCCCCGCGCCTTGCGCTTTCATCAATGGCAGAACGGCCCGCATACCGTAGAACACGCCGTTCAGATTGATCTGCACCGCTTGCGCCCAATCAGCGGGGTCAATATCGCCAAGCCGCGCAATCGGTTCGATAATTCCGGCATTGTTGATCAGCGCATCCACCCGCCCCCAGCGCGCCTGCACTTGGGCTACTGCCGCGTCCACGCTGGCATAATCCGCCACATCACAGGCCAATGGCAGCACCTTGTCCGCCCCCAATTCATCCGCCAAGGCCTGCAACGGCGCGGCACGGCGCGCCAAAGCCGCGACATGCCAGCCCGCCTGCGCGAACTGCCTGACCGCTTCCGCCCCAATGCCCTGACTGGCACCGGTAATGATCACCACCTTCTGCATCTGGTCCTCCGCTTCTCTCAATTATGATCGCAAAACTGTTAGCGAGCGGTGAAGAGCTTGACCACTCGGACAGATTTCCACGAGGATCGGCGGTGTTCAGGCTTTGCCAAAGGATTTTGTGGAATGACCCGTGCTTTTCTTACCCGCTCGACTGCCCTGATTTCCCTGTCGCTGGCCGGTCCGGCTTTGGCGGATGTCACCCCTGAACAGGTGTGGCAAAGCTGGCAATCCTTATCGACGGGCTACGGCCAAGAGCTGAAGGCGGGGGATGTCAGCCGTCAAGGCGATACCCTGATCGCGCGCGATGTGCAGGTCAGCACCCAAGCCGATCAGATGAAAACCGAAGGCAAAATCAACGAGATCCGCTTCAAGGATCTGGGCGATGGACGGGTAGAGGTGACCATGTCCGACACGCTGCCTTTCACCATCGACCGCAAACCTGATCCAACCAATCAAGACGACAAGGGCCAGCAGACAACGCTGGTGGTCAGCCAACCGGGTTTGAAGGTGATCGCGTCAGGCGTGCCGGAAGACACCAGCTATGCCCTGAACGCGCCGACAATCGCGCTGGCGATGACCACCCGCGAAGGCGACAAGACGCTGCTGGATTTCAGCACCACTTTGCAGGGAATCGACGGCAGCTATCGTCTTGCCCCCGTCGAGGGGCGCAGCAAACTGGATAGCGAGGTGAAAATCGCCTCTGCCGCTTTCGCGGGCGAAGCAAAGTCGGATGCTGATTCCGGCCTGACCTTAAGCGGCACGATTGCCGATATCCAAGCAAACTCCAGTTCGATCCTGCTCCCAGCCCAGGCGATGCTGAACACCGCTGCCGCCCTGCGCGACGGCTTTACCAGCGACGGCAGCTTGCGGTTCGGGGCGAGCCAGATCCAGATCGACGCCACCAATGACACCAAGCCCACGGCGATCAGCGCCAGCGCCGCTTCGGGGCATATGGCGGCCAAGATGGGCAAGGACAGCGCGCGCTATAGCAGCGGGGCAAATACCGTGCAGATGGTGATCAAAAGCGCCGAACTCCCCCTACCGGAAGTCAAAATTTCCTATGCCGAAGGTGTGTTCGACCTTCTTCTGCCCTTGCTGAAAAGTGACCAACCGCAAGACTTCAGCTATCTGACCAAGCTGATCGACCTTGATCTGTCGGAAGATATCTGGGGACTGATCGATCCGGCCAAGCAACTCCCGCGTGAGCCGGCATCGCTGGTGATCGATCTGAACGGCAAGATGCGCCTGCTGGAAGATCTGCTGAGCGACAAGCCGATCACTGAACGCGGCGACGACATCGAAGGTCTGCAGCAAAGCGAATTGCACGAGCTGCATGTCAAACAGCTTCACGCCAAAGCGGTCGGGGCCGAACTGCAGGCGCAAGGCGATTTCACCTTCGATCTGACCGACAAGACCACCTATGGCGGCCTTCCGGCGCCCGATGGCAAGCTGGATGTGGTGCTGAAAGGCGCCAATCAGCTGATGGACAAACTGGTGGCCATGAAACTTCTGCCCGACGATCAGGCGCAAGCCGCGCGCTTCATGCTGGCGATGTTCACCATCAAGAAAGAGGGCGACCCCGACACGGTGACTTCGACGCTGGAATTCAAGGACAAAGGCTTCTTCGCCAACGGCCAGCGCCTGCAATAGGGCCCTAACCCGCACAAGCTTGCACGAGCGGCTTGCACCAAGGGGGCTGGTGTTCTACCTCGAAAACCAGCCCTGAAAGGATGACACCCATGGCAGATCTCGCCCTGTTGACCGAAGCGCTTTTGTCCCATGCCCGTCGCGCAGGCGCCGAAGCTGCCGATGCATTGGCGGTGGATGGAACGGCCGTCGCCATCGACATTCGCGCCGGACAGCTGGAACAAGCAGAACGCGCCGAGGGGATTGAAATCGGCTTGCGCGTGCTGATCGGCGGGCGTCAGGCCTGCGTCTCGGCATCCGACGTCTCCGAACGCACCATCGCCATGCTGGCCGAACGCGCGGTCGCCATGGCACGTGAAGCGCCCGAAGACCCGACCGTCGGTCTGGCCGACCCCGACCAGATCGCCAAGCACTGGGATCTGGCCGCGCTGGAACTGGCCGATGACGCGCCCGAACCCGGTGCCGCCGAGCTGGAGGCATCGGCGCGCGAAGTCGAAGCGGCCGCGATGTCGGTCGACGGCATCACGCAGGTCGAGGCATCGGCAAGCTATTCGCGTCGCGCTTTGCATATGGCCGCGACCAACGGATTTTCGGGTGGCTATGCCCGCAGCTCTCATTCGCTGTCGGCGGTGGCCTTTACCGGCCAAGGCACCGGAATGGAACGAGATTGGGCGGCAGAAGGCCGCACTTTCAAGGCCGATATGCCGGGCGCTTACGGCATCGGCCAATTGGCGGGTGAACGCGCCTTGCAACGTGCGGGCGCAGTCAAACCCAAAACCGGCGTCTATCCGGTGCTGTTCGACGAACGTGTGGCATCCTCGTTGATCGGTCATGTGCTATCGGCCACCAATGGCGCGACGATTGCGCGGGGCGGATCATGGCTGCGCGACGCTTTGGGCCAGCAAGTGCTGCCCAAGGGGTTGAGCGTTATCGAAAATCCCCATCGCCCGCGTATTTCGGCCAGCCGCCCCTTTGACGGCGAAGGCCTGCCGACGCGTCCCCGCGCGATCATCGAAGATGGCATCTTGCAAGGTTGGACGTTGGATCTGGGCACCGCGCGCAAGCTGGGCATGACGCCTACCGGCAATGGTGCGCGCGGCACCTCGAACCCGCCCTCGCCTGCCACGTCGAATATCGATCTGACACCGGGCGCATATAGCCGCGCCGATCTGATCGCGCAGATGGGCACCGGCCTGCTGATCACCTCGATGATCGGTTCGACCATCAACGGCAATACCGGCGATTATTCGCGGGGCGCGGCGGGCTTCTGGGTCGAAAACGGCGAAATCCAATATGCGGTCAACGAATGCACCATCGCGGGCAATCTGCGCGATATGATGCTGCGGATCGTGGCCGCCAATGATGCGCGGGCGCATCTGTCGACCCGCGTGCCGTCGCTCCTGATAGACGGGATGACCCTTGCCGGCGCTTGATGACGATCTTGATCTTCTCATAAGGGCCGCGCAGGACAGCGCGGCCATCGCCATGCGCTATTTCAAACGCCAGATCCAGATTTGGGACAAAGGCTCCGATCTGGGTCCGGTGACCGAAGCAGATCTGGCGGTGAACCAGCATCTGAAATCCCTGCTGACCACCGCCCGCCCCGATTACGGCTGGCTGTCGGAAGAAAGCCCCGACGACACCCAACGTCTTGGCAAACAAAAAGTCTTCATCCTTGATCCGATCGACGGCACCCGCGCCTTCATCGCCGGAGAAGACAATTTCGCCGTCTCCTTGGCGGTGGCGGAAGCGGGGATTGTCACCCATGGCGTGGTGATCCTGCCTGCCAAGGGTCGCATCTATACTGCACGACGTGGCGAGGCCGCTTTATGTGACGGCCAACCGATCCGACCTAGCCCCCGCCACGCACTTGCCCATGCCCGCGTGCTTGCGACAAAAGCGAATATGGCACCGGAATTCTGGCCCAAGGGCGTGCCCGACCTGCAACGCAGCTTCCGCACATCGCTGGCCTATCGGCTCTGTCTGGTGGCGGAAGGGCGCTATGACGGGATGCTGACGTTCCGGCCAACCTGGGAATGGGATATCGCGGCGGGCAGCTTGATCGTGGAAGCGGCAGGCGGCGTGGTCAGCGATCAGCGCGGACAGCCCTTGGTGTTCAACCGCCCCGACGGCAAAGGACCGGGCGTGATTGCCGCCAATGCCGATTTGCACGGGGCCTTGCTAGACCGGCTTTAAAAAATCATCGCAGCAAAAGCAAAAGGGGGGCCGTTAAGCCCCCCTTTCTTATTCCGTCACGCGAAGAAAGCTTAGCGCTTTTTCGGCGGGGTGAAACGCTTGGACGTGTCGTTAGCGTTCGGGCGCGGCTTTGCGGGACGGTCCGAACGGTCGGTTTTTGCGCCGAAGGGCTTTTTGTCACCGAAGGTTTTGGCGCCGAAAGGCTTCTTGTCACCGTCACGCTTTGCGAAGGGACGCGAATCGTCGCCACGCGGTGCGAAGGTGCGCTTTTCGCCACGGTCGTCATCCGAACGACGCGGTTTGAAGCCTTCGCCGCCGCCATGCGACTTGAAGCCACCCGAACGTGCCGGACGATCATCCGAACCGCCATGGCTACGGAAGCCCGACGATTTGAACTTGTCGCCACCACGCTCAGCGCGATCACCGCCACGCTCTTCCGGCGACCAACGCGGCTTGCGCGGCGCTTCGCCTTCACCGTCTACGAAACGCGAGGGTTTCGGCTGGTAAGCCGGACGCTCGCTGCGTTCCGGACGCGGACCACGCTCAGCGCGCGGTGCACGCTCTTCGCGGTCAGCCCAAGGCGCACGCTGCGGACGGTCTTCACGATCACCACGCGGAGCGCGGTCCGGACGCGGGCCACGGTCGCCGCCGAAGCCGCCGCGATCACCACCACGGTCCTGACGCGGGCCGCGATCACCGAAGCCGCCGCTGCGCGGGGCGCGCGGTGCACGTTCCGGACGGTCGAGGTTAGGCTCGCCTTCCATCGCGGTCATGGTCAGACCCGGTTCCAGCTCGATGCCGGTGCCGAAGCGCGATGCCAGCTGCTGTGCGATCTGCACATAGGTGACGTCTTCTTTGACGCGGATCGCACCGATACCGTCTTTCGAGATACCTGCGCCATCACAGATTTTCGGCAAGATCCAACGAGCTTCCGCACGACCGGTGTGACCGACCGACAGCGTGAACCAGACCGACGGGCCGAACTCGCCACGCTCGCGCGGGGGCAGAGCTGCCGGCGGCGGCAGGCTTTCCGACAGCACTTCCGGAGCCGAACGGCCGGTGCGCCACAGGCGAACGAAAGCAGCTGCAACAGATTCTGCGCCGAATTTTTCGATCAGGACATTTGCCATGGTCGCTTCTTCGCCAACCGCTTCCAACAGAGCCGGATGCTCCAGAATGCGCTGGTCGTCACGTTCCTGCACTTCTTCAGCGCTCGGTGCTTTGCCCCATTCGGCAGTCACTTTCGCGCCTTGCAGCAGGCGTTGTGCTTTCTTGAACTCTGCCGGCGGCACGATCAAAGCCGAAACGCCTTTTTTGCCCGCGCGGCCGGTACGGCCCGAACGGTGCAGCATGGTTTCCGAGTTCGACGGCAGGTCGGCGTGGATAACCAGTTCCAGACCCGGAAGGTCGATACCACGTGCAGCAACGTCGGTCGCGATGCAGACGCGCGCACGGCCGTCACGCAAAGCTTGCAGCGCATGCATACGTTCGGTCTGGCTCAGCTCGCCCGACAAAGCCACGACTTGGAAGCCACGGTTTTGCATGCGTGCGAACAGGTGGTTCACGTTCGCACGGGTTTTGCAGAACACGATCGAGGTTTGCGATTCATAGAAACGCAGCAGGTTGAAGATCGCGTGTTCGCGGTCGCGCGCAGCAACCGAAATCGCACGATATTCGATATCGTTATGTTGCTTGGATTCGCCCTTGGCAGCAATACGCAGCGCGTCTTTCTGGAAGGTCTGTGCCAGCTTTTCGATCTCGCGCGGAACGGTCGCCGAGAACATCAAGGTGCGGCGGGTTTCCGGAGCAGCGCCCAAGATGAATTCCAGATCGTCGGCAAAGCCCAGATCCAGCATTTCATCGGCTTCGTCCAGAACGACCGCACGAGCGCCCGACAGATCAAGGCTGCCACGTTCGATGTGATCGCGCAGACGACCCGGGGTGCCGACAACGATATGCGCGCCACGTTCCAGAGTGCGCTTTTCGGTGCGGTAGTCCATGCCACCCACGCAAGAGGCGATCACCGCACCTGCGTCACCATAAAGCCATTCGAATTCTGCTTTAACTTGCAGAGCAAGTTCGCGGGTCGGTGCAACCACCAACGCCAGCGGCTGGTCTGCATAGAGCAGCTTGTCTTGGCCAGCCAAGACGTCATTGCCAATCGCGATACCGAAAGCAACGGTTTTACCCGAACCGGTTTGTGCGGACACCAGAAGGTCACGGCCTTCGACGCCTTCAGCCAAAACGGATTGCTGCACCGCGGTCAGGGTTTCATAGCCTTTAGCGGCCAAAGCCTGCGCAAGCGGCGCAGCTACGTTCAAATCAGTCATTTCATTTTCCAAAAGGGGGGTGTCATCACACCCATAAAGGCCCAAATGCGGCGCGTATTTCCCTTTTGGCGCTGAGCCTCCCTCGCTCAGTGCACCCCGGAATCCTCGGGCCGACTAAGTGGCACATACCCGATCCGTGGCAGAATGTATAGCGGCTTAGCTGCGCAAACGGTCCATTGCGCGCACCAAGGCCGTCGAAATTCCTGCTTCCGATAGGGCATGACCGGCCATAGCAATCAGTTGCAACTGGCAAAGGGGCCAGCTTGCGGCAAGCTCATAAGCCGCTTTTGGCGGGCAGATCATATCGAAGCGTCCCTGCACGATCTGACAGGGAATCATGGCGATTCGATCAATGTTTTTGAGGATCCATCCATCGGCAGGAAGGAAACAAGCATTTGTAAAATAATGATTTTCAAGTCTTGAAAACGCGCGGGCATATTCGGCGGGGCTTTCGCCCATGAAGCCATCATATTGCACGCTTGCCAAAGCGTTTTCCCAATTCGCCCAAAGCCGCGCGAAACGCAATTCTTCGACGGCCTGTCCGGAAAATAGCCTGCGGTGGTAAGCCGCAACCAAGTTGTCGCGTTCAGCCAGGGGAATCGGCGCGGTGAAGGCCTGCCACAGTTCCGGAAAGAATCCCCCCGCCCCGCCGCCATAGAACCAATCCAGCTCGGATTGGGTGCCAAGGAACACCCCGCGCAGCACCATATCGCACACACGGGTCGGATGGGTGATCGCATAGCTCAGCGCCAAGGTCGCGCCCCAGCTGCCGCCGAACAAAATAAACCGATCGATCCCGAGGGCCTGACGGATCCGCTCGATATCGGCGATCAGATGCGCGGTAGTGTTAGCCTCTACACTGGCAAAGGGACGCGAACGCCCGCAGCCGCGCTGATCAAACAGCACCACACGGAACACCGAGGGATCGAAAAAGCGGCGCATGGTCGGCGAACAACCGCCCCCCGGCCCGCCATGCAAGACCAGCACCGGAATGCCATCGGGCTTGCCGCATTGTTCGACAAAAACACGATGCCCGTCGCCAACATCCATCAGGCGCTGATCGAAGGGTTCAATCGGCGGGTAAAGATGGTCGCTCGCGCGATTTTGGCCTGCTCTCTGGTCCATTAGAAGATATATAACCGCAAAACGCCGCGCGTCCAAACCGCAATCAAAAGGATCTGCCATGCAAACCACAATCGACCCCGCAGAAGTGGCAAAATTCGAGGCAATGGCAGCCGAATGGTGGGACCCGAACGGCAAGTTCAAACCGCTGCATATGCTCAACCCCTGCCGGTTGGATTACATCACCAGCCAGATTGCAGCCGAATTCGGGCGTGATCTGCGCGAGCCGCTGCCGTTCAAGGGATTGCGTTTGCTGGATATCGGCTGCGGTGGCGGGCTGTTATCGGAACCCATGGCGCGGCTGGGGGCGTCGGTGGTCGGCGCGGATGCCGCCGCGCGCAATATTCCGGTGGCACAGCTGCATGCCGAACAATCGGGGCTGGACATCGACTACCGCAATATCGCCGCCGAAGACTTGATTGCGGAAGGCGCCCAGTTCGACGTGATTCTGAATATGGAAGTGATCGAACATGTCGCCGATCCGCAGGATTTCCTGAAGGCCTGCTATCAGCTGCTTGCGCCGAACGGGCTGATGGTCTGTTCCACCTTGAACCGCAATCCGAAGTCTTTCCTAATGGCGATCATCGGGGCCGAACATATCATGCGCTGGCTGCCGAAGGGCACGCATGAGTGGAAGAAGTTCATCACGCCGGACGAACTTTACGCCATGATCCGCATCGCAGGGCTAGAACCGGTCGACCGCAAGGGCATGGTGTTCAATCCGCTCGGCTGGTCGTGGAGCCTGTCGGCAAGCGACCTGTCGGTCAACTATGCCACGACCAGCGTGAAGCGTTACTAAACGAACATTCACATTCAACGAATGCGCTTTCCGTCCTTGTCGAAATGGAAAGCGCGTCCCTCGTCCAGATCCACCGACAGATGACTGTCCACGGCATGATCATGTTCGCCAAACAGGCGCAAAGTGATCAAGCCATGCGGTTCGGTGTGAAGGTAGACCAAGGTTTCCCCGCCCAGCTTTTCGACATGGCTGACCATGCCGCTGACCGCCCCATTCGCCACGATGCGCAGATGTTCGGGGCGGATGCCGATTGTTTCGCCTTGTTGGCCAAGTGCCGATGATTTCAGGAAATTCATCTTCGGACTGCCGATGAAACCGGCGACAAAGGTGTTGTCGGGATCATTATACAGATCCATCGGTCGCCCCACCTGTTCGACCTTGCCATCGCGCAATACCACGATCTTGTCGGCCAAGGTCATCGCCTCTACCTGATCATGGGTGACATAGATCATCGTCGCGCCCAACTCGCGGTGAAGCCGCGCGATTTCGATCCTTGTTTGCACCCGCAAGGCGGCATCAAGGTTCGACAAGGGTTCATCAAACAGGAACAACTTCGGCCGCCGCACGATGGCACGACCGATGGCCACGCGTTGCCGCTGCCCGCCAGACAGTTCCGCCGGACGGCGATCCAGCAACGCGTTAAGGCTTAGCATCCCCGCCGCACGGTCGGTGGCGGCACGAATATCGGCCTTGGATTCACCCGCTTGCTTCAGCGCCAGACCCATATTGTCGCGCACCGTCAGATGCGGATAAAGCGCATAGGATTGGAACACCATCGCAAGCTCTCGCTTGGCGGGCGCAAGGTCGTTGACCCGTTTGCCATCCAGCAAGATATCGCCGCCGCTGGAATCCTCTAGCCCCGCGATCATCCGCAGAAGCGTCGACTTCCCGCAACCCGACGGGCCGACAAAGACGCAAAACTCGCCATCCTCGACCGTTAGATCCACGCCCTTGATGACCTTTGTCGCCCCGAAGGCTTTGGTCAGCCCGTTGATTTTCAACGCACCCATACTGGCCTCACAGTTTCACGGGCAGGCCGGTGCGGACGCTTTCATCCGCAGCCAGACAGATCGCCAAGGATTGCACCGCATCTTGCATATGGCGCGACAGATCCAGATCTTCGGTAATGGCACGCGCCACATAGGCCTGTTCGCGGGCGCATAAGGCATCATGGCCCGGCTCATCGGCCATCGACAGATCCTGGTCCTCTTCGCCGACCTTGTGCAGGCGGATCACCGATGTCTTGGTATGGGTATCATGATCATCCGAACGCGCATTTTCCGGCATCCGGATCGACACGGCGCCATTGGGTGACACGATATCCTTCACGAAGAAAGCGGTATCCGACATCATCGGCCCCCAGCCCGCTTCATACCAGCCAAGGCTGCCGTCATCGAACAGCACCTGGAAATGGCCGTAGTTATACATATCGGCGGCGATTTCATGCGACAGGCGCAGACCCATGCCGCGCACTTCGACGGGCTTGGCATCGGTTATCTGGCACATCACATCGACATAATGCACCCCGCAATCGACGATCGGCGGCGTGGTTTGCATCAGGGTCTTATGCACGTCCCAAGTCGAACCCTTCGACTGCTGGTTCAGGTTCAGACGGAAGACATAAGGCCCGCCCAGATCGCGCGCTTCCTTGATCAGCCGCATCCATGACGGATGGTGGCGCAGGATATAGCCCACCACCAGCTTCTTGTTATTGGCTTTCGCCGCATCGACAACGCGTTGCGCATCCTTGACCGTGGTGGCCAAGGGCTTTTCGACAAAGACATGTGCGCCCGCTTCGATTGCCGCCACCGCATAATCGGCATGGCTGTCGGAATAGGTGGAAATATTCACCAGTTCCGGCTGATAAAGCTTCAGCGCCTCGTAATAATCCGGCGTGATCTCATAGCCTTTCAGGGCATCCGGCAGGCTTGCAGGCGTGGAGCGATTGACCATAGCGACCAGATCGAAAGCCGGATTTTCGTGATAGGCCAAGGCATGGCTTCTGCCCATGGTGCCAAGGCCTGCGATAAGCGTGCGGATCATTTTACTGCCCCTGCCGTAATGCCGCGGATCAATTGCCGCGAGAAGATAAGGTAAAGCACCAAGACCGGAAGGATCGCGAGCGACAGTGCCGCCAGCACCGCATTCCAGTTGGTGACGAATTGGCCGATGAAGACCTGACTGCCCAAAGTGATGGTCTTGGTTTCCTCGGAGGGGGCCAAGATCAGCGGGAACCACAGGTCGTTCCAAATCGGGATCATGGTGAACACCGCCACCGTTGCCATCGCGGGCCGCACCAAGGGCAAGACCAGCGTGAAGAAGATGGCATATTCGCTAAGCCCGTCGATGCGGCCCGCGTTTTTCAGATCATCCGAAACCGATCGCATGAATTCCGACAGGATGAAGATCGCCAGTGGCAGCCCTTGGGCGGTATAGACCAACACCAAGGCGGTCAGCGTATTGACCAGCCCGCTGGCCACCATCATCTCCAGAATGGCTACCGTGCCCAGCCGGATCGGGATCATGATGCCCAAGGCCAGATAAAGCCCCCAGATCATATTCCCCTTGAAGCGGTATTCCGACAAAGCGAATGCCGCCATCGCCCCGAACAGCAGCACGAAGAACAGGCTGGCGCAGGTGACGATGAAAGAGTTCTGGAAATACAGGAAGAAATCCCCCTGTTTCAGCACTGTCGTATAGCCGATCAGATCGAAATGTTCAGGCCAAGGCAAAGCCAAGGGCTTGGAGAAAATCGCCTTGCGGGTTTTGAAGCTGTTGATGACCACCACAAAGACCGGAAACAACGCGATCAAGGTATAGGTGATCAAGACGGCATGGGCGGCAATGGTCCGCCCCCAAGATGTTCTAGCCTGCGACATCAGAATTGATACCTCCGCAGACGGGTTTGAATGCCGAACAGATAGACGCAGACCCCCAGCAGGATGATGCCGAACATCGCCCCCGCAATCGCCGATCCCATATAGGGGTCGCCCAGTTGCAACTGGAACCCGAAGAAGGTGCGATAGAGGAAAGTGCCCAGGATATCGGTCGAAAAATCAGGCCCTGCCAGCGCGCCTTGCGCCACATAGATCAAATCGAAAGCATTGAAATTGCCCACGAAAGTCAGGATCGAAATGATCCCGATCGACGGCAGGATCAGCGGCAGCTTGATCTTCCAGAATTGCGAAAATCCGGTGATGCCATCCATTTCGGATGCCTCCAGCACCTCGTCGGGGATCGACAGCAGGGCTGCATAGATCAGCATCATCGGGATACCGACGAACTGCCAGACCGAAATCAGCGCCAAGGTGGTCAAGGCTGAGGCTTCCTTGCCCAACCACGGCGAGAACAGGCTTTTCAGCCCGACAAAGTCCAGCATCGACGGCGCGATCCCCCAGATCGGTGACAGGATCAGCTTCCAGACAAAGCCCACGATCACGAAGCTTAGGATCGTCGGGATGAAAATGGCGGTGCGATAGAACGCGGCCATCCGCAGCTTGGGCGTCGATAGGATCGCGGCCAATGCAATGCCGATGGGGTTCTGCACCAACATATGGATCAGGAAGAACCACGCATTATTGCCCAAGGCGTTCCAGAATTGTTTGGACCATAATGCATCGCCGAACAGGCGGCGGAAATTATCCAAGCCCACGAAATGCGAGCCTTCGGGTCCGGTGTTGTAAAGGGATTGTGCCAGCGTCCCGAATAAGGGGATGATCATCATGGCACTATAGACCAGCACAGCGGGCGCCAAAAACACCACGATATGCCATCGCAGAGGCTTTCTCTCGCCCATGCTCACTCCTGCATTCTGTCCCGAAACGGGAAAAGGCAGGGGTTTCCCCCTGCCCGATCAATTACTTGGCTTTTTGCGGCGCATACCAGCTGGCCAGACCGTCTTGCAGACGCTGGCTTGCGGCTTCGGGGGTTTCGGACCCACGCAGCACATTGGCCGATGCGTTCCAGGTCTCGTTCTCCAGATTCGGCGTGCCGCGCGACAGGATCTGATAGGTGGAACGGATGGTCGGCTGGCAGGTCTCACGCCATTTGACGAATTCCTGCGCCAGCGGGTCTTCCATTTCGACCGGAGTCGAATTCAAGCTGAAGAAGCCCGGCAGAGCATTGGCGTAAAGCTTGGCGAAATCGGTGGTGCCGACCCATTCCAAGAAGGTCTTGGCGGCTTCGGTATTCGGCGATTTCGCGTTCATACCCAAAGCGATATCCACATGGTCCGAGATATAGCAAGTGTCGCCCGCAGCCTTCACCGGCGGCGGGAAGGCCCCCATCTTGAAGCCCGCTTCCTTGTTGAACTGCGAGATTTCCCACGAACCGGTCGGGTAGATCGCCGCGCGGCCCAGGGTGAACAGGTTCTGGCTGTCGGGATAGGTCTGTGCTTCGAAGCCGTCGCCCAGATAGTCTTTCCACTTCGCCATGACGCGGTAGGGTTCGATCCAGCCCTCATCGGTCAGCTTCTGGCTGCCATCGATCAGGGCTTTGCGGCCTTCTTCGCCCTTCCAATAGGTCGGACCGATGTTCTGGTAGCCCATGGTCGCGGCTTCCCATTGGTCGTTGGTGCCCATCGCCAGCGGGATATAGGTGCCATCCGCCTTGATCTTTTCCAAAGCCGCGAAGAAGTCGGCTTCGGTCTTCGGCACTTCGATGCCCAAGGCCGCAAAAGCATCGGCATTATAGATGAAGCCGTGGATCACCGATGCCATCGGCACGCAGAAGGTCTTCGAACCGTCATCGGTCTGCCATGCGGCCTTCGCCACATCCGAGAAGTTCTTCATCGCGTCCAGACCGGTCAGGTCCGCCAGATTGCCCTGATTGAACAGCTCCAGCGAGGCGTCGAACGGGCGGCAGGTGACCAGATCACCGGCCGAACCTGCGGACAGCTTGGAATTCAGCACCGCATTATATTCGGCAGGCGCGGTCGGCGAGAAGACGACCTTGATATCGGGATGCTTTTCATTGAACGCGGGGATCAGCACATCCTGCCAGATGGTCAGGTCGTCATTGCGCCAGCTTTCGATGGTCAGCGTGGTTTCGGCCAAAGCCGGAGCAGCCAGCAAGGTGCTCCCCAACAGCAGGGCCAAAGGCATCCGTTTCATTGTCATCTCCCAAATACGCATCATTTTTGACGTCGTTCTTCCGCCGCCTTCAGGCCGAGCGGAGCAGGCTTAAATTTCCCTAAGGTAAATGATGCCAAAACAATACCAGTTGTAAAGTACGATCTGATGGCCAAGGCCGCGTTCGGCATAAAATGCTTTAAAACAAGCCAGATTGAATTAGGCCGACGAGGGGTCTTTCTAAATGGTATTGTTTTGGTATTATTGACCCAAGGGGATTCGCACCCCGTTCACCCCGAAGCAACAGCAGGACCGCAATGGCGCAAAGCCTTTTTGCCGATAGCAGCTTTTCCGCGGCAGTCTCTGGTCCGCTATATCTGCAGTTGCAGCGTCACCTCGCAGAGGCGATCCGTTCGGGCAAGCTATCCCCCGGTGACAGCCTGCCTGCCGAACGCGATATGGCGCTTCAGACGGGATTGTCGCGGGTGACCATCCGCAAGGCGGTGCAGGCTTTGGTGGCCGAAGGGCTGCTGGTGCAACGCCATGGATCGGGCACCTTCATCGCGCAGAAGCGGCAGAAGCTGGAACAAGCGCTCTCGCTGCTGACATCCTTCACCGAAGATATGGCACGGCGCGGTAAGGTGGTGGAATCCTTGTGGCTTTCACGCCAAGTATCGCCACCTTCTCCGGAAGAGGTGATGGCATTGGGGCTGACCATCGGCCAAACCGTCGCGCGGCTGGAACGGGTGCGGATGTCCGACGGCCTGCCTTTGGCCATCGAACATGCGGCCCTGTCGACCCAACATCTGCCCGATCCGCTGGAAGTGGAAACCTCGCTCTATGGGGTGCTGGAAGCGCGGGGCTTGCGGCCCGATCGCGCCGTGCAACGCATTTCCGCCGCCAATATCGGCGCGGAAGACGCCGATCTGCTGGCCGTGCCGCCGGGCACTGCCGGTCTGCGCATCGAACGGATCGGCTATCTGCCCAACGGGCAGGTGGTGGAATTCACCCGCGCGCTCTATCGCGGCGATGCCTATGATTTTGCTGTAGAATTGAAAACCCGTCCCGGTGATGGAGGATAATCCGATGACCCAAACCCATATGGCCCGCGAAGTGGCCCAGATCCCGCAGGCCGCACGTGATTTCCTGACGAAATCCGCCCCTGCCGTCAAAGCTGCCGCAGATGCATTGCGCGCAGCAGATCCCGCCTTCATGGTGACCGTCGCGCGCGGATCATCCGACCATGCGTCGAGCTATGTAAAATATGTCTCCGAACTGGCGCTTGGCTTGGCCGTCGCATCGGTCGGCCCCTCGATCGCATCGATCTATGGCCGCGAGTTGAAGCTTGCCAAAGCCGCCTGCATCGGCATTTCGCAATCGGGCAAAAGCCCCGACATCGTGGAAATGATGCGCAGCGCGCGGGCATCGGGCGCGGTCTCGATCGCCATCACCAACCACGAAGACAGCCCCATGGGCACCGGCGCAAGCCATTGCTTGCCGTTGCAAGCTGGGATCGAACAAAGCGTTGCGGCAACGAAAACCTTTGTCACCTCGGCACTGGCGGGCTTGGCCTTGGTCGCCGAATGGTCGCAGGATGCAGAGCTGCTGGCCGCCGTGCAGAGCCTTCCCGATGCCATGGATCAAGCCTTGTCCTTGGATTGGTCGCCCTTGGCCGCGCGTCTGTCACGCGCCCAGCAAGCCTATATCCTTGGCCGTGGTCCCGCTTTCGCGATTGCCCAAGAAGCGGCGCTGAAGCTGAAAGAAACCAGCGGCTTGCATGCCGAAGCCTATTCGGCGGCGGAAGTTCTGCATGGTCCTTCGGCCATCGTGCAGGCGCAATTCCCCGTGCTGGTCATGGCGGTGGAAGACGCCGCTTTGACGCAAGTGACGGCGACCGCAGAACGTCTGGTCGGCCAAGGCGCGGATGTCTTCATCACCGGAACCGCGCTTGACGGGGCCACCAGCTTGCCGATGGTCTCCAATCTGCATCCGCTGGTTGCGCCCTTGGTTTTGGCGGTCGCCTTCTATAATTGTGTCGAAGGCCTGTCGCGTCGGCGCGGCTTTGATCCCGATACGCCGCCGCATCTGCGTAAAGTGACGGAAACGATCTGATGACCCAAACGGCTTTTTCGGGCGCGACCCTGTTTGACGGTGCGCAACTGTTACAAGATCGCGTGCTGCTGGTCGAAGACGGGCGCATCGCGGCCATCCTTGATCACGCGCCCGAAGAGGCCACCCCTATCCGGCTGGCAGGCGGCATTCTTGCGCCGGGCCTGCTGGACCTGCAAGTGAATGGCGGAGCGGGGCTGTGGGTTTGCGGCCAGACCGATGTGGCCGCGTTGCAGCTGATGTGCGGCACGCATGCGGGGCTTGGCGCGACGGGCATTCTGCCGACGCTGATCACCGATACGCGCGAAGCCACCTTCACCGTGATCGACGCGGCCGTGAAGGCGGCGGCATCGGGAATGGATGGCCTGCTGGGCCTGCATCTGGAAGGCCCGCATCTGGACCCCAAACGCAAGGGCGCGCATGATCTTAACCTGATTCGCCCGATAGATGATCAGGATATGGCGGCGATCTGCGCGGCGGCGGGCAAGCTGCCTGCGCTGATGATCACGGTGGCCCCCCATTCGGTGACGCCCGAGCAGATCGCCACATTATCGGCAGCCGGAGTCATCGTCAGCCTTGGCCATGCCGACTGCAGCTATGAAGAGGCCCAAGCCGCAATCAAGGCAGGCGCGCGTTGCGTCACGCATCTGTTCAACGCCATGACCCAATTGGGCCACCGCAGCCCCGGTCTGGTCGGCGCCACCCTGACCCATCCGATCCATGCGGGCCTGATCGCCGATGGCGAACATGTCAGCTTGCCTGCGATGCAGGTGGCGCTGGCGGCCAAGCCCGACGGCATCTTCCTTGTGTCGGACTGCATGTCGGTGGCGGGCACCGATATCACCAGCTTCGATCTGGGCGGACGACGCATAACGCGGGCCAACGGGCGGCTGACCTTGGAGGATGGCACCTTGGCGGGGGCCGATCTGACCCTGCCGCAAGCGATTGCCAATGTGGTCCATTGGGGCGTGACACCCGAACGCGCTTTGGCGATGGCGACATCGATTCCCGCAGGGCTGCTGGGACGCAAGGACATCGGCCATCTGCAGATGGGCGCCCGCGCCGATCTGGTGCATCTGGGCGCGGATTTCAGCCTGCAAGCCGTCTGGACCAAAGGCGTGGCGCGGGTTTAATCCCGCGCACCCCATAGGCGTGCCGCTTCATCCGCCGTATAACGGCCCAGACGAATATCTTCGTCAATCAAGGCCTTGTCCCGCAGCTCCGGCGGGCCATAGCCGCCGCCGCCCGGCGTGCGCACCCGCACGCGGTCGCCCGCTTGCATGACCACATCCTGCGCTTTCGACAGATGCGGTGGCTGCCACATCTGGCCGTCACGCCAGACCTCGACGCGGTTCACCGCCCCATCCTGCCCGCCCAGTACGCCCTGCGGCCCCGTGCGCCCGTGATCCATCACGAAACTCGCCCGCGCCGAACCGCGCCGCAGCTCGATTTCATAATCCAGACCGAAGCCGCCGCGATGCTGCCCCGCTCCGCCTGACCCTTCATGCAAAGCATAGCGGCGATACAGCACGGGGAACTTCTGCTCCATGATCTCGACTGGCGGCGCTTTGGATATGCCGATGGTCGAACAGCCATTGGCAATGCCGTCGCCACCCAAGAAACCGCCATAGCCGCCGCCGGAAATCTGATACATGACGAAGTCCCGTCCGGTATCGGGGTCATGCCCGCCCAGACCGAAATTCCCGCTGGTGCCCGCAGGGGCCGCGGTGACCCGATCGGGGATCGCCTGCACCAAGGCGGCAAAGACCGCTTCGGCAATGCGCTGGCTGACCTCGGCGGCGCAGCCCGATACGGGGCGGGGGTAATGGGCGTCAAGGAAGCTGCCCTCAATGCCGATGATCCGCAAAGGTTCAAAGGCTCCGGCCGATATGGGCACATCGGGGAAGATATGGCGCATCGCCAGATAGACCGAACTATAGGTCGTGGCCCGCACCGAATTCATCGGCCCCATGCAGGGCGGGGATGATTCGCTGAAATCGAAGGTCAGGCTGTCGCCCGCTTTGGTCACCTGCAAGGCAATGGTCAAAGGCTGGTCGACCACGCCATCGGAATCGATCTGCGCCGTCGCGTGATAGGCCCCGTCTGGGATCAGCCCGATCATCGCGCGCATCTGCTTGGCGGCCAAGCCCCGCATCCGGCGGATCGCCTCGCTCACCACATCATCGCCATAACGGCCCAGCAAAGCCGCCAACCGTTCCGCCCCCACCAGCAGGGCCGATGCCTGCGCCTGCACATCGCCGATCCTTTGTTCGGACACGCGGATGTTGGAACAGATGATCGACCAGATTTCCTGATCCAATTGCCCGCGCTTGAACAGCTTCACGGGGGGCAAGCGCAGCCCTTCCTGTTCGGCGCTGATGGCCGAAGCCGAAAAGCCACCGGGCACAGCACCTCCGGTATCCGGCCAATGCCCCGTATTCGACAGCCAGCAGAAAATGCGGCCATCGCGCCAGACCGGCATGGCAAAGCGCACATCCATCAGATGGGTGCCGCCCAGATAGGGGTCGTTGACGATATAGATATCGCCTTCTTCGGGCGCGGCCGTAATGCCCGCCTTGATCCGAGCGATCAGCGTCTGGGTGGAAAACTGCATCACCCCCACAAAGACCGGCAACCCCTTGGAGCCTTGCGCGATCAGGCTGCCATCCTCCGCCGCATAGATGCCATCGGACCGGTCATCGGCTTCGGCAATCACCGGCGAAAAGGCGGCACGGCTGAAGGTCAGGTCCATCTCGTCGCAGACCTGCTGCAAGCCCGCTTGGATCACGGTCAAGGTAATCGGGTCCAGATCAACCATGCGGCACCTCTATGATCAGATTGCCGTCGCGATCGGCGCGGACACGGCAATCGGGGTCGATGATAAGGGTCGTATCCATCTGCTCGATGATCGCCGGACCCTGCAGGTCCAGATCCAAGGGCAGCTGATCGCGCCAATAGACCGGCACCTCTTGCCAGCCGTCGAACCAGACCAGCCTCAAGTCACGGATTTCGGGTCGATCCCCGCGCGCATCGCCATCCAGCAGCGCCGAGAGGTCGATTTCAGGTCGAGCGCCGATGACCGAGACGTTCAAATTCACCAGATTGGCACGGATATCCGGCAGGTCGACGCGGAAACGGCTGTGATAGGCGCGTTCGAAAATATCCTGCATTTCCTGACGTGTAGGCATAGCCGATGGCAAATCCACGCGCAAAAGATGGGTCTGGCCGATAAATTGCATATCCGCCGAATATATCGTGTTCACGCTTTCAAGCGTGATATGTTCATCAGATATAAGTTTTCGACCTTCGGCTTCCTGTTGTGCCAGTATATCGTGAACTCGATCCATATCGACCCCATCAAGCGGCTGGTTCAGGCTGCGCACGAAGTCATGGCGCAGGTCGGCCACCACGCAACCCAAAGCATTGGTCAGCCCCGGTCTTGCGGGCACCAAGACTTTCGGCACCCCCAGCTCCCGCGCCAAGGCCACCGCATGCAACGGCCCCGCGCCACCAAAGGCGAACAAGGCGAAGTCACGCGGATCGGCCCCCATCGACAAGGACACCATGCGGATCGCACCCGCCATATGGGTATTGGCGATGCGGATCACCGCTTCGGCGGCCTGTTCGATCGACAGGCCCAAGGGGGTGGCGATCTGGTCTTGCATCGTCCTTCGCGCGGCATCCGCCGCCTGACCGAAGCGATGCGCGGGCAAGCGGCCAAGGATCAGATTGGCATCGGAAATGGTCACCCTATCACCGCCCCGCCCATAGCAGATCGGCCCCGGCATGGACCCAGCACTTTCCGGCCCCACCCGCAACATGCCCGCCGCATCGACCCGCGCGATGGACCCGCCGCCTGCGCCCACCGTGCGCACATCGACCATCGGCACATGGATCGGCATGGCATATTCGACTTCAATCTCATTCGACACCGGCACCACGCCGTCGCGGATCATCGCCACATCGGTGGAGGTGCCGCCCATGTCATAGGTCAGCAGATTGGCAAAGCCCGCCCGACGCCCCGTCGCCAAAGCCGCCATCACGCCCGAAGCCGGCCCCGACATCACGGTCTTCACCGCCTCAAGCGCCACCTTTTCGGCCGAAACCATGCCGCCATTGCCGTTCATCACCAGCAATTGCCGGTGATAGCCCTGTTGGGCCAATTGGCCTGACAAACGTGAAACATAACGCTCCAACAGCGGTTGCACGGCAGCATTAACCGCAGCCGTCACCCCGCGTTCGTATTCACGGCTTTCGGATAAAAGCGCATGGCCCATGGTGATATGGCTATTGGGCCATATCTCGGTGGCGATCTGGGCCGCGCGGCGTTCATGGGCGGGATTGGCATAGGCATGCAGGAAATGGATCACCAAAGCCTCGCATCCCTGATCGCGCAGATGGGCGACACGTTCACGCAAGGCAGCTTCGTCCAAGGGGATCAGCACTTGGCCGGTGGCATCCATCCGCTCCGCCACCTCCAGCCGCAGATCGCGCGGGATCACGGGGCGGAAGGTGCCATGCATGCCGTAAGCTTGCGGGCGGGTGCGCCGCCCCAATTCCAGCACATCACGGAAGCCTTCGGTCGTGATCAGACCGGTCTTGCACAGATTGCGTTCCAGCACCGCATTGGTTGTGGTGGTGGTGCCATGCACGATCAGGTCGATCCGGCCCAGATCGGCGCCTGCCGCTTCAAAAGCGGCAAGCACCCCCGCCGCCTGATTGGGCAGGCTGGTCGGCACCTTGGCAAGGCGGACCGCGCCTTTGTCCGGATCGAAGATCACCAGATCGGTGAATGTTCCCCCTACATCGACGCCAGCCACCATGCCTGCCATGTCTAGACCCCTACATATTGCCGGAATAACGGAGAGGCGGCGGTGATCTCCGCCCCCGTAAGTTGTGCTTGAATCCGTCCATGCGCCATGAAGGCGATCCGGTCGGCCAGTTTGACCGCGGCATCGACGCGCTGTTCGACCAGAACCGTGGCCAGCCCGCTGCCCTTCAAGGTCTGGATCGTTTCACGGATCAAAGCGATCATCGACGGCTGCAGCCCTTCGGTCGGCTCGTCCAGCAGCAGCACATCAGGTTCCAGACACAAGGCCCGCGCAATGGCTAGCATCTGCTGTTCGCCCCCCGATAGCGTGGATGCAGTCTGATTGAGCCGTTCGCGCAGACGGGGGAACATGTCCAAGACCCGCTCGCGGGTGGCGGCGCCCTTGCCGCGTGCCAGCAGACCCACCTCTATATTCTCGGCCACCGTCAGCGGGCCGAACAGGCGCCGCCCTTGGGGTACATAGGCGATACCGGCTTTCGGCACCTGATGCGCAGGCAGCTTGTGCAGCGCTTGACCGTTCAGGATGATCGTCCCCGCCGTGGCAGGCACCAGCCCCATCAGCGCCTTCATCAGCGTCGACTTGCCCGCCCCGTTGCGCCCCATCACACAGGTGATCTGCCCCTGCAAAGCGGTAAAATCCAGATCGCGCAACACGGTGACGGGGCCGTATCCTGCCTGCAAGCCTTTGGTTTCAAGCATGATCCGCCCCCAGATAAGCATCCTGCACGGCGGCATTGGCGCGGATATCATCGACCGATCCGCTCGCCAGCACCTGACCGAAGTTCAACACGGTGATGCGATGGGCAAGCTGCATGACCAGCTCCATGTTATGTTCGATCAGCAGCACTGTGGTCTGCGGCACCAAGGACCGCACCAAGGCGGCAAAGCCTTCGATTTCGGAAGCCGCCAAGCCTTGGGTCGGCTCGTCCAAGATCAAGACCTTGGGGCGCAAAGCCAACCCCATGGCCAGTTCCAGCAGCCGCTGGTGGCCATAGGACAGATTGCCTGCGGTTTCGGCCTCGAACCCCGCCAGATTGACCCGTGTAAGCGCCCCTCGCACACGCCCCGCCAAATCGGGACCACCCGCGCTTTGCGCCGCCAAAGCCACATTGTCGAAGACCGACAGCTTGGGATAGATCGAGGTGATCTGGAAGGTATAGGCGATCCCCCGTTTCACCCGCTCATGCGCGGGAAGCTTGGTGATATCCTCGCCCGCCAGCGTGATACCGCCCGCTTGCGGTTCGATCCGCCCCGACAACAGGCTGACGAAAGTGGTTTTGCCCGCGCCATTGGGCCCGATCAAGGCGTGGATTTCCCCCGCTTCCAAATCGAAATCGACGTTATCGACCGCCCGAAGACCGCCGAAGTGACGCGTCAGCCCGCGCGCCTGCATCACGGCAACCATGGCATGATCCTTTCGCGCAATGTGCCCAGCAAGCCCTTGGGGGCGAAGAGTACAACAGCCACCAAAGCCGCGCCCACCAAGACCAGCCATGCATCGGTATAGCCGCTGGCGATATCGGTCAGATAGAACATCACCACCGCGCCGAAGAAGGGGCCCAAGACGGTGCCCGCGCCGCCCAACAGCACATACAGCATGGGCAGGATGGAATATTGGATGGTGGCGAATGTGCCGCCGACATAGCCGAACAACAGCCCATAGGCCGCACCCGCCGCACCCGACATGATGCCCGATACGACCAAGGCGATCAGCTTCACACGGAAGGGATTATAGCCCAGCATCCGGCTGCGTTCCTCGTTTTCGCGCATGGCGACCATGACGCGACCGAAGGGCGATCTGACCAGCCACAAGCACGCCAGCATCGCAATCGCGAACAAGGCCAAAGCCACCATATAGCGATGGGTATCGGTAGACAGATCCAGCCCCATGATCCGGCGCGCGGCATTATCGAGGGTGAAACCTTCGTCGCCCCCCGTCTCGCGGCCATAGAACATCACCAACAGATGCCCTGCCTGCGCGAACATCAAGGTAACGATCATGAAGCTGACCCCCGCCGTGCGCAGGGCCAGCAAGCCAACCGCCAGCGCCATCAGCCCCGCCGAGATCAGCCCCAGCCCGAAGGCCGTTAGCCCTGCCATCCCCAGATGCCAGACCGGCAGCCCCATGCCGAACATGCCCGCGGCAAAGAACAGCGCATGGCCAAGGCTCAGCAGCCCCGTATAGCCAAAGGCGATGTTATACCCCATCGCGAAAACCGACAGCACCATGATCCGCGCAAGGTTGGTCACATGATAGGACGGCACCACGAATTGCGCCGCGAACAAGGCCACCAGAAGCGCGCCATGCAGGGCGAAAACCTTTGCCGAATTGCTCATGGTTTCGCTCCGAACAGGCCTTGAGGGCGGAAGACCAGCACTAGGGCGACCAGCAGGGTGGCGATGATCTTGGCCAAGGTCGGGGTGAAGAACATGGATATCACCCCATCCGACAGCCCGATCACCAAGGCCGCGATCAAGGTGCCCCTGATTGATCCCAAGCCCCCAATGATCACCACGATGAACGACAGCAGCAAGGGGTCATGCCCCATCAGGTAATGCGCCTGCTGGATCGGCACGATTAGCACCGCCGCCACCGCCGCCAAGGCGGCCCCCAAGGCGAAGGTGCCTGCATAAACGCGGTCGACATTGATGCCGAAGGCCTGCGCCGTATCGCGGTCCACTTGCGTCGCGCGCATCACCAGACCGGCCTTGGATCTGGTCATGAAAGCCCAGACGCCCGCCAAGATCACCGCAGCCGCCGCCACCACGAACAGCTTGTAACCGGAATAGCCGAACCACGGCAGTTGGATCCGCCATGTGAAAGGCGCATCGACGGGCCGCGCATCGGGACCGTAAAAGCTGAGCGCCGCTTGCTGCAGGATATACATCAAGCCGATGGTGGCCACGATGGTCGCTTCGGCATCGTAATTGATCCGCTTCAGCACCAGCTTGTCGGCGGTGTACGCAATCGCAGCCACCACCACGGGGGCCACCACCAAAGCGCAGACCCAAGCCAGCGCGGGCGGCAGCGGCAGATGATAGGTCACAAACCAAGCGATCACCGCGCCCAGCATGAAAAACTCGCCATGGGCGACATTGACCACCCGCATGACGCCGAAGACCAGCGAAAGCCCGACAGCGGTCAGCGCCAGCACCGCCGCCATCACGGTGCCTTCCAGCAAAGCCATCAGAAGAAAAGGTCCGAAGGACAAAGGCGCCCCCTTGTATAAGACGTGTCGTCTAAGACGCGAAGGGCGGCAGGCAAGCCGCCGCCCCCGATCCAGATCAGAAGGATTTCGTCGTGTAATCGACGGCGTCGGGATAGAAGCTGTCTTCAATCGAGGTCGTGTGGACCCTGTTCAGCTTGCCGCCTTCGACCTTCGAAATGAACTGCTTCGCAAAGACTTGGTGGGTCTTGCCATTGAACACCTTGTCCCCCTGCACATGGGCGGGGCCTGCATCGAATTTGGTCATCGCCTCGATCGCTTCGACGAATTTCTGGCGATCCGCCGTGGATTGATAGCCCGATGCCTCCATCCCCGCTTTGATCACATGCAAGGTCTCCCAGACCGAGAACATATGCCCATAGGTCGATACATCCTTGGCATCCGACACCGATGCCCCATTGTCATCCACGCCGACCGCTGCGCGATAGGCTTTTTCGTAATCGGGCGCATCGGGTTGCAGGTTGCGGCAATGGCCTTCCCAGAAATGGCTGCCTTCCAGGAATTCCAAGCCGCTCGCGCTCATGCTGACCGCTTCCAGCGAGTCGATGAAACCGAAGATTTCCGGTTTCGCGCCCGATCCGTAAAACTCGCCCAATTCCTTGACGAAGGTCAGCACCGCCGGCCCGATCATCACATGATACAGCACTTCCGTATCGGCAGGGATCTGCGGCAGATAGCGGGTGAAGCTGGTTTCAGTCGGCGGCACGGCGATCTGTTTGATGACGCTGCCCCCCGCCGCTTCGATGGCGGGCGTCAGGTAATCGCGGTGGTCATGGCCAAAGGCGTAATCGGGGAAGATCATGGTGACCTTCTTGCCCAAGGTATTGGTGATGAACGGCGCCATCGACGATACCTGCGCGCGCACATCCGTAATGCCCGGCTGCATCGTCCAGCGGTTCAGATTGCCCGATGCCACATGGAAGCCTTCGGAACAGACCAGATAGGGCACCTTCAGCTCGGCCGCACGCGGGGCCGATCCGATCACCACATGGCTGAACAGCGGCCCGAACACCAGATCGCAGCCATGTTGCGAGGTCAGCTTTTCAATGACTTCCGCGCCGCGCTTGGGGTCGGTGCCATCATCTTCGAACACGATTTCCACGGGGCGCCCATTGATGCCGCCCGCATCATTGAGCACCTTCAAGGCGGCCTGCGCGGTGCGTTCATACCAGCGCCCATAAGCGGCACCGATGCCGGTGCGGTGCAACTGGAAGCCCAACTTGATCGGCGAGGATTGCGCCCAGACCGGACGGATCAGGGTCGAGGCCAAAAGACCGGCGCCAGCGCCTTTGAGAAGGGTGCGGCGGGTCGGCAGGAAACTGCTAGTCAACGTCGTCATCTATTTCTCCTATGTTGGTGCGGACGCGCATCCCTGCGCCGTTTCATAAATTTCGTAAGTATACCAATGATTTGCGAAAGATTACGCTACGCACATCTCCTCTATCCACTTCTTGCTGTCGAAAGCAACCACAGCCCTAACACGGTGTAAGCCACCATCAGCGCTGCCAGCGGTAAATGCGATACCGCACGGACTTCGCCCGCCAAACGCAGGCTTAGAAGCACGGCCAAGATATGTGCTCCTAAAATGGCTGCGAATTGAACGGCATAGATCAAAGGCATCAACCCGCCATCGGTCAGGAAGCCGAAGGACACGAAGAAATCGCCGAGACCCAAATAGTCGTCGCCCCTGAAGAACGGGTCGTTCAGCGCCGCCAAAGTATATTGGCCCGCCGTCAGCAGGGTCACAAAATAATGCGCCGCATGATATCCGGCGGCGATGGCCAAGAAGGACAACATCACCGGTCCCGCAGGCAGGCGGCCTGCACGGATCACCGCCCAAAGGGTCAGCGCGGTGATCGCCCAAGACGCCGCCAGCCCCAATGTATTGGGCCAGACCACGGCAGACCGGCCGGTGGGTTCCAGCGGATTTTCCCCGATCCATGCCAGCCAGACATAGGTATCCATAAAGCCGTCAAAGCTGAGCGATGCCAAGAGCGCCGCCACAAAGGCCATTTCCGACAGGCCTAATGGCGTCATGGTCAAGATCTGGCTGCCCGGCCATCCGGCCTTGACCGCCATCCGCTGCCCGTCGCTTTCGACCCACAGCGGCGCGACCTTGGCCAGAAGCCGCATCATCAGGGTCAGGAATTCACCCTGCTGCAGCCAGTCCTCGCCTTCCAGCACCGCCAGCAGATAGATCGCCACCCAATAGGTTACGGCCACCTTGGCCAGCACGAAGGGGTCTTCCGGCGACAAGGACACCATTTCGAACCAGCTGAACCCCGCCAGCCCCAGCACCGCAGGCCAAGCGCCGAACCGCGCCAACCCGATGCTGCTGTTGCGTCCCAACAGGCTGCGGGTGATCCGCACTGCCGCCGTCCACGGGTTGATCGCCTGCCAGATATTGCCAATGATCATCGAGCCCAGCGGCACCACGATCCAGACGCCGGTCCAGAACACCAAGGTCAGCAGGTTGTGCATCGGATCGCGTGAGCCGAAGATCCCGATGAACACAAGCCCCAAGAAGACCAGCAGCGAAAGGTAGGAAGACACTACCTCGGGTATGAGGACGCGGCCCTCATACAAGGTGTTCGATCCCAGCTTCGGCAAGCGGTCGACCCATAGCCCCATCGCCACGGTGAAGGCCACCGTCAAAGCGGCGGCGGTGATGTAATGTCCGGTCGGCAGGGTCAGGATGATGCTGGGCGGCAAAGCGCAGGCGAAAGCCGCAGCTGGCATCAGGCAGGTAAGGATCAGCAGAAGGTGCCTCACCGCAAACCGTCCTCGCCCTTGACCTGATCCACTTCCAAGCCGCCCATGCGGCTATGGACCCGCCCGCCTTTGGCCATGGCCAAGGCAAACAGCACCTCATGCGCTTTGGGGCCATCGGCGCAGGCCACCGTCACCACATCGAATCTGGACCGCACATAGGCCGCATTCAGATGGCCGAGCGGCACATCAAGGCTTGCCCCCATGCCGCCCACCTTCATGGCCGAAGGCACGATGGCACGGCATTCGCCCAAGCGATCCCGCATCCCGTAGCCGCCCGCCACATGCCAAAGCGCGCCATGTTCGCTTTCGCCTGCCTCGCCGACCAAGGCACCTTTGCCATAGGCGTCGATGCCGTCACGCCCGCCCAAGGCGGCGACAAGACGGTCGGTCAGCTCCAAGGCCAAGGGTTTCAAGCTATCCATCGCGGATTGCAGAGCGTCATGATAGCGCCCCGCGAAAGGATTGGCGCAGATAGCATAGACCAGACCACGCTGGACGGGTTGACCGATGGGACCGCCTTCATGGCGGATCTCTTCGAGTTGCAGGGTGATCTTGCGAATGGTGAAATCAGGCAAATGCGGCCTCCCCTTTGCCGATGCGCGCGAAAGGTGCCCCAAGGACACCCAGATCAGATTGCAGGAAAATCGCCGCCGCCTCAATCATTCCGCGCGCTTGCAGAGCTTCGGCGCAAGCCATGCCGGACGCGATGGCTTGCGCGCGCTCCTGCGGCGACAGATTGGTTACGGCGACAGTGACAAGACGGTCCCCCAGATCGCTATCCGCTTGCAGATCATGGGCGGGTTTGCGGCGGATGGCGGGATGGTCGGGCAGATCGACCGCATTGGCGATCACCGTGGCGGCCGCATCGGCCAGTGCGGCCGAAGCCGCCAAAACCGTCACCGCATCGGCGATGCCAAAGGAAAAGCTGCGACCGCCCCAGCCGGATGTGGCGATCCCCCTGACCGTCGATGCATGGCCGATGTCGATGCTATGGCCGCCCGCCGCTATCGCGCAGGTCAGGCGCTGGCCATGACCCAGATGCAGGGCAATATCGCCACCATTGTTGACATAGGCACGGGTGATCTGCGGGCGGATCAGATGGGCCAGCACCTCATCCGCCACCGCCCCCGCGACGGCCGCCATCGGCGTCAGGAACAAAGGCCGGTAGGGCGCGCAGGCCATGGCCATCCGTTTGGCGATCCGGCCTTCGACCTGCGGATAGGGGCTGCGCAACAGCGGCAGTTCGGCCACCAATTCGTCCAATACACTGGCCATCCGTGCTTGCGCCGCGCGGTAGGCGTCTTGAACCACCGCCGCAGGTCCTTCGGCCCAGATCACCAGATCGATCGGCCCATGCTGCAGATGCAGACGCCCGCCCGACAGCATTTGCGCCTGCACCCCGATCATGCGCCGCCCCCGTCGTGGTGCATGACCCGTGCGGCCGTGGGATATTCGCCCCCCCTTGCTTGCAGATCGGCCAGATCGACCACCGCATCGCCATGACCGCCCAAAGCCAGATACGCGGCGCGGGCCATGGTGAATTCCAGCGGGGCCACCAAGGCGGGGGTCGGCACATATCCAAACGCGCCTTCCGGCAGCCGTGTCACATCAACCATGAAGGTCAGCCCGCCCCCCGGCCACAGGTAGCATTCAGCCCCGCCACAGGTGAGCCTCCCCTGCCCGCGATGGATCGCTTGGGTCAGCCGCACCGGATTGCGTGTCACACCCGCGCGCAGCGACCCCCCCGCGCCGCCGACAAACAGCACCGTGCACAGCGAGGGTTCGCAGTTTTCGTCGATCAAGGCCACCGTGGCGCGCAAGGCATCGGGCAGCGGCTGCTGTTGCGGGATCAGATCGACGTCCAGCACGTAATAAGCGAAATCCTCGCCGGTGGTGGAGACCATCAACAGCCGCAGCCCCGCAAAGGCGCCGCGCTTCGCATCCCACGGGCCAAGGATCGCCAAGGGATCGGTCAGCTTGGTGCCGCCCCAGCCCAGCCCCGGTTCCGACACGCGGAAATAGCGGCCGGGTGTGGATTTGTGGCCCTTGATCTTGATCCCCGTCGGTTGCCAGCCGATCACCTTGCCCGCTTGGTGTTCGCTGACGACGCCGGTGATATGGTCATCGACCACCACCACCTCGTCGACCAACCCCTGCCATTGGCTGGCGAACATCCCGATGGTGGCCGAGCCGCAGCCGACCCGCATCCGCCGTTCAGGCCTGCCGTCGATGATCGGCGCATGGCCTGCCTGCACAATCACCGTCGAGCCACCGTCGATCGACAGCTCCACCGGATCGCCGTTGCACAGCGACAGCATGGTCGAACAGGTGATCCGCCCTTCCGGCTTCGATCCCCCCGTCAGATGATGCACCCCGCCCAGATTCAGCATCTGGCTGCCGTATTCGGCGGTGGCGACATGGCCCACAGCCTCGCCCGCTGATCGGATCACGGCCCCTTCGGGACCAAGATGACGGTCGGTGTCGATCTTCACCTTCACGCCGCAATAGGAAAAGATCGCTTCGGTCACGACGGTAATCATATCCGCGCCATCGACTTGGGAGGCGATGATGAAGGGCGCGGGCTTGTAATCGGGATAGGTGGTGCCTGATCCGATCCCCGTCACCAGACTGTCACGCGGGATTTCGGGATCAGATGATGCGAAAGGCACCAGCCTGCCGCCCTGTTCGATGGTCCGGCTAAGCAAGACCAAAGGATCGGTGCGGATGATCCGGCCCTGATGGTTGGCATAGCGATCACAGGCCCCCGTCTGGCCCTCGGCGATATAGCACATCACGGGACAGGCATCGCAGCGGATCTTGACGGGGGGAGTATCGGTCATGGCAGCGACCCTTCGCGATGGCGGGACAGCCGTTCAAGGATGCGATGCGGCAAGGCTGGAACGCGGTCCAGTTCCGCCCCCGACGCATGGCGAATCGCATTCAAGATCGCCGGCGCCGTGGGGATCAGCACATGTTCCCCCAAGCCCCGCGCGCCATAGGGGCCTTCGGGGTCGGGCACCTCGATCAGCAGGCTTTCGATCGGGGGGACATCGCCGATGGTCGGGATCAGATAGTCATGCAGGTTTTCGGTGCGACCGGGCAGGTATTCTTCCATCAAAGCAAGCCCGATGCCTTGGGCGATCCCGCCTTCGATCTGGCCCGTCACCAGCTGCGGATTGATCGCCCGACCCAGATCATGGGCGGCAGTGATCTTCCGCAGCTTCACCGTGCCAAGCTGCGGATCAAGGTCCAGTTCCACCATCTGCGCCCCATAGCCGTAAACCGCATAGGGGATGCCTTGGCCATTGGCGTCCAATGCGGCCGTCGGCGGGTCATAGGTTTCCTCTGCCGACAGGACATAGCCGAAGGCATCAAGCGGCAGACACGCCAGATCAAGGCTTTGACGCGTCGCACCGTCATATCCGGTGATGCGACTGCCCTGCAGGGACAGCCGCGCCGCAGCCCCAAGGTTCAGACGGCGCAACACTTCGGCGCGCAAAGCTTCCCCTGCCGCTTTGGCCGCGCGCCCCGACACAAAGGTCTGACGGCTGGCGGATGTCTTGCCCGCATCCGGTGTCAGGAAAGTATCGGGTCCGACCAGCGTGAACGCCGCCAATGGCAGGCCCAGCGCTTGGGAGGCGATCTGAGCGATCACCGTATTCGATCCCTGCCCGATATCGGTGGCCCCTTGGTGCAAGACCACGCGGCCCAGCGCCGAAAGACCGATGCGGATGGTCGATGGATTGGGCAGCGATGTATTCCCGCAGCCATACCAGCAAGACGCCACGCCCACGCCGCGCAGCAGCCGCCCCTCTGCCCTTTCGCCCAGCGCGCGGGTCCAATGCGGACGCAGCGCTTCCAGACATTGTCTGATGCCGCTTGATGCCAAGACCTGCCCCGTCGCCGTCGCATCCCCCGCTTGCAGCGCATTGCGGATACGGAACTCCAGCCGGTCGATCCCCGCCTGATCCGCCAAGCGGTCATAAAGCGTTTCCTGCCACAAGGCGGCCTGCGGCACGCCAAAGCCCCTGAAGGCACCCGATACCGGACCATGGCTATGCACCGCGCGGGCACGGGCGGTTACATGCGGCGTGCGATACGGCCCCGACACATGCACCGGCACGCGGTTAGCCACGGTCGGCCCCCAGCTAGCATAGGCCCCCGTGTCGAAGCGGCCCTCAAACTCAACCGCCGTGATCCGGCCATGGGCGTCACAACCGATGCGGCCTGCCATTTCCGCAGGGTGGCGCTTGGTGGTCGAGGCCATGCTTTCCGCGCGGCTATAGGTCATGCGGCAAGGCCGTCCGGTCTTCAGCGTGACCAGACCGATCAACGGCTGCAACGATACATCCAGCTTTGATCCGAACCCGCCCCCGACCGCAGAGGGGATGATCCGCAGCTTGTCGGGCGCGATCCCCAGCACGGCAGCCGTATCATCGCGGTCCATAACGGGGGCTTGGGTGCAGGCGCGGATGACCAGAGTGTCGCCTTCCATCCACGCGCTACCCGCTTCGGGTTCGATATAGGCATGTTCCACAAAGCCGGTGGTCATCCGTCCCTCGACGACATGAGCAGAGCAGGCCATGGCCGCCGCCGCATCCCCCTTGATGACACGGCCTTCGATCAACAGGTTCTTTGCCCGCCCCTCATGCAATAACACCGCCCCTTCGGCTTCGGCCATGGCGGGGGAAGTCAGGGCGGGCAATTCCTGCCATTCCACCGGAAAGCCGGTCAGATCGGGGTCTACCCCTGCCTCGAAAGCCACCAAAGCCACCGCTTCGCCTTTGAACCGCGCTGGGCTGGTGGCCAAGGCGGGTTGATCGGCAAAGGCGGGGATCACCCCGAAGGCATTGCGCCCCGCAATATCGGCGGCGGTGAACAAAGCCACAACACCCGCCCGCTTGCGGAACGTATCAAGATCACCGAAGCGGAATGTCGCATGGGCATGGGGGGAACGAAGCGCGACCACGCTCAAAGCGCCCTCGGGCACATGATCGGCGCCGAAGCTGTCGCCTGCCACCTTGGCCGCGCCATCCAAGCGACTGACGGGATCACCCACGCCGCCTTCGGTCAGCATCTCGCCATCGGAGGTATCGCAGATCGCCGCAATGATCTTGCGATAGCCCGTGCAGCGGCACAAAATCCCGCCCAGCGCGTCTTTGACATCATCTTCGGTAGGGTCGGCCATGGTCCGTCGCAGTTCCACCCCTGCCATCAGCATCGCGGGTGTGCATATCCCGCATTGGGCGGCGCCATGGCGCAGGAAGGCAAGGCGCAGGCGGTCCAGATCAGCGGCAGCGCTTTCCACGGTTTCCACCCGCCGCCCCTCGGCCTTGGCCACAGGGGTCAGGCAGGCGCAGACCTGTTCGCCGTCCACCAGCACCGTACAAGCCCCGCAATCGCCCGCATCGCAGCCGACCTTGGTGCCACGCTGGCCGAATGTTTCACGTAAAACGTCGGACAGGCGGCGGGTGGGGCAGCACTCAGCCGCGACGGCAGCGCCGTTCAGGGTGAAGCGGATCATAGCGGCACCTCTTGTTGGGCCAAGGCATCGCCCAGCGCGCGACGGATCAGTTCCGCCGCCGCCAATGACCGATAGGATGCGGAGGCACGGATGTCATCTATGGGCGACAGATCGGATGCGATCACCTCATCGCGCAGCGCATCCATCGCCTGAGCGGGGGAAAGCCCCTGCAGCAATGCTTCTTGGGCCGTCAGACGGCGCGCGCTGGCCGCACAGGCCCCCACCGCCAAAGCCACCTTGGCGATGCGCCCTTGGTGCAGCTGCAACCGCACGGCAACCATAGCGATGGAAATCACCAGATAGGCCCGCGCGCCCAGCTTCAGGAAAGCCGACTGTCCCTGCAACGCGGGTGCGGGAATATGAAGAGCGAGTAACAGCTCGTCGTGGCGCAAGGCCGTGCGACGGGGGCCGATCAGGAACTCCGCCAAGGAGATGCGCCTGACGCCCCGCCGCGATGCCAGTTCCACCTGCGCGTCCAAGACCAGCAGCGGGGCCACCCCATCCGCCGCAGGCGATGCGTTGCACAGATTGCCGCCGATGGTGCCCGCATTCTGCACCTGCCGCCCGCCGACCTGCCTGGCTGCCTGCTGCAAAGTCTGCAGGGCGGGGGGAAGTGTAGCTTGCGAAATCGCCGTCCATGTCGTGCAGGACCCGATGCGCAAACCGCCATCCGCGCTGGGCGTGATGCCTTTCAGATCGGCCAACCCGCCCAGATCCAGCACGGAACCCGCCAGCTGCATCCCCGCTTGCGGGTAAAGATCGGTGCCTCCTGCCAATAGCAAACGGGGCGCTTCAGCGATCAGCTGTAAAGCGTCTGGCAGTGTGTCAGGTCGCACATAGCCGTCCATCGCGCCCCCCTGAGGACGTGGATTGTTTGCATACCTACAAGTTTGCAAGCCTATCGGCCCTTCTGTCAACCGTTCCGTTCTTGCCATGGCGCTATCGGGTTACTATGGCTTTTTCTATGAGCAACACGCCCTATAACCTTGATCACCAGATCGGCTATCTGCTGCGGAAAGTGAACCAGCGGCATTTGGCGATCTTTGCCGATGCGATCCCGCAACTGACCACCACCCAGTTCGCGGCCTTGGCGCGGCTGGCGCAGTTGGGGCCGATGTCGCAAAATCGGCTCGGTCGCGAAACCGCCATGGATGCCGCCACCATCAAAGGCGTGGTGGAACGGCTGATCCGGCAGGGATTTGTCACCACGGCCCCCGACCCCAATGATCGCCGCCGCCTGACGGTGTCGCTGACCGAAGCGGGGGCCTTGGCCTATGCGACCGCGATGGATGCGGCCTTTACCGTCACCGAACGCACGCTGTCGCCGCTGACCGAAGACGAAGCGATCTTGCTGCACAAGCTGCTGTCGCGGATGACCTGACCTGCCCCAAAGCCATGCAAGGCCTGCAAAGCGGCAATGTCGCTGTGACAGCAGGTCGGGGTTGATAGAAATAGGAAGCATGCTAATTACAAAGCATGCTAACTTTTCAAGACCGCGCCGTCCCGAACGGCACCCTGTGCTTTGTGAGCCCCATGTCCCCACTGACCCCTTCGCCGCTGTTGGACGCCTTGTCCAAGGTGGTGCGCGAATTGCGCGTGCATTACGACCAGAACGCCCAAGCGGTCGGCCTGTCGCTGGCCCGCGTGCAGGTGCTGATGGTGCTGAAGCGCCATGACGGCATCACCCAAGCCGACCTTGCCAAAGAGGTGGGCATCGAAGCCCCCACGTTAAAGCGCCATATCGATGCGCTGGAAACCGCAGGCTATCTGGAACGCCGCCCCAGCGAATCGGACAGCCGCAAGCGCGCCCTGTTCGTGACCCAGCGCGCCTGCGATCCGCAGACCTTGGGCTTCATCCAGCAGCTGCGTAGCGAATTGCTGGTCGGCATCACCGATCAGGAACAGGAACTGGTCTGCGCCGTTCTGGAACGCATCCGGCAGAATGCAGCAGATCTGACCAAGCCATGAGCGAGACAGCCGCACCACCGCTTCCCCCCAAGCGCCCGTTCTATGTGGTCTTGGCCTATATCATAGCGGCCCTGAGCGTCGCCTTGGGCGCAGGGCTTGGCCAGGGCTTCGTCATGTCGAACCTGCCGCAGATGGCAGGCGATCTGGGCGTGACCACCACCGAAGCCTCATGGCTGGTGGTGGCCTATATCGTGCCGCGCTGTTGCCTGCCGCTGATGCTGGTGAAGCTGCGCAGCGAAATTGGCTTGAAGCCATTCACCGAAATCGCCGTCTGCGCCTATGTCGTCTTCAGTTTCGCGGGGCTGTGGATCACCGATCTGCGCTCCGCCATGGTGGTGGAATTCCTGTCGGGCAGTGCCGCCGCCGCACTGACCACCATCGCGTTTTTGTATATCATGGAGCCGTTGTCCCAGGCCATGAAGCTGGTGCTGGGCCTGCCGCTGTGCCTGACCGCCATGACCGTGGGGCCCTCGCTCGCGCGTGTGGTGTCCCCCTATCTGCTGGGCGATGGCGGCTTCCTTGATATCCGCATCCTGTGCCTTGGCCTAGCGATGGGGTCCATGGCATTGATCATGGTGTTGCCGCTGACGCCCGCGCCAAAGGTAAAAGTGATCGAAAAGCTGGATTTCCTAAGCTTCTCGCTGATTTCCTTCGCCTTTACCGGCCTGATCATATCCTTCGTGATGGGTCCGATCCGCTGGTGGAGCGATGCGCCATGGATCGGCGTCCTGCTGGCGGCATCCATCGTCGCCCTAGCAGCCGCCGTCGTGATCGAGCTGTGGCGACGCGCGCCCCTGATCGACATCCGCTGGATCGTATCGCCCGAAATGCTGCATATGAGCGCGACGCTATTCCTGTTCCGCCTGCTGCTGTCGGAACAAAGCGCGGGTGCGCCGCGCATGTTCCAAGTGCTGGGCGTGGCCCCATCCCAAATGGTCGGCCTGTTCAGCGTGATCTGCCTGATGTCGCTGGTGGGTTTCATGGCCTGCTTCGCCTGGATGCGACCCGGTCGCACGGGGCCCCTGCATCTGGTAGCGTTGATCCTGATCGCGGCGGGGGCTTATATGGACAGCCATGCCACCATCGACACCCGCCCGCATGAGATGATCATCTCGCAAGGATTGATCGCGGTGGCGGGGATCTTGTTCATGGCGCCTGCCATGATGGCGGGTCTGTTGACCGCGCTTAGCCGCGGGCCGACCTATCTGCTGTCCTTCATCATCATCTTCATTTCCACCCAAAGCATTGGCGGCATGTTGGGATCGGGCGTCTTCTCGTCGATCATCAATGAACGCCAAGCCTTCCATATGGCGCATCTGCAGGAACAGATGACCCAGACCAATGCGGCTTTGGTGCAGGAAATGACCCTGCGGATGGGCGCTTTATCCGCCTATATCCCTGATATCGCCAGCCAAAAGGCCCAAGCACTTGGCCAGATCGCCACCAATGTGACGATGCAATCCTATGTGCTGGCCTATAACGACGCCTATTTCCTGACCGCTGTGGTCGCGGTGATCGCGGCCTGCCTGCTGGTGCTGCATCTGCTGCGCGACTGGCTGGTCCTTCGTTTCACCCCCTCTGCCAAGGCTTCCTGACATGACCCGTTCCCATCTGCTACCCACCCTGATCGCGGCGATCATCGGGCTGTCGGCGCTGTTGCTGGTGCTGTTCGCATGGCACCTGCCACCCTTCGCCTCGCACATGCCCTTCACCGAAAACGCCTATCTGCGCGGCAAGGTGACCCCCATGGCCCCGCAATTGTCGGGCTATCTAAGCCAAGTCGAGGTGCAGGATTTCCAAACCGTCAAAGCGGGGGATCTGATCGCCACCATCGACGACAAGCCCTATGTGCAAAAGCTGGCCCAAGCGCAGGCCGGTCTGGATGCGGCCAAAGCCGCCCTGACAGTCGCCGAGCAAAGCGTCACCTCTGCCAAGGCCGCGGAACGCGCCTATGAGGCATCGGTCGCGGCGGCAGAAGCGGCTTTGGCCGTGGGCCAGTCCAAATCGGCACGATCGCACGCGCTGACCGAACGCGGTGTCACCGCGCAATCCGATCTGGACAGCGTCGATCTGGCCCTGCGCAAGTCAGAGGCGGATCTGATGTCGGCCAAAGCCCAATTGGACATGCAACGCGAGGCGATCAATTCCGCCCAAGCCCAGATTTCCGCCCGTGCCGCCGATATCGCCAAAGCGCAAGCCGCGGTGGAACTTGCGCAGATCGATCTGAATAACACCCGCATCATTGCGCCTGCCGATGGCCATCTGGGCCAAGTCACCGCCCGCGTGGGTCAATATGTGACGCCCGGCACCGCGCTGGTATCTCATGTGGGCCACGAGCTATGGGTGATTGCCAATTTCAAGGAAACCGAAGTCGAAGGCCTGAGCGCGGGGCATGGCGTGACCTTCAGCGTCGATGCTTTGGGCGGACGCGCATTCAGCGGCAAGATTGAAGGCTTCTCGCCCGCAACCGCCTCTGAGTTCAGCATGTTGCAGGGCCAGAACGCCACCGGCAATTTCACCAAGATCGCCCAGCGCCTGCCCTTCCGCATCGCCATCGACGACGGCCAAACCGGAGCCGAACATCTGCTGCCCGGCATGTCCGTGCAAGTCACCGCCAACTAAACATCAGGCCGCCTTCGGGCGGCCTTCGCCTTCAAGGCCTTACAGTCAAGCATCCATCACCGCCGCAGGGCATGTCCTAAAATACAGACAAAGGCCCTCTGCAGATAGCAGCCCGAATCCACAATGCAAAAGGCCGCCCCGAAGGACGGCCTTTTATGCATATATTCCACTATGTTAGTGGTGCCGCTGAAGGGACTCGAACCCCCGACCCCATCATTACGAATGACGTGCTCTACCAGCTGAGCTACAGCGGCGCTCTAGATGCGAGTGCTGTCCTAAGCGGCGATCGGGGTTTCGTCAAGCCCCAGAGACATGCGCTTGAGAAATTTGCGCTTAATCGACCCGTGGCTGTCTGAACTCCTGTTCCGGCAGGTCCGCCATATCGGGCATGACAGGGCGCGACGGCGCTACATCGGCGATGTCATCCGCCATTGGTTTGGCGGTTTGCGGCGCAGGTGAAGCCGGTTGCGGCTTGCCGACGATCAGCGGCAACAACTCGGTGCCGGTCGGGTTGATCAGTTCGTTCTGCACGGGCGTGCGCCAGCTCAGGGTGTCGAAACCACCGCAATTGTCGCAAATCGGGTTCCAATTGGCATAGGCCGTCTGGCATTTGTCGCAGCACCATTGCGGACCGCGCGGCGCGGTCATCGCGCGGGTCAGCCAGCCGCGCACCACGGCATCATCCTGCCCCTCGCCGCGCGAGATGGCGGCGATGATGGTCAGGCAGCGCTGGGTCGGATGCGTGGTCGCCAGATCGCCCAAGGCACGGCGCGCTTCGGGGAAGTTTTCGGCGGCAACATGCAGTTCGGCCAGCAGCAGCTTGGTCTGTTCGTCATCGGGATGGAGGGCGGTCAGCACCTTGAAACGCTTCACGCGGTCATTGGCGCTTTCTTCCGGCTCGATTTCGGCGAAAGCCGCGGCCAGATCGGGATGCGGCTGCGCTTCCCATGCCTTTTTCAGCACGCGGGTCGCGCCCTTCTTGTCCCCCTTGGCCACCAAGGACCGCGCCGCCATGGCCGCTGCAGGGATCAGGTCGGGGGATTTCTTATTGGCCTCAATCGCCGCTTCACGCGCCTCAATGCTAGAGGCGTCATCCATCACCGCGCGCGCCTCTTGCAAGGCCAAGATCGCATCGCGACGGCGGTAGACATCACGCGGCAGTTCGCCCGCTTTCAACTTGGCCCCCAAAGTGGCCCGAGCCCCCGACCAATCCGAAGATTCCGATTGAAGTTTCAGCAGGATATCCTGCACCTCGGCATGGCGCGGCTTCATCTGGAAGGCGCGTTCGGCGATCTTCAAAGCCGCCTCGCGATCCCCTTCGACCAGCTTTTGATTCAGCAAGCCGCGCAAAGCCACGAAACGGGTCTTTTCATCCGTCAGCAAGCGCTTATAGGCATCGGTCGCGCGGCGGGTATCGCCCACCGCTTCCGCCGCTTGCGCCATCAGGATCGTGGTCAGCTCGGGCTGGCCCAGATAGCGTTCTGCCTTCTGCGCGCGGGCCAAGGCCACACGCGGCTCGCCCGATGCCAAGGCCATCATGCCTTCCGACAAGGCGGTATAGCCCTTGCGTTCGCGGTTACGCGTGAAATGGCGCGACAAAGCGGTTTCATCGCCATTGATGAAACGCACAATCGCAACCAGCAGCCCCGACACCCGCAGCAATACCCACAAAGCAGCCGTGCCGAGCAACGCCAAGATCACGGCTTGCAACGGCCCGATCATGAACTCCCAACCGGCGACGGTAATATGGATGCCGGGACCGGTATCCAGCAACCAGCCCGCGCCTGCGGTCAAAGCCGCGATAATAATGACAAAAAGGATGACCTTCAGCAGCGTCCACAGCATGATGTCACTCCCCGACGCGGGTGGATACGGCATCAAGCGCGGCCAAGGCGTCTTGGCGCAAAGTGGCGCGTTCGACCCAAGGCGCCATCTTCGCCTGACCTTCCGCGGGAAGGCTGGCGATTTCGCCAAGTGCTTTGGCAAGATCACCGCTGGCAACGGCCGCTTCCGCACGCGACAGCACGGCATCGGGGTCCGATCCCTCGCGCGGTTCAAGCGAGCGCGCACCGGATGTTGTCTGCAGGAAAGACGTGAAACGCTGGCCCCAAGTATCGCCCATATCTGCCTTCAACGAGGTTTCCAAAGCCGCACGGGCGGCGGCGGGGAAATCCTGTGCCAGATCGCCAAGGCTTGGGATGCCGCCTGCGGCTGTGCGGGTCATGACGTCGGGCAAATCACTCAGGCCCAGTTCCTGCAACGCCCCCGCATAGGGCTGACCCGCATCCATCGCCACCCGGATCTGGCCCAAAGCGGCCCGTTGTGCGATCTTGGCGGCGGTTTCACTGGCGGAAGCTTCCAGCTTCTTGGCCTGATCCTGCGCGGCGGCAAGGCTGGCTTCGGCTTCGGCCACTTTGGCCGCAACACCTTGGGTCAACTGATTGCGCAGCAGGTCCAATTGTTCGGGGCTTAGCCCGTCCCCCATCACCCCGACCGGAGCCGCCGGACGGCTTTCCATGGCCCCCACCCGCTGATCAAGCGCGGCCAAAGCCTCTTGCAACGGCGACAGATCGGGTGCCTTCACCTCTGGCGCGGGTTTGGTTTCCAAGGCGGCCAATCGCTCGGCCAAAGTCGCATCAGGCGTGGGACGGGATTCCAGTGCGGCCAATCGGGTTTCCAGATCGGCAAGCTGGGGTCCGCTCTGCCCCATCAAACTGGGGATCGGCGCATAGATCGCCAAGCCATAGCCTGCCGCGACCGCAATCACGCCACCCAGCAGGCTTCCCAAAAAGCCCGCCCCCCCGCGCGAGGATTTTTCGGCCTTAACTGGTGCGACAACAGTTTCAGATACGGGCGGAAGATCGGTTGCGGACACGGAAGGCATCTCATGTTTTGGGAAATCTGCGGCAGGTTTGGCATCCGGCTTTTCGACAAAGGGCGGCACATCGCCTTTTGCTTCGGCCGCGATCGCCTCTTCCAAGATAGGATCGGAAACGGATGCCTCGACGCTATCTGGTGGCAAATCTTCAGTCACGGTTTTTAGCGTGACTTGATCCGTCACCTCAGAGCCGACAGCTTTCGCTTTGGCATCGACATCAATACGGTCAGAATCCGACATCTCGTATCCTTAATTTTCGTCCCCAATCAGGGGATTAGCATGAAAGGCATCTTGCGGCCAAACCAAGATACCGCAAGCCAAATTCCGCGCCGCACCCTAGGATAGGAAACGGTCCATCTGGGCAAGGAGTTCCGCTTGCGACGGCGATTTGGCCACCGCGATTTTCGCGCCATCATAGGGACCGAATGCAGTTTGAACAGCGGGACTTAACGCAAGGATAACCAATTCCGCGCGCACCGATACATCCTGCAACCGCGCCCTGAACAAGCGTCCCGCCCGAGGCGACATTATCGGCACCAAAAGCCGCCCCTGCTGCGACAGGCGCAAACGGGCGGCAGCGGTCAGATCCTGTTCTTCTTGGGCATAGACCACCGCCCCACGGGCGGGAAGACCGGCACGGCTCAGATCGCCCGCAATATCTCCGGTCACGTCGCGGCCATGCAGATGCAGGAACGGCCCCGCCTGCGGATGGCGGTGCAGCAGGGCCAATAAAGACACCGCATCGCCTTCGGCTTCGATGGTCGCATAGCCCTGCGCTTGCGCGACTTCAGCCGTGCGCGATCCCACGCAGAATGCCAGATCCGGCAGGCGGTCCCGCAGCGGCGCTGCGGCAAGCACGCCGGTTTCGGATGTGAAGATGACAGCCCTAAAGCCGCCTGCAATCGCGGGCAGGTCAGGCTGAAAATACCGCGCCACCATCAGCGGGCTGTCATGCACCACCAGATCCATGCCGTAACGCGCACACAATTGCGCGTGAAATCGGGCCGCTTGCGGCGCGGGACGCAGGTTAAGGACATCGGGGCGGGATTGCGGGACCATGGTTCAGGTGTTACCTGCCAAGGCACGCATCCGCAACGGTTGAGCATGTCTGATCCCCATTCCCCCCCTTCCCTGACCTTCCTTGGCATTGAATCGAGCTGCGATGATAGCGCGGCAGCGGTGGTGCGCCTGCATCACAATGGCGAGGCTGAAATCCTGTCATCGGTCGTCGAGGGCCAGGTGGCGCTGCATGCGGCTTTCGGCGGCGTGGTCCCCGAAATCGCCGCGCGCGCCCATGCGGAACGGTTGGATGGCTGCGTCGCGGAAGCGTTGCAGCAATCGGGGCTGGCATTGCGCGATCTGGACGGGATTGCCGTCACCGCAGGGCCGGGGCTGATCGGCGGCGTGTTGTCGGGCGTGATGCTGGCCAAGGGCTTGGCGGCGGGCAGCGGTCTGCCGATGGTGGGGGTGAACCACCTTGCGGGCCATGCCCTGACCCCGCGCCTGACGGATGGCTTGGATTACCCCTATCTGATGCTGCTGGTGTCGGGTGGGCATTGCCAGTTCCTGATCGCCAAGGGCAGCGAAAGTTTCAGCCGTATCGGCGGCACCATCGATGACGCGCCGGGTGAAGCCTTTGACAAGACCGCCAAGCTGTTGGGCCTTGCCCAACCCGGTGGCCCGATTGTCGAAGCCGAAGCCGCTTTGGGCGATGTGAAACGCTTCAAATTCCCCCGCCCCCTGCTGGATCGTCCGGGCTGTGACATGTCGTTTTCGGGCCTGAAGACGGCGCTGCTGCGTGCCCGAGACGAGATCATCGCCCAAAAAGGCGGGCTGACGGTGCAAGACCGTCGCGATCTTTGCGCGGGCTTCCAAGCCGCTGTCGCCGCCGTGCTGCGCGAAAAGACCCGCCGTGCGATCGAGGTTTACCTGCAGGAAAACCCCGCGCGCCCCGCGATTGCGGTGGCCGGTGGCGTGGCCGCAAACAAGACCATCCGTGCCACCTTGGAAGAGCTATGCGCCGAGCATGGTTTGGAATTCTTGGCGCCCCCCTTGCGTCTTTGCACCGATAACGCGGCAATGATCGCCTATGCGGGGATCGAACGCTTCATGCTGGGCCATACCGATGATGCAACACTGTCGGCGCGCCCGCGCTGGCCGCTGGACCAAACGGCACCCGCGCTGCTAGGGTCCGGCAAGAAGGGCGCCAAAGCCTGACGCCATTCGCATTTTCATAGGAGCCTATCCATGCTTGCCGCGCTGATCTGCATCGACAAAATCGGTCATCTGCAAACCCGCCTCGACACCCGTCCGGCCCATGTCGACTATCTGAAGCAGACCGGCGTTGTCTCGCAGGCCGGTCCTTTCCTGAATGAAGCGGGCGAGATGATCGGGTCTTTGGTCATTCTGGATGTGGCCAGTTTGGCAGATGCCGAAGCTTGGGCAGCAGCAGATCCCTATGCCAAGGCGGGGCTGTTTGAAACGGTCACCATCCGCGAATGGAAAAAGGTCATCTGATGGCATTCTGGCTGTTCAAATCCGAACCCGACACATGGGGCTGGCCGCATCAGGTTGCCAAAGGTGATGCGGGTGAAGAATGGAGCGGCGTGCGCAACTATCAGGCGCGCAATAACATGCGCGCCATGCGCTGCGGCGATCGCGGCTTTTTCTACCATTCCAACATCGGCAAAGAAATCGTCGGCACCGTCGAGGTGATCCGCGAAAGCGCGCCGGACAGCACGTCTGATGATCCGCGCTGGGACTGCGTGACCATCAAGGCCCTGCAACCATTGCTGCGGCCTGTGACATTGGAAGACTGCAAAGCCCATCCCGAGCTGCAGGACATGGCCTTGGTCAAATCCATGCGCCTGTCGGTGCAACCTGTCACGCCAGAGGAATGGGATCTGATCTGCCGATTGGGCGGCATTGCGCCTTAATGGATAAAATTGGAGGGCCCCGACCCCCCGGAACCCTCCATCCACCCCGCGTGCCCCAATTATGCACCACACGCGACCGTTTCTGGTTGTTTCCGGACATCCTGCCCTTCATGTCTTTTCACGATACGGGGAATCACCCCCAAGCCGCAATCACCAAGCGTTTAAGATTGTCGATCAGACGTTAACCGGTTGCCAAGCATGACAATCCCCGCCGCAGATGCGACGGGGAAATGCATGGATAGCGGGTGGGGATCAGCCGTAGATGGCTTGCTTGCCGAAATGGGTGGCGAGCAAATAATAGAACACCGCGCGATATTTATTGCGGTTCGACCGGCCGTATTTATCGACCATCGCGTTGATGCCTTCCATCAATTCCGGCCCATCCTTCAGACCCAACTTCTTCATCAGGAAGTTCTTTTTGATGGTTTCCAGCTCTTCGGGATCGCTGGCCGCAATCGTGGACGCATCTTCGTTGTAAATTGCCGGACCGCAGCCGATGGTGACTTTGGTCAGCAAGTCCATATCGGGTTTGACTTGGCATTTCTCTTCCAGATCGGCCGCATATTTCGCGATCAATTCACTGCGCTTGCTCATCTGTCGTCCCCTCATGAATGGTCACTAAAAATCTATACCTAAGATTAGGCACAAGGCTGCACTCGCTCAAAGGAAAATAATGCGGAATGGCGAAACTAAGCCAATGCAAGATCGATGCGGTATTGGTTTCCGGTCACCTTCAACCCCATATCTGCGCGCAAGATCGCCGAAACCGCATGACGCACCGGTGTTTGACCGGCACGCGCCTCCCAATAATAATCATCCCCCGCAATGATGCCGCCTTGCTTTACCTTGCGCAGACTTAGCGACAAATCATTGTCAATGAAGGGAAAATTATGGTTTCCATCCAGATAGACCCAATCCAGTGAATGATCTTCGAACTGCGCGAGCCCCGCATCCGATGTCATGCGATGGATCTTCACCCGCGGATCACCTGCAAATTTGGCACAAACCGCGTGATAGCGCGCTTCCATCAGATGCGCGTTCTTCTTTTTGCCGAAACCGGTATTCGAAAACGCGGGCAAATAAAGCCAGGGGTCAATCAGATGCAATGCACGCGGCGCACATATCTGCAGGATACGACTGGAAAAATTCCCTTCCCAGACACCGATTTCAGCAACAACCCCGCCCTTGGGCAAGCTGTCAAGCAAAGCATCACGGGTGCGTTCCCGTTTCGATTGGTCTTCCATCGGAACTCCTTCGGCCATCCGCCTCTCGCCTACCGAGTGAAACCCCAAATTCACCAAGAAAAAGTAAAGCCTGCCCCGAAGGGCAGGCTTTTTCTAACCATACAGGCAGAATGAGATCAGTAACGGTAGTGATCCGCCTTGAACGGGCCTTCAACGGCCACGCCGATGTAATCCGCTTGATCCTTGCGCAGCTCGGTCAGTTTCGCGCCGACCTTTTTCAGGTGCAGACGCGCCACTTTTTCGTCCAGCACTTTCGGCAGGATATAGACGCCAGCCGGATATTCTTCACGCTTGGTGAACAACTCGATCTGGGCCAGGGTCTGGTTGGCGAAGGACGCCGACATCACGAAGGACGGGTGACCGGTCGCGTTACCAAGGTTCAACAGACGGCCTTCCGACAGCAGGATGATGCGATTGCCGGACGGCATTTCGATCATATCCACTTGGTCCTTGATGTTGGTCCATTTGTGGTTTTTCAACGCAGCAACTTGGATTTCGTTATCGAAATGGCCGATGTTGCCGACGATGGCCATATCCTTCATCTCACGCATATGCTCGATACGGATGATGTCCTTGTTGCCGGTGGTGGTGATGAAGATGTCAGCCGAAGCGACGACGTCTTCCAGAACCACGACTTCGAAGCCGTCCATTGCCGCTTGCAGCGCGCAGATCGGGTCGACTTCGGTGACTTTGACCCGTGCGCCAGCGCCTTGCAGCGATGCGGCCGAACCTTTGCCCACGTCGCCATAACCGCACACCACAGCGACCTTACCAGCCATCATGGTGTCGGTCGCGCGGCGGATACCGTCAACCAGCGACTCTTTGCAGCCGTATTTATTGTCGAATTTCGACTTGGTAACCGAGTCGTTCACATTGATCGCCGGGAAGGGCAGCAGGCCCTTCTTGTGCAGATCGTAAAGACGGTGAACGCCGGTGGTGGTCTCTTCCGACACGCCAATGATGTCAGCGCGTTGCTTGGTGAACCAACCCGGGGTCGCCGCCAGACGCTTCTTGATCTGGTTGAAGAGGCAAACTTCTTCTTCCGAGGTCGGGGTCTCGATCAGATCGGTCTCGCCGGCTTCGACGCGTGCGCCCAACAGGACATACATGGTCGCATCGCCACCATCGTCGAGGATCATGTTGCAGGTGCCGCCCTCGCCACCGAACTGGAAGATCTTGTCGGTGTATTCCCAATATTCTTCAAGGGTTTCACCCTTGATCGCAAAGACCGGAACGCCCGATTTGGCGATAGCCGCCGCAGCGTGGTCTTGGGTCGAGAAGATGTTGCACGATGCCCAACGAACGTCAGCCCCCAATGCAGTCAGCGTCTCGATCAAAACGGCAGTCTGAATCGTCATGTGCAAAGAACCGGCAATGCGCGCGCCCTTGAGCGGCTGGCTGTCACCAAATTCTTCACGGCAGGCCATCAGGCCCGGCATTTCCGTCTCAGCGATATCCAGCTCTTTACGACCGAATTCGGCAAGACCGATATCTTTGATAATGTAGTCCATAGCTATGGAGACCCCTTGAAACACGAGGGGGTCTTATAGCATCACTACCCTGACGGAACAAACCGATTGAAAGAACATGTGATGCTTTACGCTACGGATAAATCCCGCAGAAAAAAAGCAATCGTGTTCTGTATCGACGCGACCTACCTGCCTTTCGCGCTGCATCTGGCGGCGCAAATCCATTTTCACGAGCCGCATCGGGAGTATGACTTCGTCCTGCTTTCCGACGCGGATCTCGTCATTCCGCCAAGCTTGGACTATTTGCGGGTCAAGACATATCCGGCCCTGAAGGATAGCGCTTATGATAGGCTGGACGCCTCTCATCTGCCGCGATCAACCTATTTGCGGCTTTGGGCACCGCTGATCCTGTCACAGGATTATGACCGCATTCTCTATCTCGACAGCGATATGGCAGCCGAAGGCGGCGGTTTTGGCGCGTTGCTGCGCACCGATCTGCAAGGCAATGTGCTGGCAGCGGTGCGCGACGTCCAGCAATGGTATCGCCCCGAACGTCAGGTTGCCGAATTCAAATTGGCGGGACGACCGCTCAGACGCTATTTCAACGCAGGCTTGATGCTGATCGATGTCGATCAATACCGTCGCGAAGATATCCTTGGGAAGGCTTTGGATATGACGCAGAAAAATCCGCAATGGGTGCGCCATCACGATCAATCCCTGCTCAATCTGGTGCTTGACGGCAATTGGACGGAATTGTCACCGATCTGGAATTGGCAATGGCCACTGAAATATCCGCTGTTCGGGGATTGGCTGGATATCCGCCTGAACCACTTCATCGGCGCAGACAAGCCTTGGAACGATCTCAATGGCCACGCACCATCACGATATTACAACAGCTATAGAAGCTTTTTTGCCGCGCATTTCCCCCAATATACCCCCCCCAAAGACGCGAGTTCAACGTTCTGCATGACGTGAGCCATGTCACTTGGTTGCTGCTGCGCTTTATCTTTTTGCGGGGAAAGCTGCTGCGCTTCACGGACAAATTCAAATCACCATATATGACGCTGAAATAAGCGGTCTTTCACGACGCCTTAGGGCGTCGCGTTCAATGCCAATATATCGTTGGTATTGCTATCGCTGCGCCAACCGATCCCTGACGAAAGGACGCAGGCGATACCACCCGCATCATGCTGAACCAATGTCCAGGTGCCCATCTCGTCCGATGCCCAAAGCTCCATTTTCAGGGTCTTGGCTTGCACCCAGCTATCACGGCGATTTTCGCCGAAATCATGTTTCAACGTGGCAATGATATTGGTCGAACTTTGGCAATTCGGCTCATTTTCTGCCAAGGCGTCGCCCGTGCGACGCACCAAATTCGTCACGCTAAGGTTTTGCAGATTGGCGGGTGAAGCGGCGGGATAAGACTGCATAGCCACAAGCGGTGTCTTGGCAGGCTCATAGGGGTCGTAATGAATGGCGCCGGCATATCCCGCCGCAACTCCGGCCAAAGCCAGAAGGGGGAGCGGATTAAACATCTGGTTTCACTTTCACATTAAAACAACAGGGCAATTACGCGAAGGAAACTGATGTAACGCGAACACAGTTCCCGCGCATTATTTCGCAAATGCGTTATTAATGGAACCGAAGAGAGGAGTTACCCGTCATGGTTGCCGCCCGAAAACCACCGCGCGCTTGGCAAAGGATGCTGTCAGGACGACGGTTGGATCTGCTGGATCCAAGCCCTTTCGACATTGAAATCAGTGACATCGCACATGGGCTTGCCTTTGTTGCCCGCTGGAACGGCCAGACGCAGGGCGATCATCCTTATTCGGTCGCCGAGCATTCCCTGCTGGTCGAAAAAATCTTCAGCCTGAGCACGCCGGATATCGACCCCAAATGGGCTTTGGCCGCGCTGCTGCATGATGCACCGGAATATGTGATCGGGGATATGATTAGTCCGGTCAAAGCCGCTGTGGGCCCCGCCTATGCGGATCTGGACAACAAATTGACTTCGGCCATCCATTTGCGCTTTGGCTTGCCCCCAAAACTGCCTTTGCCGATCAAGACCAGGATCAAGGCTGCGGACAAGATTTCCGCTTGGCTGGAAGCCGTCCAAATCGCCGGTTTCGACATGGCGGAAGCCAACAGCTTGTTCGGAAAACCACCGACAATGCTGTTGTCGCAAATCAAGATCAATCTCAGACCTGCGCGCGACGTGCGTGCCGATTTCATGGCACGCCATATGCGGTTAATGGAAGATATCGGCCCTTAAAATAAAAAACGCCGCTCGAAAGCGGCGTTTCCCACAAGATGCTCTGATAAAACTCAGAGTTCCAATTCTTCTGCGGTCATGCCCGAAGCCAATGCTTCTTCGAACCAACGCGGCTTGCGGCCACGACCGGTCCAAGTATCTGCGGCATTAGCCGGATTTGCATATTTAGCACTCGCAGCGGTGCGCTTGCGCGGCAGCGAGATGCCGGTCAATTCCGAAAGCGAGAAACCCAGCGAACGCGCACGGTCTTCCAGCTCAGCCAGAGCTTCCTTTTTACGACGATCATTATAACCTGCGATCGCTTTTTCGACTTGCCCTTGCAGGTCTTTCAGCTCTTTCAACGACAGATTGTTCAGATCAAAACCATTAGTCATAATTAATTCCCCCGGCGACTTTATGAAATCCTCGATATGATATGCGCTCATTCGCAACATATCAAGGAAGTGATATCTAATTTATTTCGGGCTGCGTTTCGCGAGAATACGTTGCAGCGTCCGACGGTGCATCGAAAGACGACGGGCAGTTTCAGAAACATTACGATCGCACATTTCGTAAACGCGCTGGATATGCTCCCAACGCACACGATCTGCCGACATCGGATTTTCCGGCGGTGCCGGCATTGACGAACCACGGGCCAATAGCGCATTGGTCACATCATTGGCATCTGCAGGCTTAGCCAAATAATCGGCTGCACCGACTTTAACCGCAGCCACTGCCGTCGCAATTGCACCATAACCGGTCAGAACGACAATCCGGCAATCCGGCCGACGCTCGCGCAAAGCTTCGACCACATCAAGCCCATTGCCGTCTTCCAGACGCAAATCGACAACCGCATAAGCAGGCGGGCGGGTTTCGGCAATTGCCTTGCCCAAAGCAACAGTTTCAGCGGTTTCGGGAATGAAGCCACGACGCTCCATTGCACGAGCAAGGCGTTTTACAAAAGCCTCGTCATCGTCGACCAGCAACAGAGTGCGATCCGGTCCCAGTTCCGCCGTGATATCTTCGGCCATATCAGCCATCCTTAATCTCGGGTTTATCGCATATATCTAGGTATCCGACCGCTTGCGGTCAAATTCCGACAACGCTTATGAGTTTTGCATGAAGCAGGCGACACGTTCCGCCATGCGATCACTGCTTTCTTCGCGACGGAAGAAATCGGCGAACCCTTTATCTGGAAGCATGAGATAGGTAAAGGTCGAATGATCCATCATATAAAAATCCGGATCGGCACTTTGTGCCTTTTTGTAATAGACTTTGTAGGCTTGGGCAGCAGCTTTAACCTGTTCTAGCGAACCGGTAAGTCCCCGCATCTTCGGGTGAATCATTTCGGCATAATCACCCATGACTTCCGGCGTATCACGTTCGGGATCAATGGAAATAAAGACCGGAGTCACATCGAACCCCTGCTCCTCCAAAATATCCACCGCCTCGGCATTTCGCACATTATCCAAGGGACAAACATCGGGGCAGAACGAGTAGCCGAAATAGATCAAAGCCGGTGCGGTCAAAACTTCGCGATCACTGATTAATGCGCCAGTTTCGTCCTGCAAAGTAAAGGGCCCACCGATTGCCCCGCCTCCAACAGCCGAGCTTCGGCAATCCGCGAAGGGGTCGCCCGCCTGCTTATACCAGACATAACCAGCCGTGCCGCCAATCAACCCGGTCAAAACCAAAGCTGCCGACAGCGCAAAGATCTTCGACATCTGAATTCCTCTTGCGTCCCCTGCCCGCATTGACCTTAAGAGGCGCGGGCTTATCTGCCCTATATACAGGTCTTTTTAATAGGTTTCCATGGCCTCGCCCGTTGTCCTCTCCTCCTTGCCTGAAGCTCGCAGCAACTGGCTGCATATGGGCACGCTGATCCTTTTGCGCTGGACGGCCATTGTCGGCCAGCTGGCAGCAATCACCATTGCCAACCGCTTCTTCGACATCCAACTGCCGCTTCTGCTATGCTATGCGACAGTCGCCGCATCGGTGGCAGTCAATCTGGTGCTGACCTTCAGTTTCCCCAAAACCAAGCGACTGACAGAGCGGGGCGGCTTCCTGTCCCTACTGTTCGATCTGACCCAACTTTGCGTTCTGCTGTCGATTTCAGGCGGCACGTCCAATCCGTTCGCTTTGTTGATCCTTGCGCCTGTCACCATCTCAGCGGCGGCGCTTAAATTGCGTACCACTTTGATTATTGGCGCAATTTCCATCCTGTTCATCACGTTGATCGCCGCCTTTGTGGAACCGGTGCAGTTCAGTGACGGATCGCTGCTCGCGGTGCCCCAAATCCTTGGCGTCGGCTTCTGGCTGGCCATCGTGATCGGCATCTGCTTCCTTGGCGCGTATTCCCGTCGCGTCTCGACGGAAATGCGCAACATGTCGGATGCGCTGCTTGCGACGCAGATGGCCTTGGCACGCGAACAGAAACTGACCGATCTTGGCGGTGTCGTCGCCGCCGCCGCGCATGAGCTGGGCACGCCTTTGGCGACCATCAAGCTGGTCTCCACCGAGATGATCGACGATTTGGCCGACCATCCCGATCTGCTTGATGACGCCAAATTGATCGGCCAACAGGCGGACCGCTGCCGTGACATCCTGCATTCCATGGGGCGCGCAGGCAAAGACGATCTGCATTTGCGTTCCACGCTTCTGAGCGAACTGGTGCGCGAGGCGGCGGAACCGCATATGGATCGTGGCAAGGAGCTGATTTTCACCTTCGCGCCCGCCGCAGGTGGATCCGACAAGCAACCTATCGTCCAGCGCCGCCCGGAAATCATCCACGGCCTGCGCAACCTGATCCAGAATGCGGTCGATTTTGCCAAGACCAATGTCTGGGTCGATGGCAAATGGACTGATGACGAGATCGTCCTGCGCATCATTGACAATGGCGACGGGTTCGAGCCGCAGCTGATCAGCCGGATCGGCAATCCCTATCTGCGGTCGAAAAGCGAGCAGGAAGCGGCGCGTCGTCCGGGCTATGTCGGCATGGGGCTTGGACTTTTCATCGCCAAGACCTTGCTCGAACGGACCGGAGCCGTGCTGACATTTTCCAATGGCAGCAATCCCTTCTTGGAACAAAGCGAGCGTCCCGAAAAGAGCGGTGCCATCGTCGAATTGCGCTGGCCTGCGGATCGTATCACTAGCGTTCAGGAAAACGGCTTGGGTGAAAACATGCTCTTTGAGCATTGATCGGTAAAAGCCCTTAATCGCGGCAGAATTTTCTGCCGCGATTAACCACAAATTAACCACCCACGCTGCAAAGTTCAGGGATAGCCACCCGGAAATCTTTGCATGACCTTTCTGTTATTGTCCTTTGTCGCGCTGACCATCGTGATCGCAGCCTTTCTTGGCATATTGATCGTCACCCCTTTGGCAAAGACGCAAATTGCTGCGGGCAAAAGCCTGTTTGCCGCCAATCAAATCGGCACTTTATTCATTTTCGATGGGGAAAATCTGGTCGATTGCTCGCCGGCAGGGCGGGTCCTGCTTGCCTCCGCCCCCTCATTCGAGACGCCGCGAAAATGCTTGCTGGCGGCATTGGGGACCAGGTTTCCTGATCTTGAAACCCATCTGCACGCGCTGGAAGCCAATGGCACGATCAACCTGACCGCAGTGCAGGACAACGGCATCCCCTTGCTTCTGTCGGCAGAATGTCGCGGCGGGCTTAGCTATATTTCCATAATCGACAATAAGTCCGCCGCCAAAGGGGAAGGCCCTGATCCCGTCGCCCATCAAACCATGAGCGAAGAAATATCGATGCTGCGCAGCACCTTGGCGCAAGCTCCGCTTTTGATATGGCGCGAAAGCCATGCGGGCGGTGTCATCTGGGCCAATACCGCCTATCTGGAACGCGCAAAGGCCCTGTTGCCAACGGGGCAGGATTTAAGCTGGCCCTTACCCAAGTTATTCTCCTTCCCCGATTCACATCAGCACATGGCCAATTCTGCGCAACGCCTTCAAATCAAGACTGCCCGAAAAGACCCCGAATGGTTCGAAGTGAACGCGCTTTCGGACGCGACGGGGCGTAGGTGCTATGCCTCGGGTATCGACAGTTTGGTCAGTGCCGAAATAAGCCTGCGCGACTTCACGCAAACCCTTGCCAAAACCTTCGCACATTTGCCGATCGGTCTGGCGATATTCGATCACAAACGACAACTGCAGCTCTTCAATCCGGCATTATTGGACCTGACCAATCTTCAAGCCGATTTCCTGTCTCGCAGGCCCAGCCTTTCGGCATTACTGGATGCATTGCGGCAAAAGAAAATCGTGCCAGAGCCCAGAGATTACCGTGAATGGCGGCGGCAATTGCTGGAAGTCGAACGCGCCGCAACATCAGGTATTTTCGATGAGGTCTGGACCCTGCCGGATGGACAAACCTATCGTGTTACAGGTCGGCCGCATCCCAACGGGGCCTTGGCGTTTCTGATCGAAGATATCTCGAATGAAATTGGCCGCAGCCGTCGCTATCGTGCCGATATCGAACTGAGCCAAGCCGTATTGGACACCATGGAAGAAGCAGTGGCCGTTTTTTCTGAATCCGGCCTGCTGGTCTCTACCAATGCGGCCTATGACAGGCTTTGGGGACATGATCCTTCCGAAAGCCTGTTGGACGGCGGCATTGATAGCCTGACACGTCACTGGCAAAGCCTGTCGGCGGCAACCCCGCTCTGGGCGGAGGTCAATGCCTTCTGCCGCGACATGAAAGATCGTATGGCGTGGCAGGGACAAACCAGATTGCTTGACGGGCGGCTTTTGACCTGCCGGATCCACCCCCTACCCGCCGGTGCCACGATGGTCGGCTTCCGTCCGGCAATGCCTCCGGACATGGCCGCGCCCTTGCCGGAGGCCTCAAAATCGGGGGCAAGGCCCTTCGCCTATGTCGGTTAACGCGGCAGACGCATGTCGCGCGTGAAACCCTGCTTGTGAATGGCCCCCACCACGATACATTGCAGCCATGCCGGAATATACCACCCTGACCCGCTTCCTCCCCGATGCCGATGCGACCCAAGCGCTTGGCGAATTGCTCGCGCAGCATCTGCGTCGCGGCGATACCCTGCTGCTGACCGGATCGATTGGTGCGGGAAAATCGCATCTCGCGCGCAGCCTGATCCGCGCGCATCTTGGTCGCATGGAAGATGTGCCATCCCCGACCTTCACCTTGGTCCAGACCTATGAGGATGAGAAAGGCGATATCTGGCATGCCGATCTGTATCGCCTGTCGCATCCCGACGAGGTGATCGAACTCGGTCTAGATGAGGCGATGCAGGATGAAATCTGCCTGATCGAATGGCCGGACCGTCTGGGTGATCTGGCTCCGGCTTCGGCCATCAGCCTTAGCCTGACGCTGGAAGGCGAAGGCCGCAAGGCAGTGTTCCGCTTCAAAGATCGCCCCGAATTGGCAAAGGCGTTGCAGCAATGACCACGCGCAAAACGCTGTCGCAGGCTTTTCTGGATGCCCATGGCTGGGGGCAGGCCAAACGTCGTTTTCTGGCAGGGGATGCCTCGGACCGCAGCTATGACCGTTTGGAACAGCATGGCCAAACCTGCGTCCTGATGGATGCCCCCCCTGGCAAGGGGGACGATCCTGCGACCTTCATCGCCATCGGTCGGCATCTGCTGGATTTACAGCTTTCGCCCCCGCAGATCCTTGCGCAAGATCTGGACCATGGCTTCCTGCTGATCGAGGATCTGGGCGACGGCATCTTTGCCCGCCTGCTGGAAACCGATCCCGCACAAGAGCTTATGCTTTACACCAAAGCCACCGATGTTCTGGTCCATCTGCAAAGCCATCCCGCAGCCGCAGGCCTGCCCGATCTGACGGCGCAGGACTGGGCCGAAGCCGCAGGTTTCGCGCTCGACTTCTACGCCTACGGAGCAACGGGCATACGGCCTGACAAACGGGCGTTTACGCAGGCTTTGACCCAAGCCATACGAACCCATGCCGATGCTCCCCGCGTGATGATCCTGCGCGATTATCACGCGGAAAACCTGCTGCATCTACCGGAGCGGCAAGGCATTGAAAGCGTTGGTATTCTTGATTTCCAATTGGCGCAGATGGGACAAAGGGGCTATGATCTGGTCTCCTTGTTGCAGGATGCACGCCGCGATGTATCCCCCGCGATCGAAGCCCAGATGATCCGCCATTTCGCCCAAGCAAGCGGCTGGGACCAAGAGGCCTTCGCGCGTTCATATGCGGTGCTGGGTGCCCAGCGCGCCTTGCGTATCTTGGGTATTTTCGCGCGGCTTTGCATGGTCGCAGGCAAGCCTAGCTACTTGCGGTTGATCCCGCGGGTCTGGGCGCAACTGCAAGCCAATCTTGCCCATCCCGCTTTGACCGAATTGCGCAGCCTTTGTGACGATCTGCTGCCGCCGCCCCATGATGCTCTGCTTGAAAGACTGGCCCAGCAATGCGCAACACGCCTCCCTTGATGCTTTTCGCCGCCGGTTTCGGCACCCGCATGGGCGCGCTGACCGCGGATCGCCCCAAGCCGCTGATCAAGGTTGCCGGAAAAACCCTGCTGGATCATGCGATTGATGCGGCACGCCATACCGGAGTGACAAAATTGGTCGCCAATGCCCATTACCATGCCGATCAGATCGTCCAGCATCTGGCTGACACCGATATCGCCGTGTCGGTCGAAGCCGATCAGATCCTTGATACCGGCGGCGGGCTGAAAAACGCGCTGCCGCTGCTGCAGGCGGGCGACGGTCCGGTGATCACCTTGAACACCGATGCCGTCTGGACGGGGGTCAATCCCATCACCCAGCTGTTACAGGCTTGGGACGCGGACAAAATGGACCAGCTGTTCCTGCTGCTGCCTGCCGCACAAGCCCGCAGCCAGACGGGGCGGTCAGATTTTGTGATGGACGATCAAGGCCGTATCGACTGGGCCACGGGGCGCGAGGGCTATCTCTATCTGGGCGCGCAGATCATCCATCCGCGCCTTTTGACCGAAGATGGCGCCTTTGGCCTGCGGGGCGCTTGGACGACAGCGATGGAATCCGGTCGCGCCTTTGGCACCCTGCATCACGGCGATTGGTGCGATGTGGGGCACCCCGCTGGCATCCTTGAGGCCGAAGCCATGTTGCAAGGGGCACAGGATGTTTAAGGGCACAGGCCCCCATCTCTTCGCGCTTCCCGCCGGTGTGGACTTCCCGCAAGCGCTGGTCGAAGGCCTGATCGCCCGCATGGAAGGCCAGCCGCCCGAGGCGATGGCGCGGGTGACGCTTTACCTGACCACCAAGCGGATGAGCCGCCGCGTGATCGCGATCTTCGCCCAGAAAGGCGCGCGCTTCTTGCCGCGTATCCGGATGGTGACCGATCTGGATTCCGCCTATCTGGCATCCGATCTGCCGCAACCGATCCCCAAGCTCAGACGCAAGCTGCAGCTGACGGTGCTGATCGGGCGGCTTTTGGACAATCTGCCGGAACTGGCACCCCGCTCGGCCATTGCCGATCTGGCCGATAGCCTGTCGGAGCTGATGTCCGAAATGCAGGGCGAAGGCGTTTATCCCGAACGCTTAAGCGCCTTGGACGTGTCGAACCATTCCGAACATTGGGCGCGCACGCAGCAGTTTCTGTCGATCGTGGCCCCCTTCTTCACCGATGCCGAACAGCCCGACCACGAAGGCCGCCAGCGCAAGCTCGCGCAGCGCTTGTCGGACATCTGGGCTGACAACCCGCCGCCCGGTCCGGTAATCGTGGCGGGATCGACCGGATCGCGCGGCACGACGGCGATGTTCATGGAAGCCGTGGCGCGTCTGCCGCAGGGGGCTTTGGTCCTCCCCGGTTATGATTTCGACATGCCGCATGGCATTTGGGACAAGCTGGCCGATGCTTTGACATCCGAAGACCATCCGCAATACCGCTTCTACCGCCTGATGCAGATGATCGGCTGCGGACCGGAGGCGATCCAAGCATGGACCGATAGCCGCCCGCCCAGCGATGACCGCAACAAGGTGATCTCGCTCGCCTTGCGCCCCGCGCCTGTGACGGATCAATGGCTGGTCGAAGGCAAGCTGTTGCCCGACCTGCCCCCCGCCATGCAGGCTGTCACGCTGATCGAGGCCCCCACCCCGCGTCACGAAGCTTTGGCAATTGCCTTGGTGCTGCGCCAAGCCGCCGAAGAAGGGCGGACAGCGGCGCTGATTTCGCCCGACCGTGTGCTGACCCGTCAGGTTGCCGCCGCCTTGGACCGCTGGTCGATCCGCCCTGACGACAGCGCGGGTTTGCCGCTGAACCAATCGGCTCCGGGTCGTTTGCTGCGCCATGTGGTGCGGTTGTTCGGCAAAAGACTGACCTCGGATATGCTGCTGGTGATGATGAAACACCCGCTGACCGCATCCGCCATGGACCGCGGCCAGCATTTGCAACTGACCCGTGATCTGGAACTGAAGCTGCGCAAGGAAGGGCCCGCTTTCCCGACGGGGCAAGATTTGATCCAATGGGCGCAAACCCATAGCCACCCGACCGCTGTCGCATGGGCCACGGCTTTGGCGGATGCCTTGGAAGGGATGGACCTGATCGGGGCCGCACCTTTGGCCGAACATCTGGCCCGCACCCGCGCATTGACCGAACGCTTGGCGCGCGGTCCTGCGGCAGAAGGCACGGGCGAGTTATGGCTGAAGGAAGCGGGCGAGGCTGCGCTGAGTTTCCTTGATGGTCTGCAGGCCGAAGCCGATCATGGCGGCACGCTGACGCCGTCCGAATTCCGCGATCTGTTCGACAGCCTGATCCAAGCCGAAGAGGTGCGCGATCCCACGCTCGCCCATCCCAAGATCATGTTCTGGGGCACCATCGAGGCGCGCGTGCAAGGCGCCGAACTGGTGATCCTTGCGGGGCTGAACGATGGCACTTGGCCAAGCCTGCCGCCGCCCGACCCGTGGCTCAACCGCAAGATGCGCCAAGAGGTGGGGCTATTGCTGCCCGAACGCCGCATCGGTCTGGCCGCACATGACTTCCAGCAGGCGATTGGCGCGCCGGAGGTGATCTTGTCACGCGCCGAACGCAATGCCGAAGCCGAAACCGTGCCGTCGCGTTGGATTAACCGCTTGACCAACCTGTTGGACGGCCTGCCCGAATGTCGCGGGCCGGAAGCTTTGGCCGAAATGCGCGCCCGCGGGCATCGCTGGCTGGATCTGGCGGCGCGTCTGGATCGCCCCTTGGCCGATCCGCCGCCCGACCTGCTGCCCGCCCGACGCCCCGCGCCGCGACCGCCGCTGCGTGCGCGGCCCGACAAGCTGTCGCTGACGCGGATCGAAACGCTGATCCGCGATCCCTATGCGATCTATGCCGATAAGGTGCTGCGTCTGCGCCCGCTCGACCCGATCCGGCACCAGCCGGATGCGCGCGATCGCGGCAATGTCGTGCATAGCGTGCTGGAACGTTTCGTGCGTGAACGCCCCGAAGGCGAAACCCGCGATGCCGCGCGGGCGCGCTTGATGGGGATCACCCATCAGGTGCTGTTTGACGAGGTGCCGTGGCCCGCATCGCGCGCACTTTGGGCCGCCCGCATGGACCGTGCCGCCGATAACTTCCTTGATTTCGACGAAGCCGCCCAAGGGATCAGCCTGCTGGTCGAAAATGTCGGTAGCCTTAAACTGCCGGAACTGGGCGGCTTTACCCTGTTCGGCACGCCCGACCGGATCGACCGCCTGCCCGATGGCAGCCTGCAGTTGATCGACTACAAAACCGGATCACCGCCCACCGAAAAGGAACAGAAATCCTTCGCCAAACAGCTGCATCTGGCAGCCTTGCTGGCGGAAGAAGGCGGTTTCACCAAGATCGGCCCGCAGCAGGTGTCCGAGATCACCTATCTGGGACTGGGATCATCGGGCAAGATCACGGGGGATGATATCACCCAAGACAAGATCGCCCAGATCAAGGAAGGCTTCATCCGTCTGATCGGCGCCTATAACCAAAGGATTCAAGGTTATAGCGCACGCCGCGCCGTCTTCACCGAACGCTTCCCCGGTGCATATGACCATCTGTCCCGCTTTGGCGAATGGGAAATGACCGATGATCCTTTGCCCGTCGATGTCGGCCCGTCGGACGAAGAATTCGACGCCTTGCTGACAGCGCGAAAAGAAGCCGAACAGGCCAAAGAAAAGGGTGAACCCGATGAGCAATGACGCAAGCCTTGCCCAGATCATCGCGGCACGTCCCGATCTGTCGACATGGCTGTCGGCCAATGCGGGATCGGGGAAGACGCGGGTTCTGACCGACCGTGTGGCGCGGCTACTGCTGAACAAGGTCGAACCGCAGCATATCTTGTGCCTGACCTATACCAAGGCGGCGGCGACAGAGATGCAGAACCGCCTGTTCCGCCGTCTGGGCGAATGGTCGATGAAGCCGGATGACGATCTGCGCGCGGCCCTGCTGGAACTGGGCGAGGGCAATGAACATGGCGAGCTGGAAGCAGACCGTTTGGCCTTGGCGCGTCAGCTGTTTGCCCGCGCGATCGAAACCCCTGGGGGATTGCGGATCCAGACGATCCACTCCTTCTGCGCGACATTGCTGCGGCGCTATCCGCTGGAAGCAGGGGTAACGCCTGGCTTCAAGGAAATGGACGACCGCACCGCCAAGGGATTGCGCGATGAAATCGTGCAAGACATTGCAGACAGGCTGGCCCCCGATGCGGTAACCGCTTTGGCAAAGCACTATTCCGGCGAAGATTTCGTGGCCCTGCTGGCGGAAATCTGCGGCCGTTCTGATGATTTTGCAGCGCCCCTATCCCGCAATGACGCCTTGGCGCGCTTCGATCTGCCGCCCGATTTCGGCTGGACCGATTTGCTGGCTGAAACCTTCCTTGGCAGTGAAGGCGATCTTCTGGCCCGCCTGATCCCGCTGCTGGAAACTGGTGGCGCCAATGACAAGAAGGCCGCGGCCAAGCTGGCGGCTTTGCTGCCCTTTACCCCCGATCTGCGCAATCTGACCGCGCTGGAGGGCGTGTTCCTTTACGCATCCGGCGCGAAAGCGGGTCAGGCCAAGATCGGCGCTTTCCCCGCCAAAGACGTTCGCGCGCGGCTAGAAGACCTGACCGAGCCGCTGGAAAACCTGATGGCCCGCGTCGAAGAAGCCCGCGCGTTGCGGATCGGTCTGTCGGCGGCGGAAAAGGCTTTGGTGCTGCACCATTTCGCCCGCATCTTCTTGGCCGAATATACCCGTCGCAAGGCCGAACGCGGCTTCCTCGATTTCGACGATCTGATCCGCAAGGCTGCGGATTTGTTGAACGATCCGGGGTTGGCGGCTTGGGTTTTGTTCCGCTTGGATGGCGGTATCGACCATATCTTGGTCGATGAAGCGCAAGATACATCGCCGCGCCAATGGGCGGTGATCGAAAAGCTGTCGGCGGAATTTACGGCTGGCGAAAGCGCGCGTGACACGCCGCGCACCTTGTTCGTGGTGGGCGACAAGAAGCAGTCGATCTATTCCTTCCAAGGCGCCGACCTCACGGCATTTGACGCAAAACGGATGGAATTCCGTGACAAGTTCGACAGCGTCGGTCAACCGATGCAGGACCGGACCTTGGATTATTCCTTCCGTTCGTCGCGCGCGGTGCTGGATCTGGTCGACCAGACCTTTGGCAACGAATTCCCGCAAGCCTTGGGCGATCCGCCGCGCCATCTGGCGTTTTTCGACGATCTGCCGGGGCGGGTCGATCTGTGGCCCTTGGTGGCCAAAGCGGGCACCACATCGGATGAAGACGGCTGGGATCCGGTCGATCTGATTTCCGACAGCCACCATACGGTCGAACTGGCCCGTGCTTTGGCCGAAGAGCTGCAGTCGATGATCACATCCGGCGTGCATATTCCGACCGGCAAAGGCAAAAGCCGTCCGCTGCGCGCAGGCGATATCCTGATCTTGGTGCAAAGCCGTGGCACCTTGTTTTCGCAGATCATCCGCGCCTGCAAACAGGCGGGACTGCCCATCGCGGGGGCCGACCGGCTGAAGCTGGGCGAAGAAATGGCGGTCAAGGATCTGACTGCTCTGCTGTCGTTCTTGGCCACGCCGGAAGATGATCTGTCGCTGGCCGCCGCCCTAAGGTCGCCGTTGTTCGGCTGGTCGGAGGATCGGCTGTTCCGGCTCGCACATCGCCGGAAAGGCTATCTGTGGGAAGCTTTGCGCCGCACCGATGAAGATGACACCATCGCTTTGTTGCAAGACCTGCGCAATATTTCCGACTTCCGCCGCCCGTTCGAAATTCTGGAACGGGTGCTGACCCACCACAAGGGGCGGGAACGTTTCCTGACCCGTCTGGGGCCGGAAGCCGAAGACGGCATTGACGAGCTGTTGAACCAAGCCTTGGCCTATGAACAGACCGATGTGCCCAGCCTGTCGGGCTTCCTGATCTGGCTGCAAGGCGATGTGGTCGAAGTGAAGCGTCAGGCCGATAGCGAAGGCGACAATATCCGCGTGATGACCGTGCATGGCTCCAAGGGGCTGGAAGCGCCGGTGGTGATCCTGCCCGATACCGCCGACCGTCGCACCCGTGATCATGACGATCTGATCAGGCTGGGCGACGGCCTGCCGGTCTGGAATGCCGCCAATGCCGATAGCCCGGCCGATGTGCAAGAAGCCCAAGCCGCGCGCAAGGCGCGCACGGCGGAAGAAAACCTGCGGTTGCTATATGTGGCGCTGACCCGTGCGCGCAGTTGGCTGATCGTGGCCGCGGCAGGCGATGCCAAGGTCGAGGATTCCAAGGGTGCGAAAGCGCGCGGCGATTGGGCGTGGTATCGGCAGGTCGAAGCGGGGCTGAAAGCACTGGGTGCCATCTATGATGCGCAGGGCCGCCTGCGCCATCAGCATGGGATTTGGCCCGAAGGCCCGCCCGATCAGCATGTGACCCGTGTGGCGCCTGCCCTGCCGGACTGGATCGCCCATGCGGCAGCCGAACCACCGCGCGATCAGGGGCCGTGGAAACCATCCGATCTGGGCGGCGCGAAGGCTTTGGCGGGCGAAGGCGATGACACCCCGATCGCCATGGCGCGCGGCACGGTGCTGCACTACCTGCTGGAACATCTGCCGCAAGCGCCGCGCGACGCATGGGAGGCAATGACCCTGGCCGCCACGCCGGAAACCCTTGATCCGGTGGCGCTTTTGGCGGAAGCCGAAGCGGTGCTGGATATGCCGCAGACGCAGTTCCTGTTCGGCCCTGACGCCTTGGCGGAAGTGCAGATCACCGGCGATTATCTGGGACGTCAGGTTGATGGCGTGCTGGATCGGGTCATCCTGTCCGATGACAATGTGCTGATCGTCGATTTCAAATCGAACCGCGTGGTGCCCTATACGCCCGAACTGGTGCCCGAAGGCGTGTTGCGGCAATTGGGGATGTATGCCCATGTTTTGGCGCAGATTTACCGCACGAAAAAGATCCGCACTGCCATTTTGTGGACCGCCAATGCCCGTTGGATGGAACTGCCGGAGGACTTGGTCACACAAGCTCTCGGTCGTGTGAGCCTGCCTTGACCTTTGTCCTGACCATGCCTAGCTTCCCCGTAACGCTTTATCAGGAGATACATCATGGGCGCTGCGACCGTTGCCGTCACCGACGCAACCTTTGACGCAGAAGTGCGCAAATCGGACATTCCGGTTGTGGTCGACTTCTGGGCCGAATGGTGTGGCCCCTGCCGTCAGATCGGCCCTTCGCTGGAAGAGCTGGCTGGCGAATATGCAGGCCGCGTCAAGATCGTCAAAGTGAATGTTGACGAAAACCCCGATACCCCCGCGCATATGGGCGTGCGCGGCATTCCGGCGCTGTTCTTGTTCAAGGATGGCGAAGTGGTGTCGAACAAGATCGGTGCCGCTCCGAAAGCCGCTTTGGCAAACTGGATCGAAACCGCTTTGTAAGTTTTGCGGCCCTTCCCTGCCCCGAGGCACGGATTTTAGCCGAAAACCCCTTAAGGCCCCGCTTTTGCGGGGCCTTTTGCATTGCGCGATTACTTGTCGCGCCTGCCCCAAGCCGCCATATAGATAGCAGAGAATTGGAGGCTTATATGTCCGAAGACAAATTCCCCGGCTGGCACGGCACCACCATTCTGGCCGTGCGTCGGGGCGGCGAAGTGGTTGTTGCAGGCGACGGACAGGTCAGCCTTGGCCCGACCGTGATCAAGGGTTCGGCGCGCAAGGTGCGTCGTCTGTCGACCGGTGGTCATGATGTGGTGGTGGGCTTTGCGGGCTCGACCGCGGATGCCTTCACCCTGCTGGAACGCCTAGAGCGCAAGCTGGAAGCAAGCCCCGGTCAATTGGCGCGCGCCTGTGTCGATCTGGCCAAGGACTGGCGGATGGACAAATATCTGCGCAACCTTGAGGCCATGCTGATCGTCACCGATGGCACCGAACTTTACGTGCTGACCGGCGCGGGCGATGTGCTGGAAACGGAATATGACATCGCGGCGATCGGCTCGGGCGGCAATTTCGCGGCCGCCGCCGCGCGCGGACTTATGCATGATCCCAACCTGCCCGCCGAAGACGTCGCGCGCAAGGCGATGGCGATTGCGGCATCGATCTGCGTCTATACCAACGGCAATCTGACGGTTGAACGGGTGGCGGCGCGCTAAGCGTCCGCCCCGCAGCGTTACGGAACATATTCATGACTGATCTTACCCCCCGCGAAATCGTCTCGGAACTTGATCGTTTCATCATCGGCCAGAACGACGCCAAACGCGCCGTGGCTGTGGCCCTGCGCAACCGCTGGCGCCGCAAGCAGCTGGCGGATGATATGCGCGACGAGGTCTATCCGAAAAACATCCTGATGATCGGGCCGACCGGCGTTGGCAAAACCGAAATCTCGCGCCGCTTGGCGAAACTGGCCCGCGCGCCCTTCCTGAAGGTCGAAGCCACCAAGTTCACCGAAGTGGGCTATGTTGGCCGTGACGTCGACAGCATCATCCGCGATCTGGTCGATGCCGCCATGATCGAGACCCGCGACCGTATGCGCGAAGACGTCAAGGCCAAGGCCCATAAAGCCGCCGAAGACCGCGTCATTGAGGCTTTGGCCGGAAAAGACGCCCGTGAACAAACGCGCGAGATGTTCCGCGCCAAGCTGCGTTCGGGCGAGATGGACGATACCGTGATCGAGCTGGACGTGCCGGACACTTCCACCCCCTTCGGGATGCCGATGGGTGGCAATGGCATGGAAATGCAGATGCAGGGCCTGCAGGACATGTTCAAAGCCTTCGGCGCACGCACCACGCGCAAGAAGGTGACCATCTCGCAAAGCTATGAGCTGCTGATCGGTCAAGAAGCCGACAAGCTGTTGGATGACGAAGCCGTCAAGCAAGCGGCACTGACCGCGGTGCAGGAAAACGGCATCGTCTTCTTGGATGAAATCGACAAGATCTGCGCCCGCGCCGATGCGCGCGGGGCCGATGTGTCGCGGGAAGGCGTGCAGCGCGATCTGCTGCCGCTGATCGAAGGCACCACCGTATCGACCAAATACGGCTCGGTGAAGACCGATCATATCCTGTTCATCGCATCGGGCGCCTTCCATGTGGCGAAACCCTCTGATCTGCTGCCGGAACTGCAGGGTCGTCTGCCGATCCGCGTGGAACTGAAGCCGCTGACCGAAGAGGATTTCACCCGCATCCTGACCGAAACCGAAAACGCTTTGACGCTGCAATATACCGCGCTGATGGCGACCGAAGAGGTCAAGGTCACCTTCACCCAAGACGGCATCCATGCGCTGGCGCGGATTGCCTTCGACGTGAATGCGACGGTGGAAAATATCGGGGCGCGTCGTCTTTACACCATTTTGGAGCGTGTGTTCGAAGAGCTGAGCTTCTCTGCCCCCGATCGTTCGGGCGAAGAGGTGAAGATCGACGCGGAATTCGTGGAAAAGAATGTCGGCGCTTTGGCCCGTTCGGCCGACCTGTCACGCTACGTCTTGTAAGGCACGCGAAATTTAAAGATTGGTTCGGGTCAGGATCACTTGACCCGAACCTAAAGACGGCCACCTATATCCGCTAGTGTTCCCGATTACTCGAACTATTGGATCCCATGCGTTTCATTGCAAAAATCATGCTGGTCGCTTTGCTGGCCACCGCCTGCAGCCCCAGAGGGCAGGTCATCATCGAACCGCAGGCCGCAAGCGTCGGCAAAGTGCATGAGATTTTCGTGGCAACCACGCGAGGGCGCGGGGATAACAAGGCGTTCAACGGGTCACGTTCGGATAAGCTAAGTTTCCTGCGCTATGATATTTCGGTGCCGCCGCAGCGATCCAAGGGCGAAATCAACTGGCCACCGCGCAGCAAAAACCCGCCCGATCCCAGCAAGTATTTCCTGACCACCGCCGCTGGCAGCTATCAAAGCGAAGCCGCCTTCACCAGTGATCTGGCGCGCAGCATCCGCCGCAATAAGGGCGATGCGGTGATCTTCATCCACGGGTTCAACAACAATTTCGCCGAAGGGCTCTATCGCAACGCGCAGATGGTGCATGATCTGGATATTCCGGCGACGGCGATCCATTATTCATGGCCATCGGCCGCACAGCCTTTGGGCTATGTCTATGACCGCGACAGCTCGCTTTATGCGCGTGACGGGTTGATGCAGCTGGTCAATGATGTGGACAAGGCAGGTGCCAAACGGATCATCCTGATCGCGCATTCGATGGGCAGTGCCTTGTTGATGGAAAGCCTACGCTCGATCAGCTTGTCGGGGCGAAGCGATCTGCTGAAACGGCTGGGCGGTGTGGTGCTGATTTCGCCCGATATCGATATTGATCTGTTCCGCGCGCAGGCCCTGCAGGTCAAACCGCTGCCGCAGCCCTTCATTGTCTTTTCATCCGAAAAGGACCGTATCCTGAAGATTTCCGCCACTTTGACGGGGCAATCAGAACGGCTGGGCACGCTGAGCAATCTGGAAAAGGTGGCCGATCTGCCGATTACCGTGCTGGATACGGCGGCCTTCAGCAAGGGCGCGGGACATTTCAATCTGGGCGACAACCCCGCTTTGCTGCGCGTCTTCGACGGTCTGACGGCAATCGACCAGTCGCTGTCGGCGGAACGGGCGGCGCGCACGGGCCTGATCCCCGGCGTGGTGCTGACCGCGCAAAACGCCACCCAAGTGGTGCTGACGCCGGTGCTGGTGCTAAGCGGGAATTGATTTCCCCTTAACGACCACGCCGCAGATAGACATAATAGGCCCCGCTGCCGCCATGGCGCAAATGCGCTTCGGCCACTTGCAGCACCGCAGGCCCCAAAGGCGCCATCCGCAGCCATTGCGGCACCTGATGGCGCAGCACCCCCATACGGGTCGGGATCGGGCCGTGGTCGTCCTTGGGCTTGCCCTTGCCGGTGATCACCAGCACCAGCCGCATCCCATCGGCATGGGCGTTCAGGATGAAGCGGATCAGTTCAGGATGCGCTTCGGCCAAGGTCATGCCGTGCAGATCGATCCGCGCTTCGGGGACCAGCTTGCCCTTGGTCATCTTGCCATAGGCCCGCGCATCCATTTGCAAGGGCGCGGCCGCAAGGCTTTCCGCAATGGTCGGCGCAAGGTCCAGCATCGTGCGCCCACGCGCCTTTGACCCCAAGCGGAAGGGTTCCTTGCCCGCTTTGGCCATCATCTCGCGCACCGGATCGACGGCAGGCGCGGGGATGGCTTGCGGCATCGCGGGGGCGACGGGCTTGGGCGCATCCTTGGCCAAGGGCGCGCGGATGGCCGCATGCATCGCCCTAGTGGTGCGCGCCACGGCTTGCCAGAGTTCCAGCTCTTCGGGGCGCAGATCGCGACGGCGGGCCATAGTTATTCCTTCGCCAATAAAGCGAAGGCGCGCTCTATCGGCAGCAATTGGACCAAACGGCCCTTATCCTTGATATTTCCGGCCTGACGCCCCGCGTCCTTGCCGGTGCCGAAGAAGATGTCGCCCCGCTGCGCGCCTTTGATGGCACCACCGGTGTCTTGGGCGACCATCAGGCGGCGCATCGGCGCGGAGCCGTCCTTTTCCACCCAAACGGGCGCGCCAAGCGGCGTATGGGCGGGGTCCACCGCCAAGCTGCGCAGGCTGGTGATCGGCCGCCCCATCGCGCCGATAGGCCCCTGTGTGGGGCTAAGCGTATCAATGCGGCGGAAGAAGACATAAGACGGATTGGCCGACAACAAGCCGCGACCAGGGCCCGGATTGCCGCGCACCCATGATTTGATCGTCTGGGCGGACATGTCCGACGGGCTATGGGTGCCGCGGCGCACCAATTCCTGCCCGACAGAGCGATAGGGATGGTTGTTCTTGCCCGCATAGCCCACCCGCATCACCCGCCCATTGGGCAGTTGGACACGGCCCGATCCTTGGATCTGCAGGAAAAACACCTCGACCGGATCGTCGATCCACACCAATTCCAGCCCGCGTCCCGCAAGCGATCCGGCGTCGATCATCGAGCGTGAATGATAGGGTTGGCCATCCACCAGATCCGGCGGGCGGCGATACAGCGGATAGGCATAGCGCGGCGTGCGCACCAGTGATCCGTTCAGCACCGGTTCGTAATAGCCGGTGAACAGCGCAGGCCCGTCACCGACCTGAACCGGACGGAAGAGGGTTTCAAAGAAGGCCCGCGCGGTATCGGCATCTTTCACCGCTTGCGGGGCGAAAGCGCAGATAGGCTTCCATTCGTCGCCCTTCAGCTTGTCGCAAGTGCTGAGGAAATTCTTCAAGGCCGCCAGATGGTCGTCGCGGTCCCATCCATCGAGGTCGTCAAAATCCAACAAGCGCAGCGAAGGCTGCGCTTGTGGTTTCATTTGGGCTTCGGCGTCATGGGTCCCAAGCGAGGCGGCCATCACGACCAGCCCCAACAGGCCTGCAAATATGGCATTGCCCCGCCTCGCCACGCGTTCTTATTCGCCGGTCGCGACCAGCTGCCAGTTGGGATCTGCCGATCCCATCACGCGCGAGAAGGTCCACACATCGCGCTGGCGCTTGATTTCCTTGGGGTTGCCTTCGACGATTTCGCCGGATGCATCGCGCACGACGCTGGTCAATTCACCGACATAGCGCAACGTGATTTCACCGCGCTTGGTCGTGGGATCGAAACGCGCATCATGCAGCGCCATTTCACGCAGGCCGACGAAAGTCGATTCGACCGTCAAGCCCTGTTCCTTGCGCCCATCGATTGCCGCCGCAAAAGCCGCCGCGATATCGGCACCCAAGAAGGGACGAAGCTGGTCGATATCGCCCTTGTCGAATGCGGTCAGGATCCATTCATAGGCGCCACGCGCACCTTTCAGGAATTCGGTGACCGAAAATCCGGCTTCCGCCTTTTTCATCGCAGCCAAGGCCTGCGCCGCATCCGACCCTTCGGCGACATGGCCCAAGATGTCGTGATCCTTGCCGCCTTCGATCACTTCGAAGTCGCGCGCGTTACGGCTGGGCATGGCTTCCGGCGCTTCGGGCGGTTTTTCATAGCCTTCGCGGGTGCCCAACACCGAACGCAGCTTCAGAATGAGAAAGATCGCGATCGCCGCTAGGACAATCAGCTGGATCAAGGTGGAATTCATCAGCAAACCTCGGTTCAGTGTTCTTATATCGGAATAGTCCGACGGATATGGCAGTTTGGTTACTCAATTCCTATGTAGGATGCAGAGGGGGCACTGTCTACGCCCGCCCCCGCGCAAATATCCTTCGGAGACCCGCCTGATGCGCCTATCGCCCCTCTTCGTGATCCTGCCGCTGGTCGAGATCGCCCTTTTTGTCCTTGTAGGCTCTGCGATCGGGGTCTGGGGCACTTTGGGTTTGGTGCTTGCCTCCAGCTTGCTGGGGCTTAGCCTGATCCGCCGCCAAAGCCTTTCCGCGATGCGGGAAATGCAAAAAGCCGAACAAGGCCAGATGCAGAATCCGCTGTCGCCGGTGGCCCATGGCGTCTTGCGCTTCTTTGCGGCGGCCATGTTGCTGCTGCCGGGCTTTTTCACTTCCGCTTTGGGGCTGCTTCTGTTGGTGCCGCAATTGCGGGAACTGGTGATTTCCAAACTGGGCGCCAAATTCAAGATGGTGATGCCGCAAGCGGCAGGTTTTGGGCCGCGTGGCCCGAATCCGCAGCAGGCGCGCGACGATATCACCGTGATCGATGCCGAATATTTCGAGATCGACGAAAACAACCCCCCCCGAGGCCCATCCGGCTGGACGCGGCATTGAGCCGCTGCATCTGACCTGTTAGGACAGGTCAGACATCGTCTTTCAACACGATAGCAGGGGGAATCCGATTATGTCCGAGGAAGCAGGCGCAGCACCCGAGCAAGCTGCAGCTCAACCGCAAGTCCGTATGCAGGTTCTGGCGCAATATATCCGCGATATGTCTTTCGAGAACGCGGTTGCGCAAAAAGGTCTGAATACCGGCGAAATCCAGCCCGATATCCAAGTGGCTGTCAGCCTTGACGCGCGTAAGCGTCCGGTCGAGCATCAATATGAAGTGGTGCAGAAATTCCGCGTCACCTCGAAGAATAAGGTCAATGACGAGACCCTGTTCCTGATGGAACTGGAATATGCCGGCATGTTCCATGTCGAAGGCGTGCCGGAAGACCAGCTGCACCCGTTCTTGCTGATCGAATGCCCGCGTATGCTGTTCCCGTTCATCCGTCGCATCATTTCGGACGTGACCCGTGACGGCGGCTTCCCGGCGCTGAACGTCGATACCGTCGATTACATGATGCTGTATCGTCAGGAATTGGCACGCCGCCAGCAGCTGCAAGCGGCGCAGGCTTCGGGCCAGCCGAACTGATCTTCGAGAATATCGAATGCGAAAGGCCGGTCATATCGTGACCGGCCTTTTTTCATGACTGACGTTTGTTCCAGATCGCCCCATCGCCCAGCTTGGCCACGAAAGCCGCATGGGCTTCGGCTTCGGCGGCGGTCAGTTTGGATGCCAAGGGCGTAGGACGCGGTCTGGGGCGCCATTCACTGTCCCCTGCCGATGGCCCGCTGGAGGATTTCGCAGGCCCCGTCTGCAGCACCAGATCGGGCTGACGCCCGCCGATCAGCTCCAGATAGACTTCGGCCAGAATTTCACTGTCGAGCAGCGCGCCGTGCTTTTCGCGCGCCGAATTATCCACCCCGAAACGGCGGCACAAGGCGTCCAATGTGGCGGGCGAGCCGGGGAATTTCTGGCGCGCCAAGGTCAGCGTATCCAAGGCCTGTTTATCCGGCAGCATCCGCAAGCCCATCTTCGCCAGTTCGAAATTGAGGAATTTCATATCGAATCTGGCGTTGTGGATCACCAGCGTCGAATCCCCCACGAAATCGAGGAAGGCTTGACCGATCTTGGCAAAAACCGGCTTGTCGCGCAGGAAATCATCGCCCAAGCCATGCACTTCGAAGGCCTCGCGCGGCATCGACCGTTCGGGGTTGATATATTGATGGTAGGTATTGCCGGTTGGCAGGTGGTTGAACAATTCCACCGCGCCGATTTCGACGATCCTATGGCCTTCGGAGGGTTCGAAGCCGGTGGTTTCGGTATCGAGTACGATTTCACGCATCATCAGCCTCTGTGCAACGGGCGCGGATATGGTCGATCAACGCCAGAACATAGACCTTGGTCTGCTCCGGCGTCAGCGTCTCGACAATATGGGTGGCGCGGGCACGCTTTTCAGCATCGGGCAGCTGTTTTGACAAGATGAAATCCAGTTGCGCTTGCGTCATGCCCGGGCGCGACAAGACGCGGGCGCGCTGGATTTCGGGCGATGTGGTCACCAAAAGCGTCGCATCACAGCTGCGATCCCCGTCCTTTTCGAACAGCAAAGGAATATCCAGAACGATCAACTGCCCTTGGTTTTGCACAATGAAATCCGCGCGGTCGTGCGCCACCAAGGGATGCACGACCGCCTCCAGTTGCGCCAAAGCATTCGGCTCCGCCTGCAACCACGCTTTCAGCGCAGAGCGATCAACCGCCCCATCCTTGACCGCATCGGGGCATAACGCCCCGACAGCGGCCACGGCAGGGCCTTGGGCGGCATAAAGCCTATGCACCGCCGCATCGGCATCCCACACCGGCACGCCTGCCGCGCGGAAGATGGCAGCGGTGGTGGATTTCCCCATGCCGATCGATCCGGTCAGCCCGAGGATGAAGCCGCTCATTGGCCCAGCACCACGCGTCGGGTATCGTCATCGACTTCGGGCTTCACGCCGAACCACCGCTCAAATCCCGGCGCGCCTTGGTGCAGCAACATGCCCAGCCCGTCCACCACCTTGCAGCCCTTGGCCTGCGCCTCCAGCAAGAAGGGCGTCATCAGCGGCGTATAGACGATATCGGTGACCAAAGCCTCTAGGCTGATCCGGTCGAGCGATATCTTGAATTCACCCTTCCCCACCATCCCGAGCGAGGTGGTATTCACCACGGTCGTAGCCCCTGCGAAAATCTCGCCCGCATGGACCCAGTCGAAGACCACGACCTTGGCGCCGAAATCCTTGCGGAAGGCATCAGCGCGGGCGCGGGTGCGATTGGCGATCCGCACTTCGGGCACGCCTGCTTCCAGCAAAGCACAGACAATCGCGCGGGCAGCCCCCCCTGCGCCCAGAACCGCCGCGGGGCCGGCTTCAGGGCGCCACTGCGGCGCATTCTGACGAATATTCGCGATAAATCCGCCGCCGTCCGTATTGTCGGCATAGATCTTGCCATCGGGGCGGAAGGTCAGGGTATTGGCCGCGCCGATCAAAGCCGCGCGGTCGCTGACCACATCGGCCAAGGCCAAAGCCGCTTCCTTATGCGGGATCGTCACATTGCAGCCGACAAAGCCCAGCTTGGGCAAGGTGGCCAGCACCACGCCCAGATCCGCCGGTGCCACATCCATCGGCACATAATGCCCCGGCAGCCCGTAGCGGCCCAGCCAATGCCCGTGCAGCGCCGGAGAACGGCTATGCGCGACCGGATGGCCAATCACCCCTGCCAGAGGCACTTTCGCAATCGTATCGGTCATGACGCAATGAATCCCCTGTCCGAGAGATATCCTAGCAAAGGCAGCAACGGCAGGCCGAGAACGGTGAAATAATCGCCTTCCACGGCCGAAAAGAGCCGCGCGCCCTCTTCCTCCAATTTATATCCCCCTGCCGAATGGCGGATGCTGTCCCAATTCCGATCCACATAATCGCGCAGATAAGCGTCCGATACAGGGCGCATATGCAGCCGCACCTCGCCCACGAAACGCCAAATCGGCTTGGCCTCATGGTACAAAACGGCTGCGGATAACAATTTATGCCTGCCGCCACGAAGCGCCGCGAGCATGTCGAAAGCCGCTTGCGAATCCCCCGGCTTTCCCCAGATATTACCTTTAAAATCAAGAACTTGATCGCATCCCAGCACCAAGGCTGCCGGATCTTTCTCGGCAATCTTGCGGGCTTTCATCTCTGCTAAGGCATCCGCGATGTCACGTGGACGTGCCCCTTCGGCGATCAGGGCCTGCGTGATGGTTTCCTCATCCACCCGAGCAGGCGCTGAGACAACATCGACACCTGCATTTTTCAGCAGGCTCAGCCGGATGACTGATGCGGAAGCGAGGGTGATTCTCATAAGGAAAACTTATCTAGGGCGACCCTGTGGAAAATCTGGGTATGTTCGGGGGCGCAAGGCTGTAGGTATCTCTGTGGTCAATGATTCAGAGGGGGTTTTACCCACTTTCCTCGGCTTTGCGAAGAGCAGTTTTCCGCATGTTGAACGAGTTATCGACTCCCTGTTGTGGAATCACTAGAGAATCAACATGTGGATAAAGCTGATGTGAAAAATAGTCTCGATTCGTTTCAGGCTAAGTGTTTGTTTTTTAATGGAAAATATTTCTCTTTTTGGCGAATCGCTTGGCTGTGTACAAAATTATCCACGATTCGAATTCTGTGGACAAAAAGAGGATGAAATCCCAGATTCAGATATCCACAGGCTCTACTACATAATCATTCCTTTTCTTTCTTCTTTTTATTAAGAAGCTGGATCGGGAACGGAGTGACGGGCGATGAGCGAATTCTTGGCGGATTGGTACGGTTGGACGAAGGCGCTGCACGTCATCGCGGTCATCTCGTGGATGGCGGGGATTTTTTACCTGCCGCGCTTGTTCGTTTATCACGTGGAACAAGTGGTTAAGGGCTCGGATACCGACCGGATGTTCCAAACCATGGAACGCAAACTGCTACGGGGCATCATGAACCCAGCAATGATTGCGACGTGGTTCTTTGGCCTTTGCCTTGTTTTCACGCCTGGTGTGATTGATTGGAGCCAGATCTGGCCTTGGGTCAAAGCCGCTTCGGTTCTGGGGATGTCGGGCTTCCACGGCTGGCTTGCGGCACGGCGCAAAGACTTCGTTGGCGGTCGCAATACCCGTTCCGGCAAGACCTATCGGATGATGAACGAAGTGCCGACGTTATTTATGGTTCTTATCGTTTTCGCCGTGATCATGAAATTCTGACAGTTTCGTCGGTCAGATTGACTTTTGGGGTCGGGGGCGGTATTCCATCTTCAGCAGGGCCGTCCGGCCTTGGCGTCTCCCCTTGAAAAGCTATGTCTCGCACAAGCCCTTTGGGTTATTTGCGGGGCGAGGATATGTTGCGATGACCGTCGAACGTTTGAACCTTTCCGATCTGAAGGCAAAAACGCCTGCCGATCTTCTGGCGATGGCCGAAGAGTGGGAGATCGAAAACGCGCCTTCCATGCGGAAGGGCGAAATGATGTTCCAAATCCTGAAGGAACATGCCGAAGAAGGCTTCGAAATCGGCGGTGACGGCGTTTTGGAAGTGCTGCAGGATGGTTTCGGCTTCCTGCGTAGCCCTGAAGCCAACTATTTGCCCGGTCCGGACGATATTTATGTCTCGCCCGAAATCCTGCGCCAGTTTTCGCTGCGCACGGGGGATTCGATCGAAGGCGTAATTCAGGCGCCGCGCGAAAACGAACGTTATTTCAGCCTTGTGAAGGTCACCCAGATCAATTTCGACGATCCGGAGCGTGCGCGTCACAAGGTCCACTTCGACAACCTGACGCCGCTCTATCCGGATGAGCGTTTGAAGATGGAAATCGAAGATCCGACCATCAAGGACCGCTCGGCGCGTATCATCGATATGGTTTGCCCGATCGGTAAGGGCCAGCGTGCGCTGATCGTGGCACCGCCGCGGACCGGTAAAACCGTTTTGCTGCAGAATATTGCGCGTTCGATCGAGGTTAATCACCCCGAATGCTATCTGATCGTGCTGCTGATCGACGAACGCCCCGAAGAAGTCACCGATATGCAGCGTTCGGTGAAGGGGGAAGTCATTTCTTCCACCTTCGACGAGCCGGCAACCCGTCACGTCGCCGTCGCCGAAATGGTGATCGAAAAGGCGAAACGTCTGGTCGAACATAAGCGCGATGTCGTTATCTTGCTGGATTCGATCACCCGTCTGGGCCGCGCCTTCAATACCGTGGTGCCGAGCTCGGGTAAGGTTTTGACCGGTGGTGTGGATGCGAACGCCCTGCAACGCCCGAAGCGTTTCTTCGGTGCGGCGCGTAATATCGAAGAAGGCGGCTCGCTGACCATCATTGCAACCGCGCTGATCGACACCGGCTCGCGTATGGATGAAGTGATCTTCGAAGAATTTAAAGGTACCGGTAACAGCGAAATCGTTCTGGACCGCAAAGTCGCCGACAAGCGCGTCTTCCCGGCCATCGATATCCTGAAATCGGGCACCCGTAAGGAAGATCTGCTGGTCGATAAGTCCGATCTGCAGAAGACCTATGTGCTGCGTCGCATCCTGAACCCGATGGGCACCACCGATGCGATCGAATTCCTGATCTCGAAGTTGAAGCAGACCAAATCGAATGGCGAGTTCTTCGAGTCGATGAACACCTGATCTGCGGCCCAAGGCCCAGGAAAATGAGACATGTCTGATACGATATTCGCGCTGGCAACAGCCCGCGGTAAAGCCGGCGTTTCTGTTTTTCGGGTCTCGGGACCGGAAGCGCTGGCAGCAGCAAAGGCCTTGGGGGTAGGGACACTATCTCCAAGGCAAACTTATTTGCGCAAACTGACCTTCGAAGGGGCCTTGCTGGATGAGGCTTTGGTGATTTATTTCGCCAAAGGCGCCAGCTTTACCGGTGAAGAAGTCGTTGAATTTCAAACACATGGAAGTTTAGCCGTGAATGCGGCCATGTTGCGTGCCTTGGGGCAAGTCCCTGGGTTGCGACTGGCGGCACCGGGTGAATTTACCCGTCGCGCCTTGGAAAACGGCTGCCTTGATCTGACGCAGGTCGAAGGGCTGGCCGATCTTATCGACGCTGAAACCGAAGCGCAGCGCAAGCAAGCCCAACGGGTGTTGTCTGGTGCCATCGGGCAGCGTGCGGAACAATGGCGCAAGGATCTTATCCGTGCAGCAGCCTTGATCGAGGCGACGATTGATTTCGCTGACGAAGAGGTTCCGGTCGACGTATCGCCCGAAGTTCTTCAGTTGATTGACGGGTTGCGCGTCGCATTCCGCAAAGAGATCGACGGCAGCTATGTGGCCGAGCGCATACGTGACGGCTTCGAAGTGGCGATCATCGGCCCGCCGAATGCTGGAAAATCCTCGCTTTTGAACTGTCTGGCAGGACGTGAAGCTGCAATCACCTCATCTATCGCGGGAACGACCCGCGACGTGATTGAGGTGCGGATGGAGCTTTCTGGGTTACCGGTAACATTATTGGATACCGCCGGCTTGCGCGAAACCGATGACGAGATTGAGAAAATCGGTGTCGACCGCGCACGTCAGCGCGCTGCGCAGGCGGATCTTCGCGTTTTGGTGCGTGATGATGGCGATGATGATCAGCAGTATCCGGTAGAGGATGGCGATATCATCGTTTGGTCCAAAGCCGACATACGGCCGCGTGAGAATGCCATATCCGCCCAAAATGGCATCGGCATCGATGAGTTGATCGGGAAGATCAGCGCAACGCTCTCCGATAAAGCGGGCGGTGCCGGACTTTTGATTCGCGAACGCCAAAGACAGGCCTTATCAGAGGCGGTCATCGCCTTGGATTCTGCCCATGGAATACTATATAGCGGTGTTGCTGCCGAGCTGGCAGCGGCGGATTTGCGTTCTGCTTTGCGCTCGCTTGAGTTGCTGGTAGGGCAGGTGGGTGTTGAAGCTTTGCTGGGCGAGATATTCTCCAGCTTCTGCATCGGTAAATAGGAGTGTTTCACGTGAAACATTTTGATGTTGTCGTTATCGGCGGTGGTCATGCCGGTACTGAAGCTGCGGCTGCCTCTGCGCGCGTTGGCGCCAAAACTGCACTTATCTCGATGAAAGCGGGCGATATTGGTACCATGTCGTGCAATCCGGCGATCGGCGGCCTTGGTAAAGGTCACCTTGTTCGCGAGATAGACGCACTTGATGGCATCATGGGGAAGGCAGCAGATGAAGCTGGAATTCAGTTTCGTCTGCTGAACCGTCGTAAAGGTCCTGCCGTGCAAGGGCCGCGTACCCAGGCTGATCGCGCGCTTTATAAGCAGTCTGTGCAAAAATACTTGGGCCAAGAGCCAAATTTGACGATCATCGAGGCTGAAGTAGCTGACATCTCAGTAGAAAATGATCGTATTACCGGTGTTGTACTTGCCGATGATAGCGTCATTACGGCGCATTCGGTTGTTTTGACGGCTGGGACTTTTTTGAATGGCCTGATCCATATCGGTCAGACGAAATCGCAAGGGGGGCGTATGGGTGACCTGCCCTCCAACCGCCTCGGAACACGTCTTGGGGGCTTGGGCCTTGCTCGTGGGCGGTTGAAGACCGGCACGCCGCCCCGACTTGATGGCCGCACGATCAATTGGTCCATCTTGGACCAACAGCCGGGTGATGACGTGCCGACGCTGTTTTCGTTCATGAATAAGGTGCCCTATCAGCGTCAGATCAGCTGCGGCATCACCAAGACGAACGAACGGACGCATGAAATCATCCGTAATAATTTGGCCTTGTCGGCCATGTATGGCGGTCACATCGAAGGTGTGGGGCCGCGGTATTGTCCGTCTATCGAAGACAAAGTCGTGCGCTTCGCTGACAAGGATAGCCATCAGATTTTCCTTGAACCAGAAGGTTTGAATGACCATACCGTTTATCCGAATGGTATATCATCCTCGCTGCCGGTTGATGTGCAGGAAGCCTATGTGCGCAGCATAGAAGGCCTTGAAAACGTTATGATTCTTCAGCCTGCCTATGCGATTGAATATGACTATTTTGATCCTCGCGGCTTGCGTTTCAACTTGGAAACCCAAGCGATTGCCGGGCTATATTTCGCGGGCCAGATCAATGGTACGACCGGTTACGAAGAGGCCGGTGCTCAAGGCTTGGTCGCTGGGATGAATGCCGCCCGTGCTGCAAAGGGTATGGAAGCCGCAGCTTTTGACCGTACCGACAGCTATATCGGCGTATTGCTCGATGATCTGATGAGCCGAGGTGTTACCGAGCCTTACCGCATGTTCACGTCTCGCGCTGAATATCGTCTGCATCTAAGGGCTGACAACGCAGATCAACGCCTGACTGCCAAAGGCGTTGCGATGGGATTGGTTCGTGACACGCGCAAAGCGTTTTTCGAAGCAAAAATGGAGCGCTTGGCGGCGACCAAGGCGACCTTAGCCGCCAATGTTTTTACGCCTAACGAACTGAAATCTAAGGGCGTTCAGGTTAGCGCCGATGGCGTTAAACGCAGTGGCTTGGATCTGATTGGGTCTTTCGATCTGTCAGAAGATGATCTGATCGCCTTGATCCCTGCATTCGGGAATCATGCCGGCGAGGATAGGGCTCAGGTTCAAAACGACACCGTTTATGGTCGCTATTTGGTGCGTCAGCAGCATGAGATTGATCAGTTGCGTCGTGATGAGATGACGGCAATCCCAGACGATTTTGTTTATTTGGCTTTGCCGGGGCTGTCGAATGAATTGGCAGCAAAATTGGGGCGTTATCGCCCGCAGAATTTGGCGCAAGCCTGCAAGATCGAGGGGATGACCCCCGCCGCTTTGGCACTGATTTTGGCCAACTTACGGAAGAATGGCGCAGTTCGCGCCGTAGGATGATAGTATGAGCTCTGTCGATTTTGGTGCGAATGTTTCACGTGAAACAGTGGAGCTTTTGGAGGCTTTTGCGGCTATGGTCCGCAAGTGGAATCCGAAGATTAATCTTGTTTCCAAATCGACGCTCGACGATTTGATGACACGCCACATTGTTGATTCCGTTCAAATATTCGACATCGTCGGTCCGAACTTCAACCATTGGGCCGATTTTGGCAGTGGTGGCGGATTTCCTGGCATTGTTGTCGCCATTCTTGCGAAGGAGGCGGCTCCGCAAGCGCGTATCTCTCTGGTCGAATCCGATGCACGTAAATGCGCCTTCCTTCGAGAGGCATCGCGGCAACTTGGCTTGAATGTCAAAGTCTTCAATGAACGCATCGAAAAAGTGCCTGCCTTGCAAGCGGATGTTATATCGGCGCGCGCTTTGGCACGTCTGAACATTCTGTGTGACTTCGCGATACGACACGGCGGTGCTGACTTTACGGCCGTTTTCCCGAAAGGCGAGACCTATCAGGATGAAATTGATGAGGCAAAGCTCACTTGGGACTTTGAACTTGAAGTTTTGCCGAGTAAGACTGAGGCAAAGGCTGCCATCTTGAAGTTGAGGAATATTGCCAATGTCTGATTTCGTAACCGGGAAAATGCCGCGCATTTTTGCAGTTGCCAATCAGAAGGGGGGGGTCGGTAAGACCACCACCGCAATTAACCTCTCGGCTGCCTTTGCCGAACTCGGCTATCGTATTCTGGTCATCGATATTGACCCGCAAGGAAATGCCTCAACCGGCCTTGGTGTCGCGCCTGAAGATCGGACGGGAACAAGTTACGATCTTTTGCTGAATGATGCCTCTATCGATAGCATCCTTAAGCCTGCAAGCATCGATAATGTGATGGTTTGTCCGGCGAATTCCGACCTTGCTTCTGCCGATATCGATCTGATTTCGGCAGAAGGGCGCAGCTATCTGCTGAAGAATGCCATCGCTGAGGCCGTTCGTAATGGCCATAACTACGACTTCATCTTCATCGATTGCCCGCCGTCGCTCTCTTTGTTGACGGTAAATGCCTTGGTGGCAGCTGATTCCGTGATTATTCCGCTGCAAAGCGAGTTCTTTGCGCTTGAAGGCCTGTCTCAGCTGATGCTGACCATCCGCGATATTCGCAAAACCGCAAATGCAGATCTTCGAATTGAAGGTGTGCTTGTGACGATGACCGACAACCGGAACCGTCTTTCGCAGAATGTTGAAGCGGATGCCCGTGAAAATCTTGGGGAATTGGTCTTTAATACCACTATCCCCAGAAATGTTCGGGTATCCGAAGCGCCATCCTTCTCGATCCCCGTATTAAGCTATGATACCAACTCGAAAGGTGCGGAAGCTTATCGGAAATTGGCATTAGAAATCATTTCCAGGCGCTCCGCCGGACGTGTCGCCTGATAGGAGGGGCCTCAGGATGGAAAAAAAGGTCGAGCGTAAGGGGCTTGGACGAGGTCTGTCGGCTTTGATGGCTGATGTGCACCTTGTGGCGGATGATTTGGACGCGAAGAAAGAACCGACGATTATGCCTGACGCGACTCTGGCGATAGAACAGATCAAGCCTAATCCCAAGCAGCCTCGTATTGATTTCGACCAAGGTGCTTTGCAGGAACTTGCGGATTCTATTCGCAAAAAGGGTGTCATTCAGCCGCTTGTCGTCCGTGCGATGCCCGATGGGCATTACCAGATCGTTGCAGGTGAACGTCGCTGGCGCGCGTCGCAATTGGCGCAGCTGCACCGCGTTCCGGTGGTTATCCGTGACTTTTCGGATGATGAAGTCCTTGAAATCGCGATCATTGAAAACATCCAGCGTGCCGATCTTAATGCTGTCGAAGAAGCGCTTGGTTTCCGTCAGCTGATGGATCGCTTTGGCCATACGCAAGAACGTCTTGCGGAATCACTGTCGAAAAGCCGGTCGCATATTGCCAATACCTTGCGCTTGTTGAACTTGCCAAATCCCGTGCAAGGGATGATCCGTGACGGAAAATTGACCGCAGGTCATGCGCGTGCATTGATCGGTGCGCCTGATGCGGTTCAACTGGCTGAGAAAGTGGTGAACAGCTCGCTTTCGGTGCGCGAAACCGAAAAGCTGGTGCGCAAGGTGGGTGAGAAAAATGGCAAGCCGCAGCGCGCGCCGCGTGGGGCCAATAGCAACAAGGATGCGGATACGCGCGCCTTGGAAGCCGATCTCAGCGCAAATCTGGGCATGGATCTGAGCATTGACCACGAAGCGGGCACCGAGGGTGGGGTGATCAAGATCCGGTATAAGGACCTTGATCAACTGGATCAGCTTTGCCAGCTGCTGTCGTCCAGCCTGCGTTAATTAATCTGACAGGTGGCGCAGGATCTGATTCAGGACGATGCGCCCCTGTTTTGTCGCGGTAAGTTGGTGATCAGCCAGCGTGACAAGACCCATATCTTGTAGATCTTTGATCTTTACTTGATCAACGACACTAAATCTTAGGTCGGCGACTTCGCGGATATCGACACCGAAATCGGTGCGCATCCCCATCAGCAGCAATTCATCCGCCTGTTCCGATCGGGTAATGCTATCCCTTTCGGTAATGCCGCTGCCTTTGGTGTTTACCGCCTCTAGCCACGCATTCGGCGCGGCCACGGAATAGGTCGCAAACCGGCGTCCACTTGCATCCGTCACCCTGCCATGCGCGCCCGGACCGATGCCGACATAGTCTCCACATTGCCAATAGATCATATTATGCCGCGAATAAGATCCGGGCAGGGCGTGGTTCGACACCTCATAAGCAGGCATTCCGGCCGCATCGCACAGCTCTTGGGTCAGCTCATACATATCCGCGCCAAGGTCTTCGCTTGGCAGGCCTTTGAGTTTTCCAAGCTGCGCGCGGCTGCCGAACACGGTGCCGGGCTCGATGGTCAGCTGATACATCGACAGATGGTCGGCGGCCAAGCCAAGCGCTTTGGTCAGTTCCGCGCGCCAGTCCTCCAACGATTGGTTCTGGCGCGCATAGATCAGATCGAAACTGCTGCGTTCAAAGGTCTTTTGCGCAACTCTAACCGCAGCGATTGCTTCTTCCGCCGAATGCATCCGGCCAAGCAAGCGCAGATCCTGATCGTTCAGGGCCTGCACCCCGATCGAGACACGGTTGACGCCAGCCGCTTTGAAGCCTGCGAATTTGCTGGCTTCGACCGATGTCGGATTTGCCTCTAGCGTGATCTCGATGTCATTGGCCGGTATCCACAGGCTGACCGCTTTGTCGATGATGGCCGCCACAGTTGCCGGTGGCATCAGGGAAGGGGTGCCGCCCCCGAAGAAGATGCTCGATAACACGCGGCCTTTGGTTTGCGCGGCCGCGCGGTCAAGTTCGCGCAGATAGGCTTGCAGCCAGATCTCTTGATCGATTTGGCCGGCCACATGGCTGTTGAAGTCGCAATAAGGACATTTCGACTGGCAGAAGGGCCAATGCACATACAGTCCGAAACCGGCCGTCTGCCAGCGTTCCATGTTAAAATCTCACTCGTTGACGTTGCGAAAGTTTCACGTGAAACATTCGGCGATGAATTTACGGAAAGCATCGGCGCGATGGCTGATGCGGTTTTTGGTGTCCAAAGGCATCTGCGCGAAGGTCACATCATAGCCATCCGGCTGGAACATCGGATCATAGCCATGACCCTGAGCGCCACGCATCGGCCAGACCAAACGGCCATGCACCACCCCTTCGAAAACCTTGTCGCTGCCATCAGGGAAGGCCAAAACCAAAGTCGAGCGGAACTGCGCCTGACGCGGCTCATCCGCCTCCATCTCTTCGCAAGCATCCCAAGTCTTCTGCATCGCCAGTTCGAAGTCGCGACCATTCGGCGTTTCAGCCCAATCGGCAGTATAAACCCCCGGCGCGCCGCCAAGCGCATCAACGCAAATGCCGGAATCATCGGCCAAAGCGGGCAGGCCGGTTTCCTTGGCCGCGTAATGGGCCTTGATGCGGGCATTGCCGATGAAATTGTCTTCGGTCTCAACCGGCTCTTTCAGGCCGAAGGACGCAGCGGAAACCACTTCGACGCCATAAGGCGCGAGCAGCTTTTCCATTTCTTCCAGCTTGCCCTTGTTATGGGTTGCAATCAGCAGTTTGGTCCCGATCAGGTTTGCCATTCTCTTACGCCTCCACAGCTGCTTTTTGCGCGGCGACCAGACCTGCGACGCCTTGTTCGGCCAGATCCAGCAGCTCGTTCATTTCGGTGCGGTTGAAGCTTGCGCCTTCCGCCGACATCTGGACTTCGATCAAACGGCCACGGCCGGTCATCACGAAATTGCCGTCGGTGCCTGCGGCGGAATCCTCGGGGTAGTCTAGATCGAGTAGGGACTGGCCCGCATAGATACCACAAGAGACTGCTGCGATATGATCGATGATCGGATCGCTCTTGATGGTGCCCGCTTTCATCAGCTTGTTCACCGCAAGACGCAATGCCACCCAACCGCCGGTAATGGAAGCGCAACGAGTGCCGCCATCGGCCTGAATGACATCACAATCGATCACGATCTGGCGTTCGCCCAAGGCGCTGCGATCGACGCCCGCCCGCAAAGCGCGTCCGATCAGGCGTTGGATTTCTTGTGTGCGGCCAGCCTGTTTGCCCAAAGCGGCTTCGCGACGGGTGCGGCTGTTGGTGGCGCGGGGCAACATGCCATATTCTGCGGTCACCCAGCCAAGGCCGGTATTGCGCAGGAAAGGCGGCGCCTTATCTTCGATGGTGGCCGAGCAGAGCACATGGGTATCACCGATCTTGATCAGGCAAGAACCTTCGGCGTGGCGCATCACATTGGTCTCGATGGTGATAGACCGCATCTCATCTAGTTTTCGGCCGGAGGGGCGCATCGGTAATCCTTCCAAATTGGGTCGAGTCAGATATGCGCGCGCTCCCGCCCGATGCAAGCCCGATTGACGCCCGCGCCACAGCGAATAGTTTGGAGTGAGAGGTAAAGGACCACGACCATGCCCGAAAATACCACGCTGTTGACCGATATGAACGCCCGTTCCCGCGAGGTGTTTCGCAGGGTGGTCGAAGGCTATCTGAATTCCGGCGATCCGGTCGGCTCGCGCAGCCTGACTCGGGCGATGTCGGAAAAGATTTCCGCAGCCACCATTCGCAATGTGATGAACGATCTGGAATATATGGGGCTGCTGGACAGCCCGCATGTTTCGGCGGGCAGGGTGCCCACACAGCTGGGGCTGCGGGTCTTTGTCGATAGCCTGCTGGAAGTCGGCACTGTCGCGACAGAAGATCGCGAACGCATCGATGCAACCATGGGTTCGAATGACCGTGACGTCTCCAGCCTGCTTGATCATGTGGGGGCGGCCTTGTCGGGGATCACGCGCGGTGCGAGTCTGGTCTTTGCGCCCAAGCATGAAGCGGCGATCCGGCATATCGAATTCGTCAGCCTTGCGCAGGACCGCGCTTTGGTGGTGCTGGTCTTTGCCGATGGCGAGGTTGAAAACCGCGTCTTCACCCCGCCGCCCGGCCAGACCCCGTCATCGATGCGAGAGGCCGCCAATTTCCTGAACGCCTTGGCCGAAGGAAAAACCCTGTCGGAACTTAGCCTGTCGATCCGGTCCGAAATCAACCGTCGCAGGCAAGAGATCGATTCCGCCGCGCGGGCCTTGGTCGAAAGCGGCTTGGCACTTTGGGAAGATCAGGGAGAACGCAGCGAACGTCTGATCGTGCGGGGCCGGTCCAATCTGCTGGACGGTGCGACCGAATTGGAAATCGACCGTATCCGCGATCTGTTCGACGACCTTGAACGCAAACGCGATATCGCCGAATTCCTTGACCTAACGGAAGAGGGCGAAGGTGTTCGCATTTTTATTGGCTCCGAGAACAAGCTTTTTTCACTTTCGGGTTCCTCTTTGGTCGTCTCTCCCTATATGAACGCTGATCGCAAGATCATCGGCGCGATAGGGGTGATTGGACCGACACGGTTGAATTACGGCCGCATCGTTCCCATCGTCGATTATACCGCGCAGCTTGTCGGGCGGTTGGTCTCTGACCGTGGCAAGGGATGATCGAGCAGAAAGAAGAGAGAAGGATTGAATATGGCGCAGGATACCCAGGCCCCCGAGGGCATCGAGACCGAAGCGGCGATGGACGCCGCAGAACCGCAAGCCGATCTGTCGCTGCATGGCGAAATCGAAGCTCTGCGTGCCGAGCGTGACGAATTCCGTGACCGCTTCATGCGCGCTTTGGCCGATGCCGAAAATTCGCGCAAGCGCGCCGATCGTGACCGCCGCGAGGCCGAGCAATATGGCTCGACCCGTCTGGCGCGCGATTTGCTGCCGGTGTTCGATAACCTCCAGCGCGCTTTGGAAGCGGCGAGCGAAGAGACCCGCGCTCAATCGCCCGCATTGATCGAAGGCGTGGAATTGACGCTGCGCGAACTGACCAATGTGATGACCAAGCATGGCGTCACCCCGATCAGCCCCAAAGTCGGAGACCGCTTTGATGCTAAGGAGCATGAAGCGATGTTTGAAGCGCCTGTTCCGGGCACCAAAGCGGGCGACATCATCCAAGTGATGCAAGTCGGCTTCATGCTGCACGACCGTCTGCTGCGCGCGGCGCAGGTCGGCGTCTCGTCGATGCCCGCATAATTGATGCTGGCCTAATCGATCTTGGCATCAGCCAAAAGAAAAGCGGCGGGGATCACCCGCCGCTTTTTGTGTTCAGGGCCGCTCCGATCAAGGGCGGCTAAGTTTTTTCAGCTCATAAACCAGTTGCAGCGCCTGCATCGGCGTCAGCTCGTCCGGGCTGATATCGGCCAGACGGCTGTCCACCGCGCTTGCCTGCGGGGCGGGCGCAGGCGCGGGCGGGGCTTGGCGGAACAGCGGCAGATCGTCGATCATGGTGACCGCTTTCTTGCCGCCTTGGTCGCCCTTTTCCAAAGTGTGCAGAACCGCCTTGGCACGATCCACCACCGATTGCGGCAGGCCTGCCAGCTTGGCCACCTGCACGCCATAGCTGCGATCCGCGGCCCCCTTGCGCACTTCATGCAGGAAGATCACCTCGCCATTGTGTTCCTTCACGGCGACAGTGGCGTTTTCCACACCTTTCAACTTGGTCTCAAGCGCGGTCATCTCGTGGTAATGGGTCGCGAACAGGGCACGGCAGCGGTTGGTTTCGTGCAGATGTTCCAGCGTGGCCCAAGCGATCGACAAGCCGTCATAGGTGGCGGTGCCGCGACCGATCTCATCCAGAATGACCAAAGCGCGATCATCGGCTTGGTTCAGGATGGCTGCGGTTTCCACCATCTCGACCATAAAGGTCGACCGGCCCCGCGCCAGATCATCCGCCGCACCGACGCGGCTGAACAGCTGGCTGACCAGACCGATATGGGCCGATGTCGCGGGCACATAGCTGCCTGCCTGCGCGAGCAAAGCGATCAAGGCATTCTGTCGCAGATAGGTCGATTTACCCGCCATGTTCGGACCGGTTAGCAACCAGATCGCAGGCGTCGACGCCGCCGTCAGTTTGCAGTCATTGGCCACGAAAGGCGCGCCGTTCTGGCGCTTCAGCGCGCGCTCGACCACCGGATGGCGACCCGCTTCAATCATGAAGGCATGGCTGTCATCGACCTGCGGGCGGCACCAATCTTCGGCCACGGCCAGATCGGCGAAAGCCGCGGTCAGGTCGAATTCGGCCAAGGACCGCGCGGTGGTGCCGATGGTCGCGGCTTTCGCCAGCACCGCTTGGCACAGGGCTTCGAAATGCCGCTTCTCGGTTTCCAAGGCACGGTTGCCCGCATTCAGGATCCGGCTTTCCAATTCGTTCAGCGCGAGCGTCGTAAAGCGCACCTGTCCGGCAGTGGTCTGACGGTGGATGAACAGATCCGGCAAAGCGCGCATCTTGTCTGCGTGGGTGGTGGTCACCTCGATGAAATAGCCAAGCACGTTGTTATGCTTGATCTTGAGTGTGCTGACACCCGATACATCAATATATTCTGTCTGCATCCGTGCGATGACACCACGGCCTTCGTCCCGCAATGCGCGGGTTTCATCCAGTTCGGCGTCATAGCCGGAAGCGATGAACCCGCCATCGCGGGCCAGTAACGGCGGTTCCGCCACCAAGGCCTGATCCAGCAGATCAATCAGGTCGCCATGGCCACCCAGATCACGCGCGGCATCTTGCATCAAGGCGGGCAGGGCGTCGGGCAGGCCGGATTGGATGGCCTCGGCTTGGGTCAAAGCGGCGCGGATCGCGGCCAGATCGCGGGGGCCGCCACGGTCCAAAGCAAGCCGCGACAGCGCGCGGTCCATATCTGGGCTGCGACGCAAGCTATTGCGTAATTCGTCTCTGAGCAGACTGTCAGACACTAGATAAGACACTGCATCATGGCGCGCATGGATCAGGCCCAAGTCTCGCGACGGGGCAGAAATCCGGCGTTCCAGCAAACGCGCGCCCGCTGCCGTCACCGTGCGGTCGATGGCGGCGATCAGCGATCCCTCGCGCCCGCCCGACAGGCTTTGCGTCAGTTCCAGATTGCGGCGGGTGGAAAAGTCGATCTGCATCGCGCCGCCAGCGCTTTCACGCAGGGGCGGGCGCAGCAGCGGCAGCTTGCCGCGTTGGGTCAGATCCAGATAATCGACCAAAGCGCCCATGGCCGAAATTTCCGCCCGATCAAAGGTGCCGAAGGCATCCAACGAGCTGACGCCGAACAGATCGCACAACCGCTTTTCCGCCGAAATCGTGTCGAAGCTGCCGCGCGACAGCGGCGTCAGGGCGGCGCCCATATCTTCGGCAATCGGGGCGACACTGCGGTCTTGGGTTTCCGATACCAGAATTTCGCGCGGGGCCAGCCGCGCCAGTTCAGGCGACAGCCGCGACAGCGGGCAGGGCATCACACGGAATTCGCCGGTCGAAATATCGGCCCAAGCCAAAGCCCCATCCTCGCGCAGATCGGCCCAAGCGCAGAGGAAGTTGTGGCGGCGTGCTTCCAGCAGCGCGTCTTCGGTCAGCGTGCCCGGTGTCACCAAGCGCACCACATCGCGTTTGACCACCGATTTGGAGCCCCGCTTTTTCGCCTCGGCCGGATCTTCCAGCTGTTCGGCAATCGCCACGCGGAATCCCTTGCGGATCAGCGTCAGCAGATAGCCTTCGGCCGCATGATAGGGCACGCCGCACATCGGGATCGGCTCGCCCAGATGGGTGCCGCGTTTGGTCAACGAGATATCCAATGCCTCAGAGGCGGCCAAGGCATCTTCGAAGAACATCTCGTAGAAATCGCCCATGCGATAGAACAGCAAAGCGCCCGGATTGGCGGCTTTGACAGCTAGGAATTGCGCCATCATCGGCGTGACTGCGGTATTTTCGTCTTTTGACACTCTGGACCCCCACGGCTTGGGTCAGACCCTACAAAAGCGGGCCAAAAGGGGAAAGCCCTCGCGCATCGGCAGGTCACAAAGGTTTAATTCAATGCGCAGGGAAGTCGTCATTGTATCGAAAGTTTCACGCCGCTATGAAGTTTTTGAAATTTTAATAAGGAACATATGGCCCATGTCCCTCAAGACCCGCGTGACGCCCGAAGAAGCGTTAGCCTATCACCTTGAGCCGCGCCCCGGTAAATACGATATCGTCGCTTCAACGCCCATGGCGACGCAGCGCGACCTTAGCCTTGCCTATAGTCCGGGTGTTGCCGTTCCGGTCGAAGCGATCGCCGCCAATCCGGCGCTGGCTTATGATTATACCGTCAAAGGCAATATGGTCGCGGTGATTTCCAACGGCACCGCGATTCTGGGCTTGGGCAATCTGGGCGCCTTGGCGTCCAAGCCGGTGATGGAAGGCAAGGCGGTGCTGTTCAAGCGCTTTGCCGATGTGAATGCCATCGATATCGAATTGGACACCGAAGATCCGGAAGAGATCATCAAGGCGGTCAGCCTGATGGGCCCGACCTTCGGCGGCATCAATCTTGAAGACATCAAGGCCCCCGAATGCTTCATCATCGAGCAGCGCTTGAAAGAGATGATGGATATTCCGGTCTTCCATGACGACCAGCACGGCACGGCGGTGATCTGTGCCGCAGGTCTGATCAATGCTTTGGAAATTTCCGGCAAAAAGATCGAAGACGTCAAGATCGTGCTGAATGGCGCGGGGGCTGCGGGCATCGCCTGCCTTGAGCTGCTGAAGTCGATGGGCGCGCAGCATGACAATTGCATTATGTGCGACACCAAGGGCGTGATCTATCAAGGCCGCACCGAAGGCATGAACCAGTGGAAATCGGCCCATGCCGCGCGTACCGATGCGCGCAGCTTGGAAGAGGCGATGAAGGGCGCGGATGTGTTCTTGGGCGTGTCTGCCAAGGGGGCTGTCACGCAGGATATGGTCCTGTCGATGGCCGAAAATCCGGTGATCTTCGCCATGGCCAATCCCGATCCGGAAATCACGCCGGAAGAAGCCCATGCCGTGCGTCCCGATGCGATCGTGGCGACGGGGCGGTCGGATTACCCGAACCAAGTCAACAATGTGCTGGGCTTCCCCTATCTGTTCCGTGGCGCCTTGGATATCCATGCCCGCGCGATCAATGACGAAATGAAGATCGCCTGCGCGCAGGCTTTGGCGAAACTCGCCCGTGAAGACGTGCCTGATGAAGTTGCGATGGCTTACGGTCGCAAGCTGTCCTTCGGGCGTGATTACATCATTCCCACGCCCTTTGACCCGCGCCTGATCTATGTGATCCCGCCTGCGGTGGCCAAGGCCGGTATGGATACCGGTGTCGCGCGCCGTCCGATCATCGATATGGCAGGCTATGAGCACAGCCTGAAGTCGCGGATGGACCCGACCGCGTCGATCCTGCAGGGCGTTCATGCCCGTGCGCGTCAGGCGCAAGCGCGCATGATCTTTGCCGAAGGCGATGACCCGCGCGTGCTGCGCGCGGCTGTCGCGTACCAACGTCAGGGCTTCGGCAAGGCCTTGGTCGTGGGCCGCGAGCCGGATGTGAAGGAAAAGCTGGAAGCCGCAGGTTTGGGCGATGCGATCCGCGAGTTGGAAATCGTCAATGCCGCGAATTCCCGCCACCTTGAACAATACAAGGACTTCCTGAGCCACCGCTTGCAGCGCAAGGGCTTTGACCGTCAGGACGTGCACCGTCTGGCCGCGCGGGATCGGCATGTGTTTTCGGCTTTGATGCTGGCGCATGGCCATGGCGACGGCCTTGTGACCGGTGCGACCCGCAAATCGGCGCATATCCTGTCGCTGATCAACCATGTCTTCGATGCCCGCCCGCAGGATGGCGCGGTGGGTGTGACGGCGCTGTTGAACAAGGGCAAGATCGTGCTGATCTCGGATACGCTGGTCCATGAATGGCCCGAACCCGAGGATCTGGCGACCATCGCAAGCCGTTCGGCCGCTGTGGCGCGTCATCTGGGGCTGGAGCCGCGTGTGGCTTTCGTCAGCTTCTCGAACTTCGGTTATCCGATTTCGGAGCGGGCGGAAAAGATGCGCTCGGCTGTCGATGTGCTGGACCGTCGCGGCGCGAATTTCGAATATGAAGGCGAGATGACCGTCGATGTCGCGCTGAACAACGACGTGCGCAAGCAATATCCGTTCAGCCGTCTGACGGGGCCTGCGAATATTCTGGTGGTGCCCGCGCGCCATTCGGCGTCGATCTCGGTCAAGCTGATGCAGGAAATGGGCGGGGCCACCGTGATCGGCCCGATCCTGACCGGCGTGAAGCATCCGATCCAGATCTGTTCGACCACTTCGACGGTGAACGACATCTTGAACATGGCGGTCATGGCCGCCTGCAAGTTCGAGTGATCCGATGGCCGACATCGATCCCCGTCTGCAACAGAATTCGCCTTTCGTGGATTTCTTGGGCATGACTCTGGTGTCCAGTGCGCTCGACAAGATCGTGGTTGAGATGCCGGTGACCGCCGCGCATCTTAACCGTAACGGTGTGCTGCATGGTGGTGCTGTGATGGCTCTGGCAGATTTTGCCGGTGGAATCATGGCCTTGGTGCAGCTGGATGACAGCGAAGGCACCACCACGATGGAAAGCAAGACGAACTTCTTCCGCTCGATCCCTGCGGGGGATATCGCGCGGGCGGAATCGGTGGTGCTGCATCATGGGCGCAAGACCACGGTGTCGCAAACCTCGATCTATCGCGGCGATGGCAAGCTATGCGCGCAGGTGGTGCAGACGCAGATGCGCATTCCGATCAACGGATAAGGAAATGGCGGGGCTTTCCCCGCCATTTTCATTTCAGCCCAACAGCTTGGCCAGACCCAGCGCAATCGCCGGATTGCCCGATAGCTTCAGCTTTCCCGTGGCCAAAGCCATCATCGGGTTCAGCTTGCCCTTCAACAGGCTTTGCAGGTTTTCGGTGCTGAGTTTCAGCGTGCAATCGGTATCGCGCTCGGTGGTCGTGGCGGTGCCATCGGCCAGAACGATCACGCCCGCATCGCCGCAATCGAATTTCAGCGTGCCGTTGAAGCTTTTGGTTTCCAAGACTTTTGCAATGTCGCTGGCGATTTTTTCAAGCATGGTGCCCCCCATTTTCGGGCAAGACTGCCGGAAAATGACGCCTGGGCAACAAGGCCGTTGCGTCACGAAATGAAAAAGCCGCATCCCCGAAAGGATGCGGCTTTCCGGCTAAGCGCGGGGCTTAGATTACTTCTTGGCGACGCGAGCGTTACGGGTCGCAATCAGTTTCAGACGCAAAGCGTTCAGATGGATGAAGCCTGCCGCATCGCGCTGATCGTAAGCGCCTGCATCTTCCTCAAACGTCACGTGCTTTTCGGAATAGAGCGAGTGATCCGACCAGCGTGCCACGGTGGTCGCCTTGCCTTTGTACAGCTTGACGCGAACGGTGCCCGACACATGCTCTTGGGTCTTGTCGATCAGCGCTTGCAGCGCCTCACGTTCCGGCGAGAACCAGAAGCCGTTGTAGATCAGTTCCGCATAGCGCGGCATGATCGAATCCTTCAGGTGGCCAGCACCCGAATCCAGCGTGATCTGTTCGATGCCACGGTGGGCTTCCAACAGGATGGTGCCGCCGGGGGTTTCGTAAACGCCGCGCGATTTCATGCCGACGAAACGGTTTTCCACCAGATCCAACACGCCCACGCCATGCTTGCCGCCCAGCTCGTTCAGCTTGGTCAGGATGGTCGCAGGCGACATCGCTTCGCCATTGATCGCAACCGCATCGCCTTGCTCGAAGGTGATCTCGACCAGTTCAGCTTCATCGGGGGCTTGTTCGACCGGAACGGTACGCTGCAGGACATATTCGGGGAATTCTTCCGCCGGATTTTCCAACACGCGACCCTCAGACGAGGTGTGCAGCAGGTTCGCATCAACCGAGAACGGCGCGTCGCCGCGCTTGTCTTTCGCCACCGGAATCTGGTTTTCTTCCGCAAATTCCAACAGCTTGGTGCGCGAGGTCAGATCCCATAGACGCCACGGCGCGATGGTCTTGATCGACGGGTCCAGAGCGGCCACACCCAGTTCGAAACGCACTTGGTCGTTGCCTTTGCCGGTCGCACCATGTGCAACGGCATCCGCACCCGATTTCTGTGCCAGCTCGACCAGATATTTCGAAATCAGCGGACGCGCGATCGAGGTGCCCAGCAGATATTGGCCTTCATAGACCGCATTGGCGCGGAACATCGGGAAGACGAAATCGCGGACGAATTCTTCGCGCAGGTCGAGGATATGGATATTCTCTTCCTTGATGCCCAGCATCACGGCTTTGGCGCGCGCCGGCTCCAGCTCTTCACCTTGACCAAGGTCGGCGGTGAAGGTGACCACTTCGCAACCATATTCGGTCTGCAGCCATTTCAGGATGATCGAGGTATCGAGTCCGCCCGAATAGGCAAGCACGACTTTCTTGGGATTGGACATGGGGACCTCCTTTGCGGATATGGCATTGTGGATAGGGGGGATTGATACAATTGGCAATAAATCAAGTCGTAACCGATACAATGTAGCGCCCCTCGGACCGCATCTTGCCAAACCCTACGTAAAGGTTCATGCCTTGGGCATGACCAGTTTTGCGACCCAAGCCCGCCTTGCGACAGATGCGCTCCGCGATCTGTTTGATCCCACGCCCTTGCAACGGAACGACTATTTGTCGAACCGCTATGGCGCTGATATTTGGTTGAAGCGCGAAGACCTGACGCCGGTGCGGTCCTATAAGCTGCGCGGCGCCTTTACCGCGATGCGCAAGATCCGCGACGAAGACCCGTCGAAGGATCATTTCGTCTGTGCGTCCGCGGGCAATCACGCGCAGGGCATGGCCTATGCCTGCCGCCATTTCGGCGTGCAGGGCACCATCTTCATGCCGGTGACAACGCCACAGCAAAAGATTGATAAGACACGGGTTTTCGGCGCAGGTCATGTCGAAATCGTGCTGACGGGCGATTATTTCGACCAGACTTTGGCCGCATCGAAAACCTTCTGCACCGATCAAGGCGCGGCTTTCCTTGCGCCTTTCGACGATGAGGATGTGATCGCCGGACAAGCTTCGGTCGGTGTCGAGATGCTGGCGCAGCTTGGTCAGGCGCCCGATCTGGTGGTGCTGCCGGTCGGCGGTGGCGGCTTGGCGGCGGGGGTGACAACCTATCTGCGCGAGGTGGCCCCGCAAACGCAGTTCCGCTTTGTCGAACCCCTTGGCGGCGCGTCGATGAAAGCCGCGCTGACGGCGGGCGGGCCGCAGACCCTGCCGAAGGTGAATAGCTTCGTGGATGGCGCGGCCGTGGCGCGGCTGGGCGACAAGACCTTCGCGCGTTTGCAATGGGCAAGCCCCGATCAGGTCATGCTGGCCCCCGAAGACCGTATCTGCATCACCATGCTGTCGATGTTGAATGTCGAAGGCGTGGTGCTGGAACCGGCTGGCGCCTTGTCGATCGATGTGCTGCAAGACATGGCCGAAGAGATTCGCGGCAAGACGGTGGTTTGCGTCACCTCGGGCGGGAATTTCGACTTCGAGCGGCTGCCGGAAGTGAAGGAACGCGCGCAGAAATACAGCGGCTTGAAGAAATATTTCATCCTGCGCCTGCCGCAACGCCCCGGCGCTTTGCGTGATTTTCTGGCCATGTTGGGCCCCGATGACGATATCGCGCGCTTCGAATATCTGAAAAAATCGGCGCGTAACTTCGGGTCAATCCTGATCGGGATCGAAACCAAATCGGCGGATGCCTTCCCCATGCTTTACGCCAAGCTGGAGGAAGCGGGCATCGATTTCCGTGACATCACCGGCGACGATATTTTGGCCGATTATCTGATCTGATCGCCATCTAATGCGACAGGCCACCGATGCGCGACATGAATTCGTGGCGTGATTGCTGATAGACTTGCCCCAGATGTTCGGGGCAGGTCTTGGGCCCATCGCTGCAACTTTGGGCGAAAGCGCGAAAGCCCAGACTATGCGCCGCACCACGCAGGAATTCGATATCCTGCTGCAGATCCGACAGGGTGTCACCTTCGGCCATACGGGTCAGGATATGATCCGCCTCGGCCAGAAATTGCGCCATGATATCTGCGAAGGCATCTTCGCCGATGGCGGTTTGTAAGGCGCGTAATCGCGTCCAGTCGATCATCTAGGCCCCGCTCACAACGGTTGGATCTGGCTCAAGTCATTGGCTGTCCAGTTTAATTCCACATCCGGTGCCGGAATTTTTCTGGCCTGCGCGCGCGGCGCAAGCCGATGGCGCCCCTTAGGGTTTTTGTTTTAGCCCTAAAGCTTGGGCAAGAAAGGCCCGGTCCCCAGTATTTTTCAACAGGCTTAACCCTTGGGTCGCGGGCATCCAATGCGCGGTATGGCCTGCTTCACGCGGCGGGCAGTGCTGCCGCACGGGGCGGGCCAGATAGATCATGCAGATCTTTTCCGCCCATTTGTCGTAGTCGATCATATAGGTGAAGCGGCGATAGAACCCCAAGCGGCGCTGGATTTCGATCTTCCAACCGGTTTCTTCAAACACCTCGCGGTGCAGGGCGGGAATCGGATGTTCGCCGGCATCGATGCCGCCACCGGGCAATTGATATTCGTTATGCGGCTCTGCCTGATAGGTCACCAACAACTCGTCACCGCGCATCAGCACGGCATAGACGCCGGGCCGCGGTCGGTAAATTTGGCCTGCTTTGACGGATTCGCCATAACGCCGCATCATCTCACCCCTTGGTCACGCGGTTGCCGCGCCTATATTGGCAAGGTATGCCAAGTTCGGCACTTTAAGGAAACCCCATGACCATTGGTTCGCAGATCGCTTGGGACGATACCGTCCTGCCGTTCCAGCTTGACCTGTCCGACGTGCGCGGGCGGGTTGTCCGTTTGGACGGCGCTTTGGAAGAAATCTTGTCTCAGCACAAATACCCCGCTTCGATCGAAGCGCTGGTGGCCGAGATCGCTTTGTTGACTGCTATGATGGGCCAAGCCCTGACTCTGCGCTGGAAACTGAGCCTGCAGGTCCGTGGTAAAGGCGCAGCCCGCCTGATCGCGACCGATTATTATGCACCGCAAGCCGAAGGCGAGCCTGCGCGTATCCGTGCCTATGCCTCCTATGACGCAGAGCGTCTGGATGAATCGGCTGATCCCTTCGGCCAGATCGGCGAAGGCTATCTGGCGGTGATGCTGGATCAAGGCGAAGGCACCATGCCTTACGCAGGCATGACCGCAATCGCGGGCAAGTCGCTGACCGAATGTGCGGAAGCCTATTTCGCGCAATCCGAACAGCTGCCGACCCATTTCCAGTTGGCCTTTGGCAAATCGACCGAACCGGGTCGTGCAAGCCATTGGCGTGGCGGCGGCATCATGCTGCAGCACATGCCGCAATCGGGCATCAGCGTCTCGGCGGATGCGATCATGGGCGAGGGTGGCGAAGTCACCCATGCCGATATCCTGTCCGGCGATAAGGCTGAAAACTGGAACCGTGCGACCGCCTTGCTCGATACCGTGGAACAGATGGAGCTGATCGGCCCGCATGTGACCCCGACCGAACTGCTGGTCCGTCTGTTCCACGAAGAACAGCCGCGCGTCTATGAGGCGCAGCCGGTGCATTTCGGCTGCTCTTGCTCGGAAGACAAGGTGCGTCAGACGATGTCGATCTATAGCCAGAAAGACATCTCGAAGATGACCACGCCGGAAGGCACGCTGACGGCGGATTGCCAGTTCTGTGGCGCGCATTACGTCATGGACCCGAAAACCTTGGGCTTCGAAGGCGTCTATGAGACCACCGCCACCGAAGCGGCCGAGGGTGATAATGTCTGATCTGGCTCGCCTGCAGGACGCCCTCCGGCGAACGGCGGGCGGCTCGTCGGATTTCGATCTGAACCCCGGCATCCAGATGCCTGCGGGGCGCGCGTTGCGCCCTGCGGGTGTTTTGCTGCCGATCTGGCTGCATCCCCACGATCAGGGGGCGCGGCTTATACTGACCCAGCGCTCGGCGCAGTTGAAACATCACCCCGGTCAGGTGGCTTTCCCCGGCGGGAAAGTGGACCCCTGTGATGCCGATGCCCGGGCCGCCGCCCTGCGCGAGGCGCATGAAGAGATCGGCCTTGATCCGCGGGATGTGGAAGTGTTGGGCGAATTGCCCGCGCATGAAACGGTATCCGGCTTTTCGATGGTGCCGATTGTCGGGCTGATCCGCGGCGATTTCACCCCTGTCCCCGAAGCCGGCGAGGTGGCCGAAGTCTTCCACCTGCCGCTGGCGCATGTCTTGGACCCCCGCAATTATGCCATGCATGAACGCGATTGGCGGGGCCAGACGCGGCGCTATTATGTTTTGCCCTATGGGCCTTATTACGTCTGGGGGGCCACGGCGCGCGTGCTGCATGGTCTGGCCCAAAGGATGTCACGATGAATATTCAGGCGGGGAAGATTCAGGCGGGCTGGTTGGCCCATGCGGGCACCCAAGCCCTGTGCGAGGCGCTGGAAGCCGCAGGCCATCAGCCTTTGTTCGTGGGCGGCTGTGTGCGCAATGCTTTGCTGGGCGAAGCGGTGGCCGATGTCGATATGGCCTGCGACGCGCGCCCCGAAGTGACCACTGCGATTGCGCAAGCCAAGGGCTTCAAGGTGGTGCCGACAGGGATCGACCATGGCACGGTGACCGTCATCGCCAAGGGGGCGGTGCATGAGATCACCACCTTCCGCCGCGATGTTCACACCAATGGCCGCCATGCGGTGATCGAATATTCCACCCGTATCGAAGATGATGCGGCGCGGCGCGATTTCACTATGAATGCGCTTTATGCCGACCGTCGTGGTTTGGTGATTGACCCCTTGGGCGGTCTTGCCGATCTGCAAGCGCGGCATCTGCGGTTTGTCGGTGATGCCGATGCGCGCATCCGCGAAGATTATCTGCGCATCCTGCGCTTCTTCCGTTTTTACGCGCAATATGGCGATCCCGACCAAGGGATCGATCCCGAAGGCCTTGCCGCTTGTGCCGCCAATGCCGATGGCATTGCGGGCCTGTCGAAGGAACGGGTCGGCTCTGAAATGCGCAAGCTGCTGGGGGCGCGCGATCCGGCCCCCGCATTGGCCGCGATGCAGGCCAGCGGCGTCTTGGCGCAGATCCTGCAAGGCGCTGATGTCAAAGGCATTGCGCCCTTGGTGCATCTGGAAGGGCTGGCGGGGCGCCTGCCGCGCTGGCTGTGCCGTTTGGCGCTGCTGGGAGGGGATGGCGATTATGAAAACCTGCGGCTGTCGCGGCACGAAGCCCGCGATATCGGCCTGATCCGTGACGATCTGGGATCGATGCGCCCGCCTGCGATTCTGGGCTATGCCTTGGGTGCGGATTTGGCGTGGGATGTGATGCTGGCACGTGCCGTCTTGTTCGAGCAGCCCCTTGCGCCACATATAGGGGATGAGATCGCGCGTGGCGCATCTGCGGTCTTGCCGGTCAGTGCCAAGGATCTGATGCCAGCATTGCAAGGCGCCGAACTTGGCCGCAAGCTGAAAGCGCTGGAAGCCGCATGGCTTGCCGCCGATCTGCGCCCGACGCGCGACGAACTGCTGGCCTGACCCCCTTGATCTGGGCCGTCCGGCCCAAGGAAAGGGACGTGAATGTCAATATTGCAGGGCTTGGGCAATCTGGTCGATGCCTTCGATCCGGCGGAAGGCCCGCCGCCCACCAAGCTTGGTGCCTTCTATCGCTGGTGCATCAAGGGCAGCTGGAAGGCGATCTTTGTCGCCACGGTGATTTCCTGCCTTGCAGGGATATCCGAAATCCTTGGCGCGACGCTGCTGGGCTGGGTGATCGATGCGGTGACCACGGGATCGGTCGCAGGCTTCTGGGATCGCCACATGGGATTGATCCTGTTGTTCGCGGGCTTCTACCTGATCCTGCGGCCCTTGGCTTTCACGCTGTCGACGGCGTCAAACGCGATCATCATCGGGCCGAACCTGATGCCGATGGTGCTAAGCCGTTTGCATCGCTGGACTTTGGGCCAGCCGATCACCTTCTTCGACAACGACTTCGCGGGCCGCATCTCGCAAAAGCAGATGCAGGCGGCGCGCGCCGTGTCGGATTCGGTGTCGGAGTCGATCAACACCTTGGCCTTTGCGATCGCTTCGGTGGTGGGCTCAGCGGTGTTCTTGCTGACGATCGATTGGCGCATGGGAGTGGTGCTGATTGTCTGGCTGGCGCTTTATATTGGCGTGATCCGGTATTTCATCCCGAAAGTGCGCGCCAATTCGGCGGCGCGGGCCAATGCGCGGGCTTTGGTTTCGGGGCAGGTGGTTGATACCATTACCAATATCAAGACGGTGAAGCTGTTCGCCCATGCCGATCACGAAGACCGTGTGGCCATTGAGGCGATGGAAAGCTTCCGCGACCGTTCGGTCGAATTCGGCGAAATTTCCACATGGTTCCGCGCTTGGCTGATGATGTTGGCGGGGCTTTTGCCGGTGCTGCTGGTCGGTGGCACGGTCTGGATGTGGAGCCTTGGCATCGCCACGGCGGGTGCGATTGCCGCGGCGGGGGCGATTGCCATCCGGCTGGCGCAGATGTCGGGTTGGGTCAGCGCGTCCTTCATGGGCATCTATACCTCTGTCGGCGAGGTGGAAGACGCCATGCGCAGTCTGGCCGTGCCCTATAAGCTGAAAGACAGCGACACCGCCGTTGATCTGCCGCGCGTGAGCGGAGCCGTGCATTTCGATCACGTCACCTTTGCCTATGGCAAGACGCGCGGCGGGGTGAAGGGCTTGGATTTGAACATCCGCGCGGGCGAGCGGATCGGCATTGTCGGCGCATCGGGGGCGGGGAAATCGACCTTGCTGTCGCTCTTGTTGCGGCTTTACGATCCCGAACAAGGCAAAGTGACCTTGGACGGCAATGATCTGCGCGATGTGACGCAGGAAAGCCTGCGCCGTCAGATCGGGATGGTCACGCAGGAAACCGCGATGTTCAACCGATCCGCCCGCGATAACATCCTTTATGGTCGCCCAGACGCGACAGAGGAAGAAATGATCGCCGCCGCCAAAGCGGCCGAGGCGCATGCGTTCATCTTGCAGATGCAGGATGACCGCGGGCGCAAGGGCTATGACGCCTTCTTGGGCGAAAGGGGCGTGAAATTGTCGGGCGGGCAGCGGCAAAGGATCGCTTTGGCGCGGGCTTTTTTGAAGGATGCGCCGATTTTGGTGCTGGATGAGGCGACATCCGCCTTGGATTCCGAAGTCGAGGCGAATATCCAATCCGCCCTTGACCGCGTGATGCAGGGTAAAACCGTTCTCGCCATTGCGCATCGCCTTTCCACCATTGCGGCGATGGACCGGATTGTGGTCTTGGACCAAGGACGGATTGTTGAAGAAGGTAGCCACGAGGCGCTGTTGGCGCGGAACGGGCTTTATGCCCGTTACTGGAGCCGCCAATCGGGCGGTTTCATCGGAGCGGATGAGAAGGAAGTGACAGAGTGAAGCTGGTCGTCGAACGGCTGGGCCATCTGGGTGATGGCGTGGCGCAGGGGCCGGAAGGTCCGGTTTATGTTTCCGGTATCCTGCCGGGGGAAGAAGTCGAAGGGGAGCTGGTTGGCGACAAGCTGACCGCCCCGCGCATCATCACCCCCAGTGCGGTGCGGGTGAAACCGCCATGCCCGCATGCCAAGACCTGCGGTGGCTGCCTGTTGCAGCATGCCAATGACGATTTCGTGGCCGATTGGAAGATCGGCGTGGTGCAGGGCGCTTTGGCGGGGCAGGGCTTGGATACGGCAGTGCGCGGCATCGTGACATCGCCCGCACGGTCGCGTCGCAGGGCCACCATCACCGCGCGTCGCACCAAGGGCGGTGTGCTGATGGGCTTTTATGCACGCGGCTCGGACAATCTGGTGCAGATCCCCAATTGCAAATTGCTGGACCCTGCCTTGATGGCGGCTTTCCCCGCGCTTGAGGCGCTGGCGCGTCTGGGCGGCTCGCGCAGTCAGGAATTGCAACTGACGGTCACCACCTCGCTCGGCGGGCCGGATGTGGCGGTCAAGGGCGGCAAGCCTTTGGATGCGCAATTGCAGATGGAACTTGCCCGTCTGGTCGAAGCCCATGGCATCGCGCGTCTGACCTGGGATGGCGAAGCGGTGGCGCTGCGCGATGCCCCTGTGCAGCTGATCGGGCAGGCGCGTGTCGTGCCGCCGTCGGGCAGCTTCTTGCAGGCGACCGATCATGGCGAAAAGGCCCTGCTGGCCTTTGTGATCGAAGCCTTGGGCCCGCAGCAGAAAAAGGTGATCGACCTGTTCGCAGGCGTTGGCACCTTTGCTTTGCCCTTGGCCGAAAAGACCGAGGTCTATGCCTTGGAAGGCGACAGCGCGATGATGGCGGCCTTGGACAAGGCGGCGCGTCATGCGGTGGGTCTGCGTCCGGTACGTACCGAAACCCGCGATCTGTTCCGCCGTCCCTTGGAGCAGGATGAATTCAAAGGTGCCACCGGTGTGGTCATCGATCCGCCGCGTGCGGGGGCCGAGGCGCAGATCAAGGTGCTGGCCGCATCCAAAGTGCCGGTGATCGCCATGGTTTCATGTAACCCGATCACCTTCGCGCGCGACGCCAAGACCTTGATGCAAGGCGGGTATAGCCTTGATTGGGTGCAGGTGGTCGATCAGTTCCGCTGGTCGGCGCATATCGAACTGGTGGCGCGCTTTTCGCGTCAGGGCTAGGCCCTTCTGACGCTCCGCGCTGAAACGTGACCGAAAGCTTTATCCAGAACGCCGCTTTTTGCTTTGCAGAAGCGGCGTTCTTCGATAATCGGGCAAAAAAATATCAATAAAAATGAGGTGGGCAGCATGTGGATTTTTCGCATTTGCGCTATGATCGTTTTGGCGCTTGGCCTTGCGGCCTGCAGCGGCAAGACGAAGTTTCTGAATTACGACGGGCCCGAAATCACCTCTATTCAGGTGCATAAGGGCGATCGGAAGATGTATATGATCACCAATGGTCGTATATATAAAACCTATGACATCCAGCTTGGCGGCAATCCGGTGGGCCACAAGCAATTCGAAGGCGATCGCAAGACGCCCGAAGGCACCTATCACATCGACCGCCGCAATCCGAATTCGCGCTTCCATCTGTCGCTAGGGGTTTCCTATCCCAATGCGCAGGACCGCGCTTTCGCGATCAGCCAAGGCAAGAGTGCAGGTGGCGACATCATGATCCACGGCCTGCCCCCGCGCGCGAAGGTGCTGCCGAAGGATTGGACCGAAGGCTGCATCGCGGTGAGCAACAAAGAGATCGAAGAGATCTATGCGATGATCAAGGATTACACGGTCATCCACATCATGCCGTAACCAAACGGTTGATATCAAAAGAAAAGGGCGCCCGATCAGGCGCCCTTTTGCATTGCCCGTGAAGATGGGTCAGCCGCCGAAGACGGCACACCACCAGATCTTGCCATTGGGTTCTTGATACCACGAGAAGCCGATCTCGCGCGCGGCGGGGTCCAGCACGATCGCACGGGTATCGGGCTTTTTCATCCATGTCGCCAGCGTCAGCAGTTCGGTCTCGAAGGTTTCCGAAATCAGCTCGCCGGTAAGGCGGCCCTGATAGCCCACGCGTTGGACCCGCGACAAGGGCGACGAGCCGTCCGAGCCGAAATGCCAGGGGCGGTTTTGCACCGACATGTCGCGCGCATGGGTTGCCGCTGCCGCATTCAGCGCCGCGTTGAACTGCAAGGGCTGTGCGCCGTTCGAGCTGCGCAGCGAATTCACCGAATCCAGCAGGCGATATTGCACTTCGCCTTCTTGACCGGGGTTGATCACATAGACCTGCGGCAGGGGCATGCCGTCAGCGCCCACGCGCACCTGTGGCGCTTGTGAGACACAGGCCGTCAGGAAACCGGCTGCGCCAAGGGTCAGGACCAAACGTCTGTTCATCATGCGTACCGTCCGCGATGCTTTTAAGCCGAGAATTGTTGGCCCTGTGTAGCGAATGCGCCCCGCTTAGGCAAACCATGAGCGGCAGAATTTCGCGCGTTGCGGCCCCGATGCCCCACTATCGGCCATATCCTGCACGCTTACGCTTGATTGATTTGCGAGCTTGCCGCGATCACGCTATTGCAAGGCAAAACACTGTTCAGGAGAACGCTAGAATGAGCGTCAATGATTGGGGCAAGGTGAACCGCCGTTCCTTCCTGACCACCGCCGCGGCTGGCGTTGGCGCGGGTCTTGGGTTGGGCATGGGGCTGGCGCAGGCGCAGGTCACCAATGTGGGTGACGATGCGATCGCCAGCAGCGGCTCGGTGCGCAACAACGTCTCTAGTTTCCGCATGTTGAATTGGCAGCAATATTTCGACAACACCCGCGGCGGGGCGATTCTGGTCGATCTGACCTCGCGCGCGTTGCATTATTGGTCGGAAGACCAGTCGATCTATCGCCTTTATCCGACCTCGGTGCCGTTGAACGAAGATCTGACCCGTCGTGGGCGGACCCAAGTGGTGCAAAAGGTGGTTAACCCGCCATGGCGCCCGACGCCGTCGATGAAAAAGAGCAATCCCGATTGGCCCGATGTGGTCGAAGGCGGCTCGCCGGACAATCCGATGGGCACGCGGGCTTTGTATCTGTCCTGGACCTATTACCGGATCCACGGCACCCATGACACGCGCAAGATCGGCCGTCGGTCGTCAAATGGCTGCGTTGGCATGTATAATGAGCACGTGGAGGAACTCTTTGGCTTCACGAAAGTTGGAACGCAGGTGTTGCTAATTTGACGACAAGTCCTTGAAGCAGCTCTTGGTGTGAAGAGCCAGATTGCAAATTCTGCCGCAAGCTGGTTATGAAGTTTCTACGAGGTATAGTCTTGGGTGTATGTCGTCGCCTCTGCAACATTCGGCGACATACGTTAACTGGAGGTTAGTTATGAAAAAAATCGCTCTCGCAGCCGCTCTTTCGGTCGCAGCATCGTCGGCTTTCGCTGGTGGCTTGGTTGAGCCGGTCATGGAACCGGAAGTAGTTGAAGCACAAACTTCGTCGTCCTCGGCTGGCGTCGTTGTTCCGTTGCTGCTCCTGCTGATCATCGCTGCAGCTGCTGCAAACTGATTTCTTCACGAAATCAAAGGAAAGGGCGGCAGGTTTCCTGCCGCCTTTTTCTTTTGTGTCGGCTTTTTCTTGTCTTGCGGGCAAAAGAAAAGGGGCGGTGAACCGCCCCCTTGTTCCATCTGTGACACCAAAGACGTGACACCCAAGGCGGGCGCTTAGCGAATCCAGCCTTGCAGATTTTCCGAGATGATCGCCAGCAGCGCTTTGATATGCGCCTCCTCGTCGTTCAGGCAGGGGATATAGGTGAAGGTTTCACCGCCCGCATGTTCGAAGGCCTCGCGAATCTCTCCGTTGATCTCTTCCAGGGTTTCGATGCAATCGGCCGAAAACGCGGGCGACATCACCGCGATGTGTTTCTTGCCCTGTTTCGCCAGCTCGGCCACATGTTCCACCGTATAGGGACGCAGCCATTCTTCATTGCCGAAGACCGACTGGAAGGTGGTGATGATGCTGCCCTTTTCCCAACCCAGCTTTTCACGCAGCAGGCGCGTGTTCTTCTGGCATTGGCAATGATAGGGGTCGCCTTCCATCAGGTAACGCAGCGGCATGCCGTGATAGCTTGCCACCAGCACATCGGGTTTTGACTCCAGCGTATCGTAAACGCGGCTCACCGATTGCGCCAAAGCGTCCAGATACAGCGGATGTTCGAAATATTCCGCCACGGTGCGGGCCGCAGGCTGACGCTTTTCCGCCATCAAGGCGCGGAAGAACTGGTCATTGGCCGTCGCCGAGGTCGCGCCCGCATATTGCGGATAAAGCGGGAAGAACAGGATCTTCTCGCAGCCCGCTTCCACCATCTCGCGCACTTTGGAATGGGTCGAGGGATTGCCATAGCGCATGCAGAAATCGACCATCACCTGATCGCCGAACAGCTGTTGCGCGCCCGCCGCGACCTTTTCGGTCTGGTCGCGGGTGATGGTCATCAAGGGGCTTTCGTTCTTCTCGTGGTTCCAGATCGACTTGTAATTGGCCCCCGAGGTGAAGGGGCGCTTGCCCAGAATCACCGTTTGCAGCAGCGGCTGCCATTTCCATGCCGGAAAATCGATCACGCGCTTGTCGGAGAGGAACTCGCTCAGATAGCGCCGCATCGACCAATAGTCGTAATTGTCCGGCGTGCCGAGATTGGCAAGCAGGATACCGATTTTGGCGGTCTTGACCTTTGGGTGGTCGGCGGGCGCATGAGCAAGCCGTGGGTTACCGGAACGAATCGCGGTGCCGGACAACTCTTTGCTGGCTTCGGACATCATGCATTTCCTTGTTGGGATAGCGTTGCGCCCGAGATAAAGGCTTATCCCGTGGGGTCAACCGTCGTGCGGAGGCAGACGCAGCGACATCTCGGCCGTATTGAGGGCATCTGACAACCTTTTTACCGCCGATCCGGGCCGCAAAGGCTTTTGCTGGCTGTCATGCGGGGCCCAGCCGGTCAGGCAGATCACCTCGAAGGTGGCGGGAATGCGCCCTTCCGAGTCGGCATGGATCTGATGGTAGATATCTGCCGCGCGCGACAGGACCGCGCGTTTGGTCGGATGGCGCAGACGGCCATGCAGCGCATTGGTTTCCCCCATCAGCCGCAGATCCTGCATCAGATGGAAGGCATCGCGGTAGCGCAGCGTCTTAGTATAGCCATCGGCCACCGGCAGATTGAATCCCGCACGTTGCAGCAAAGCGCCCAGATCGCGGATTTCGGCCATCGGCAGCACGCGGGGCGACAAACCGCCCGTTACATCCGCTTCGGCTTGGGCCAAGCAGGCGCGCAGCTCGTTCAGGGTCTGGCCGCCGAACAGGAATCCCATGAACAGCCCGTCGGGCCGCAGGGCATGGCGGCATTGCACCAATTGACCGACAAGATCATTGGCCCAGTGCAGCCCCAAAGCATGGATCACCAGATCATGTTTGCCGCGTTCCACCGCCAAGACGTCATCATCGGGGATGCAAGGCGCGAAATCTTGCCAGATCCGCGCGAAAGGCGTCACGACCAGCGGGTCCGTAAAGGTTCTGTTAACCTCGAGCAGTCTTTCCTGAACCTCGTCGCGGACTTCGTCATGCAGGAACAAATCCTGCGCGCGGGCGCGGTGGGCGGCAAGGGCGGGGCGGTCGGTCAGAAGCGGCGGTTGCTGGGTCATGATGGCCGGACCATGACGAGGGACGTTGGGGAATGCAAGCACTGCTGCACATGATCTATCCAGCCCAATGCGCGATGTGCGATTGTCTGGTGATGTCGGATTTCGGCCTATGTCCAAGCTGTTGGCGCGACATGCCGATCCTGACCGGCTTGGGATGCGATCTGTGCGGCGCGCCTTTGATCGGCGAGGATCCGGGCTATGCGCTGCAATGTGACGATTGTCTGGAACGGCCAAGACCTTGGGCGCAGGGCCGGGCCGCGATGGTGTATGACGGTCTGGCGCGCGGCTTGGTCTTGCGGCTGAAGCATGGTGACCGGATGGATCTGGCGCGGCTTGCCAGCCACTTCATGGCGCGCGCGGCGGGTGATATCCTGACGCCGGATATGCTGGTGGCCCCGATCCCGTTGCATTGGCTGCGGCTGGTCGGGCGGCGTTATAATCAGGCGGCGCTCTTGTCCAAAGGCGTGGCCAAGAGCGCGGGCGCCGATCACCTGCCCGATCTGCTGCGCCGCACCCGCGCGACATCCAGTCAGGGCGGCTTGGGCCTTGCGGAACGATTTGCCAATCTGGACGGTGCCTTCCATGTGCCCGCTGCACGGCAGCGCGCAATGGCGGGGCGTCATGTGCTGCTGGTTGATGATGTCATGACATCGGGTGCCACATTTTCAAGCGCTGCGCGGGCCTGTCTTGCCGCAGGGGCGGCCCGTGTTTCGGTGCTATCGCTCTGCCGCGTTGCGAAGCCGCGGTAATGGCTTATAACCAATCCAAAGGGCCGCTTGATCCGGCCTTGCGGGAGAAGACTGATGAGCACCGTAGAAATCTACACCACCCCGATCTGCCCCTACTGCATTCGCGCCAAGGCTTTGCTGAAGTCCAAAGGCGTCGATTTTGCCGAAACCGATGTGAGCCGCGATCCGGCTCTGCGCGACGCGATGATGGAGCGGGCCAATGGTCGCCGCTCCGTGCCGCAGATTTTCATCGACAATGCCCATATCGGCGGCTGCGATGATCTGCATGCGCTGGATGCGGCCGGCAAGCTTGATCCGCTGTTGGCGCGATAATGCGGGTCGGTCTGGTCACCTTGAATGTCAGCGACGATGTGGCGGTGAACCTGCCACAGACGCTGACCTATATTCGTGAAGCAAAGGCGGGGGGCGCGGGTTTCGTGCTGACGCCGGAATGCACCAATCTGCTGTCGTCCTCGCGCGATCACCAGCGCAGTGTGTTGCACCGCGAGGAAGATGACCCGACCTTGGCCGCTTTGCGGGCCGAAGCGAAGGCGCTGGGGATTTGGCTGCTGATCGGTTCGCTGGGGATTGTCAGCGATGATGATGCGGATGGGCGCTTTGCCAACCGGTCCTATTTGATCGGGCCGGATGGGGAAATCGCCGCGCGCTATGACAAGATCCACATGTTCGACGTGAATGTGTCGGAAACGGAAGTGTTCCGCGAAAGTGCCGCCTATCGTCCTGGCACCAAGGCAGTGGTGGCGGATACCGGTTTTGCCAAGGTCGGCATGACGATCTGCTATGACGTGCGGTTCGGCTATCTGCACCGCGCTTTGGCGCAGGCGGGCGCACAGATCCTGACCGTGCCTGCCGCCTTCAACCACATCACCGGCGCTGCGCATTGGGAAGTGCTGCTGCGCGCCCGTGCGATCGAAACCGGCTGCTTCGTGCTGGCACCGGCACAGACCGGCCGTCATGCCGAAGACCCGCGTTTCGACAAGGGCCGTCGCACCTATGGTCATTCGCTGGTGATCGCCCCTTGGGGTGAAGTGCTGGCCGATGGTGGCACGGAGGCAGGCGTGACTTTGGTCGATCTGGATCTGGCGCAAGTGGATGCCGCCCGTGCGCGGGTGCCGTCCTTGACCCATGACAGGGAATTCACCACGATATGAGCGATCAGGGACGGGCAGAAGATCTGGCGGTGGCCCTGTTCGGCGAGCTGTTCATGGCCGACCAATTGGCCCGCAACCGTATCTCGAAGGTGCTGCCCAAGGGGATGGAGCTGTCGCATTTCAGCGTGTTGAACCAGCTTGCCCGCCTGAACGAGGAACGCACGCCTGCGCAATTGGCCAAGGCCTTCCACGTCACGCGCGGGGCGATGACCAATACTCTGGCCAAGCTGGAATGGGCGGGACATGTGCATATCCGCCCCGATTGGGATGATGCGCGGCGCAAATTCGTGGCGATTTCGCCATCGGGTCGGGCGGCGCGCGATGCCGCCGTGCAAGCCGTCTCGCCGATGATTGCAGAGGTCGTGCAATCCATGGGGGGCGAACGGCGCAAGGCCTTGCTGTCGGTGCTGCGCGAATTGCGCATCCGCTTGGAACGGGATGACTAGGGCCTAAGACCGTGTCATCGGATCAGGCGCAGTCTCAGCCCTATCTTGCGACACTGCGGGGGCGAGGCCGACGCGCGGCGGATGGTAAATTGTTCGCGTTTACGGAATGTTCTTTATTTGCCGTCATGCTTGGCTGAAGCCTTGCTGCCGAAGTGGCGCAAATGGGGAAAGGGCCGTCATGACCGATCTGCCGCCACTGCCGCGTTCCAAACGGATAATGGATATCGTTTTCGCGGGCGGTGGCATGGTGGTTCTGGCCTTGCCATTCGCTGTATTGGTGATGGTGCTGCTGCTGGCGCAGGGGCGGCCGTTGTTTCACCTGTCGGAACGGATGATGACGCCGCATCGGGCATTCCGGCTGTGGAAGCTGCGCAGCATGACGGTGGTGGCGCTGGGCGATGGCATCTGCGGCGGGGATATGGCGGGGCGGATCACGCCGATGGGGCGGTGGCTGCGCCGCTACCGTCTGGACGAACTTCCGCAGCTTTGGAACGTTTTGCGGGGGAATATGACCATGGTCGGCCCGCGTCCCCCGTTGCGCCGCTATGTGGATGCTCATCCTGATCTATATGCGCAGGTGTTGCGCGCCCGTCCCGGAATGACAGGTTTAGCAAGTCTGATGTTTCATGCCCGTGAAGAAGCCCTGTTGCGGGGATGTCGGACCGCCGAAGAAACCCATCAGGTTTACACGCGCCGCTGCATTCCGGCCAAAGCGCGTTTGGACATCCTTTACCATCGCTCGCGTAGCATGGGGGGCGACGTGATGTTGATCTGGCAGACGCTATGGCGTTTGGGCGGCGGTGGCCTGTCCCGAGCGCATCGGCGGCGATCAACCTTTCCCGCACCGGTGCCCTTTGAAGAGTGAGATCTGGTTTGTCCCGATATGGTTTGCCTCCCGATCTGCCTGCACGTGCCCGCCGCATGGTCGATAGAATGTCGCGTGTCCAAAAACATGCGATTCTGCTGGCGGTAAACAGCCTTTTGGCCCCTGTGGCTTATGCGCTGGCCTTGGTATTGCTGCAGTATGACGATGCGGCGATCGCCTCGCAGTGGATGGTGCTGTCAGCTTTACCCGTTGTGGCCGCGCTGGTGGCCTGCGCGTCGGGGGTGCAGCATCTTCGGCTCAAGGCCTATGCGCGGCTGGGGATGGTGCGCAGCATGATGCAGGCGGTGGTGGTGGCGCTTGCGGTGGCGCTGCTGGCCGGATCAGGGCAAAGCATGGCTGCGATAGCGCTATTCGCCTTGCTGTATATGCTGGGGATGATCGTCACGCGTTATGCCATGCTACAGTTGCTTCTGGCTTTGCTTGGTGTGGGCGCGGGGAAGAAAGCGGTTTTGATCTATGGCGCAGGGGACAGTGGCGGCATATTGGCCGCTGCCCTGTGGACCCATCCTTCCTTGCGCGTGGTGGGCTTTGTCGATGATGATCCCGCGCTGCAGGGGCAGGTGGTTGCCGGTATAGCGGTTCAATCCCCCGACCTCATGCGCGGCCTTATCGCAAAGCACAATGTGGAACAGGTGATTCTTGCGATGCCCGCCATGCCGTCGCAACCCTTGCGGGAAAAGGCACAGGCTTTGATTGCGCTGGGCGTGGCTGTGCAGGCCCTGCCGTCTTGCGCGCAGCTATTGGGTGTTGAAAAGATTCTGGACAGCCTTGCCCCGATCCCGCCAGAGCGTTTTCTGGGACGAGACTGCCGCAGCGGGCTGCGTCGTGACACGGGCTGCGACTATCACGGCAAGACGATTCTGGTGACGGGGGCCGGCGGATCGGTCGGCGGGGAATTATGTCGTCAGCTGTTGGGCTATGGGCCGGCGAAGCTGATCCTGCTCGATGCCTCGGAACTGGCGCTTTATACCATCCACCGTGAACTGGAAGCCGACGCCGCCGCGCTGGGCGTGGTTTTGCAGCCCTGTCTGGCAAGCATTTGTGATGCCGTCACGTTGCGAAAGCTGCTGGAGGGCGGGCAAATCGACGTCGTACTGCATGCCGCCGCCTATAAGCATGTGCCGATGGTGGAAGCGAATCCTGTTGCGGGATTGGCGGTCAATGTCTTGGGCACGCATGTGCTGGCCGAAGCGGCGCTAGAGGCGGGGGTCGGGCGTTTCATCCTGATTTCGACCGACAAGGCGGTGCGGCCCAGCAATGTGATGGGTGCATCGAAGCGGCTGGCCGAACTGGTGGTGCAGGATATGGCTCGGCGGGGCGGCACCGATTTTTCGATCGTGCGCTTCGGCAATGTCTTGGGCAGTTCGGGATCGGTGGTGCCGCTGTTTCACGAACAGATTGCCAAAGGCGGCCCCCTGACGCTGACACACGAGGATGTGACCCGTTATTTCATGACTTTGTCAGAAGCCGCCTCGCTGGTGCTGGTGGCCGCGGGATTGTCGCGGGGGCACAGCAAAGGCGGCGGCGATCTTTTCGTCCTGGATATGGGAGAGCCGGTGCGGATCCGTGATCTGGCCGAACAAATGATCACGGCGGCGGGCCTGCGTCTGCGGTCGAAGCGTGATCCGTCCGGGGATATTGAAATCAGCGTCATAGGGCTGCGTCCGGGGGAAAAGCTGCATGAAGAACTGCTGATCCAGCCCGGCTTCCTGCCAAGGCCGCATGAAAAGATCCTGCGCGTTCAAGAGGCTGGTCTGCCGCCGCGGCAAATGGCTGCCGCTTTGCAGCAGGTCCAGCGGGCGGTGGCTTTGGCGGATCCGCTGCTGGCGCGGGCGGCAATTGCGGCCCATGTCGAAGGCTATGGCGGGCAGCATCGCTGTTTTGACAAAACTGGCTGAAGCCTGGCGGGGCCCATGTTGCTTGGCTGTGCAGAAGGGATCGCTTGCCAAGAAAGGCTTTTGCGGCTATATTGCCATCAACAGCGGTTTCAGGGTCCACACCTGAAGCTACCGAAAGATGCGACGGGCCGCTCGGCCCGTTTTTTATTTTTGCAACCAAGTTTGGGTTTGCCATGACCGATCTGATCGCCAAAACCGCCATCGACCGCCGTCTTGCCGACATCGTTGGCCCCGTGATCGAGGATCTCGGCTTCGAGCTGGTTCGTATCCGCCTGATGGGCGGTAAGACCCACATCCTGCAAATCATGGCCGACCGTCCTGATGGCGGGATCGAGATTGATGATTGCGCCAAGATTTCGACCGCGGTTTCTGCTATTCTCGACGTCGAGGATCCGGTTGAAGACAATTACACGCTGGAAGTGTCCTCGCCCGGGATCGACCGTCCGTTGACCCGTGTGAAAGACTTCCAGATGTGGAAGGGCTGGGAAGCCCGTATCGAGACCACCGAATTGATCGATGGTCGCCGTCGTTTCAAAGGCACTCTGCAAGGTGTTGAAAACGAAGAGATCCTGATCGAGATCGAAGAGGGCGGCGAGGCTGTCACCATCGGTCTGCAATTCGATTGGCTCTCGGATGCGAAGCTGATCCTGACCGACGAGCTGATCGCCGAGATGCTGCGCCAGAAGAAGGCTTCGGGCAATGCCGAGACCGGCGATGTCGACGAAAGCCAGTTTGACGAAGTCGAAGAAACCGACGGCGAAGACGATGTCTCTGCCGAAGAAACCAAACACTGAAGGCCTGGGAGTAGACCGATGGCAATTACCTCTGCCAACCAGCTTGAACTTCTCCAGACTGCTGAGGCAGTGGCGCGCGAGAAGATGATCGATCCGGATCTGGTGATCCAGGCGATGGAAGAGACGCTCGCTCGTGCCGCTAAGTCGCGTTACGGCAGTGATCTCGACATCCGCGTTCGGATCGACCGCAAGACTGGCCGCGCGCAATTCGCGCGTATCCGCACCGTGGTTGAAGACGACGCGTTGGAAAACCATCACGCCGAGCTGACCGTCAAGCAGGCCAAGAATTATCTGGCAGACCCGCAGATCGGTGACGAAGTCATCGACGAGGTTCCGCCTGTCGATCTGGGCCGTATCGCGGCACAATCGGGCAAGCAGGTTCTGCTGCAGCGCGTCCGTGAAGCGGAACGTGACCGTCAGTATGATGAATTCATCGGCCGCAAGTCGACGATCATCAACGGTGTCGTCAAGCGCGAAGAATACGGCAATGTCATCGTCGACATCGGTCGTGGCGAAGGCATCCTGCGCCGCAATGAAAAGATCGGCCGCGAAGCTTACCGCATCGGCGACCGCATCCGCGCCTTCATCAAGGACGTGCGCCGCGAAGCGCGCGGCCCGCAGGTCTTCCTGTCGCGTACTGATCCGCAATTCATGGCGGAACTGTTCAAGATGGAAGTGCCGGAAATCTATGATGGCATCATCGAGATCAAAGCAGTGGCCCGCGATCCGGGTTCGCGCGCGAAGATCGCCGTGATTTCGTACGACAACTCGATCGATCCGGTCGGTGCTTGCGTCGGTATGCGCGGTTCGCGCGTGCAGGCGGTCGTGACCGAACTGCAGGGCGAGAAAATCGACATCATTCCGTGGAATCAGGATCAGGCGACCTTCTTGGTCAACGCCCTGCAACCGGCGGAAGTGTCGAAAGTCGTGATCGACGATGATTCGGGCAAGATCGAAGTCGTGGTGCCGGATGAACAGCTGTCGCTGGCCATCGGCCGTCGCGGTCAGAACGTCCGTCTGGCAAGCCAGCTGACGGCTCTGGACATCGACATCATGACCGAATCCGAAGAATCGGCACGTCGTCAGGCGGAATTCGCTGAACGCACCAAGCTGTTCATGGATACGCTCGATGTTGACGAGATGATGGCGCAGCTTCTGGTTTCGGAAGGCTTCACCAACCTCGAAGAAGTGGCTTATGTCGAATCCGACGAGCTGCTGTCGATCGATGGCTTCGACGAAGGCACCGCATCCGAGCTGCAAGCCCGTGCGCGTGACTATCTGGAAGCTCAGGCGCGCAAAGCGCTCGAAGCCGCGCGTGCTTTGGGTGTCGAAGACAGCCTGATCGAATTCGACGGCCTGACACCGCAAATGGTGGAAGCGCTGGCGAAAGACGGCATCAAGACGCTGGAAGACTTCGCGACCTGCGCGGACTGGGAATTGGCTGGTGGTTGGACCACCGAAAATGGCCAGCGCAAGAAAGACGAAGGCATTCTTGAGAAGTTCGATCTGAGCCTGGAAGACGCGCAAAGCATGGTTATGACCGCGCGCGTCATGCTGGGTTGGGTTGATCCGACTGAAGCGGAAGCTGCTGAAGACGCAGAAGAAGCTGATCTCGACGACGAGGAACTCGAGGCCTGATCGGCCTCGGGGAGTAATCATGGCACGTGGTGGTCGAGATAAGATGCAAGACGATCCGGAACGCAAATGCATTGCGACCGGAGAGTCACAACCGAAGGCAGGGCTGATCCGCTTTGTCGTCGGTCCGGAAGGGGTAATCGTGCCTGACTTGAAGGCGTGCTTGCCCGGCCGGGGCATTTATGTCTCGGCCGACCGCGAGGCTTTGGCGAAAGCGGTGAAGAAGAACCTCTTCACCCGCGCCGCGCGTCAGCAGGTCTCGGTGCCGGCCGATCTGGAGAATTTGGTCGAAAGCCTGTTGGTAAATCGGGTGATCGACCTTATATCCATGGCCAGAAAGGCCGGTGGCGCGATCACCGGTTATGAGAAAGTCAAAGACTGGCTCGTGAAGGGCACCGCCAAGGTGCTTTTGCAGGCCAGCGACGGTTCGGAACGCGGGAAAGACAAGCTTCGCCCGCCCGAAGGGGAGAATTCCCTTATTTCCTGTCTTACGGGCGGGGAATTGGGTTTGGCATTCGCCCGTGAACGTGCCATACACGCTGCGCTTGCGGCTGGTGGACTCGAGCGACGTGTAGTAGAGGAAGCGGCAAGGCTAGCTGGGCTGCGCGGGGCAGCGGGCGAGCAGGTCGGCGATAATTTCGCCGGGAAGGATACGAAGGACGCATGAGCGATACAGACGGCAAAAAGCCCTTGGGGCTGGGTGGCACCCCTCGTTCCGGTCAGGTGAAGCAGAGCTTCTCGCATGGCCGGACCAAAAGCGTCGTGGTAGAGACGAAGCGCAAGCGCGTTGTCGTTCCGACGAAGCCGGGTGCCGCAGCTGGCGGCGCATCGGGCGCTTCGCATTTGGGCGATCCGTCCAAGCGTCCTGCCGGCATTAGCGACGCAGAAATGGAACGCCGTCTGGCGGCCCTGCGCGCTGCAAAAGCACGTGAAGCGGAAGACGCGGAACGTCGCGCGGCCGAAGAGCGCCAGCGCGAAGAAGACCGCAAGCGTCGCCGCGAAGAGATTGACGCGAAAGAGCGTGAAGAGCGCGCTTTCAAAGAAGCGATGCGCCTGAAGGCGGAAGAGGAAGAGCGCGCCCAGCGTGCCGAAGCAGAGGCGAAAGTCGCTGCCGCAGCACAACGCAAGGCCGACATCCTTGGCACCCGTTCGCGCGCGTCGAAAGCTGCTGAAGATGCTGCCAAAGAAGCCGCGAAAGCTGCTGAAAAGGCCGCTGACAACAGCCGCATCGCTGCAGCAGTTGCAGGCGAAGGTGCTCCGGCATCGCCGCGTGGTGTGGCCGCTAAGGCTCCGCTGGCTCCGGCACCGCAGCGCAAGACCGATCGTGAACGCGAAGAGCGGGATCGTGGCAACAAGTCGAAGGGTGACGATGGTCGCCGCGCCGGTAAGCTGACCCTGTCGTCGGCGCTGGACGGTGAAGGTGGTCGCACCCGCTCGCTGGCCGCGATGAAGCGTAAGCAGGAAAAAGCGCGCCAGAAGGCAATGGGCTTCGGCCAGAAGCCTGAAAAGCAAGTCCGCGACGTGCAGTTGCCGGAAACCATCGTTGTTTCCGAACTGGCGAACCGTATGGCGGAACGTGCGGCTGACGTGGTGAAATCGCTCATGAAAATGGGCATGATGGTCACCATGAACCAGAGCATCGACGCGGATACCGCGGAACTGGTGATCGAAGAATTCGGCCACAAAGCCGTGCGCGTGTCGGATTCGGACGTCGAGCAATCGATCGACACCGTGATCGACAAAGAAGACGACAAAGTGACCCGCTCGCCGGTCGTGACCATCATGGGCCACGTCGACCACGGTAAAACCTCGTTGTTGGACGCGATCCGTAAAGCGAATGTCGTTTCCGGCGAAGCTGGCGGCATCACCCAGCACATCGGTGCGTATCAGGTGAAAACCGCGCGCGGCGATCTGGTGACCTTCCTCGACACCCCGGGCCACGCGGCGTTTACGTCGATGCGTGCGCGTGGTGCGAATGTCACCGATATCGTGATCCTGGTTGTTGCAGCGGATGACGCTGTGATGCCGCAGACGGTCGAAGCGATCCACCACGCGAAAGCGGCGGGCGTTCCGATCATCGTGGCGATCAACAAGATCGATAAGCACGAAGCGAACCCGACCAAGGTCCGCACCGACCTGCTGCAACACGAGATCGTTGTGGAAGCCATGTCGGGCGACGTGCAAGACGTTGAAGTTTCGGCCAAAACCGGTCTGGGCATCGACGACTTGCTGGAAGCGATCAGCCTGCAAGCTGAGATCTTGGATCTGAAGGCCAACCCGAACCGTGCAGCACGCGCTGCCGTGATCGAGGCGAAGCTGGACGTGGGTCGTGGTCCGGTTGCAACCGTTCTGGTCCAGCACGGCACCCTGAAAAAAGGCGACATCTTCGTCGTCGGCGAAAGCTGGGGTAAAGTGCGCGCTCTGGTCAACGACAAGGGCGAAACCGTTACCGAAGCCGGTCCGTCGGTTCCGGTCGAGGTTCTGGGTCTGGACAGCACCCCGTCGGCTGGCGACACGCTGGACGTGGTTGCTTCGGAAGCACAGGCACGTGAAATCGCGGATTACCGTCTGAAGGCAGCGAAAGACAAACGCGCTGCTGCAGGTGCTGCGACCACGCTGGAACAGCTGATGGCGAAGGCGAAAGCCGACAAGTCGGTTGCGGAACTGCCGGTCATCCTGAAGGGCGACGTGCAGGGTTCGGTCGAAGCGATCGTGCAAGCGCTGGAAAAAGTCGGCAACGACGAAGTCCGCGTGCGCGTGCTGCACTATGGTGTCGGCGCGATCACCGACTCGGACGTTGGTTTGGCCGATGCGTCCAAAGCACCGATCCTGGGCTTCAACGTTCGTGCAAACGCCATGGCGCGTAGCTCTGCGTCGCAAAAAGGCGTCGAAGTTCGCTATTACTCGATCATCTACGATCTGTTGGATGACATCAAGAAAGCGGCATCGGGCCTGCTCAAAGCGGAAATCCGCGAGCACTTCATCGGCTATGCGCAGATCAAAGAGGTCTTCCGCATTACCGGCGCTGGCAACGTTGCGGGCTGCTTGGTCACCGAAGGTGTGGCACGTCGTTCGGCAGGCGTTCGCTTGCTGCGTGACAACGTGGTTATCCACGAAGGCACGCTCAAGACGCTCAAGCGCTTCAAAGACGAAGTCAAAGAAGTCCAGTCGGGCCAAGAATGCGGTATGGCATTCGAGCGCTACGAAGACATCCGCGCAGGCGATGTCATCGAGATCTTCGAACGCGAAGAAGTGCAGCGCACGCTGTAATTGGATCGGGGGCCAGAAATGGCCCCCTTTCTTTTGGCCTTACGCCAATGAAAAACCGGGCAGCCTTATCGGCGCCCGGTTTTCTTATTTAATATGGGCCTGCTGTTCGGACTTATACAGGATAGCCGACATAGGTTTTGTCATCGACACTGACGACGACTCGGCCGCAGTCCAAGGTGCGATCGAACCTGCCTTGCACCGAAATGCAGCTACCGATGGTGATGGTGCGTAACATAAATCCTCCCAAACTCATGACGACAGAGTGAAGGATGGCAGGTTATGGTTAAAAATCCATAGCCGAATTGGAACAAATTTTAACGATTGTTTTAGAGCCACTCCCGCAGGATCGGAATCAGCGGCACATCTGCGGGCGGCATCGGGTAGTTGCGCAGATCGTCGGCGCGCACCCATGCAAGGTTCTGCCCCTCGCGGCCCTGCGGGATGCCGTCCCATTTGCGGCAGGCAAACAGCGGCATCAGCAGGTGGAAGTCGTCATAGCTGTAGCTGGCAAAGGTCAGTGGCGCGAGGCAGCTTTTCCAGGTGTCGATGCCCAGCTCTTCCTTTAGCTCGCGGATCAGGGCGAGTTCGGGCGATTCACCGGCTTCGACTTTGCCGCCCGGGAATTCCCACAGGCCTGCCAAGGACTTGCCTTCAGGGCGTTGTGCCAAAAGCACGCGGCCATCGGTATCAATCAAGGCGACGGCAGAGACGAGAAGGATTTTCATAGGGACCTGTAGGCAGAGAAAGGCAGAGCGGATCAACCGCCCTGCCATTGGGATTACGAGCGGTAGTCGGCGTTGATTTCGATATAGCGCTTGGTCAGATCGCAGCTCCAGACGGTGCGGGATGCTTTGCCCATGCCAAGGTCCACATCCAAGACGATGTCTTCGCCCTTGAAATAGGTGGCGCCGTCTTCTTCCCGATAATCCGGGGCGCGCCAGCCGTTTTCGGCCACCAGAATATCGCCGAATTTGATGGTCAGGCGGTCGCGTTCAGCCGCCGCGCCGGATTTGCCGACCGCCATGACGATGCGGCCCCAGTTCGGATCTTCGCCCGCAACCGCGGTCTTGACCAAGGGCGAATCAGCAATGGCAAAGGCCACACGGGCCGCATCTTCGTCCGATGCAGCACCGCTGACGCGGACTTCGATCATTTTGGTGGCACCTTCGCCATCGCGCACGACCTGCAAGGCAAGATCCTGCATCAGATCCTTCAGCGCGGCCTCGAAAGCTTTGGCGGTGGCCCCTTTCAATTCCGCGGCTGTGCTTTGACCGGTGGCGGCCAGCAGCAGCGTATCCGAGGTCGAGGTGTCGCTATCCACGGTGATCGAGTTGAAGGTCGGCGTGGTCAGACGCGACAGCATCTTTTGCAGATTGCTCTGGCTGATCTTCGCATCGGTGAAGATATAGACCAGCATCGTCGCCATATCCGGCGCGATCATGCCCGAGCCTTTGGCGATACCGGCGATGCGGATCATGCCGCCTTCGCCTTGGACCGAACGGGTCGCGCCCTTGGGATAGGTGTCGGTGGTCATCATGGCATGCGCCGCCATTTCGATGTCACCGTCGTTCAATTCGGCAACCAGTTGGTCGACGACATTGACGATACGCTCATGCGGCAGCGGCTCGCCGATCACACCGGTCGAGGATGAAAAGACACGGCTCGCGGGCATATCCAAGGCTTTGGCAACCGCGCCGGTCACCGCAGCAACCGATTGGTCGCCGATTTTGCCGGTGAAGGCATTGGAATTGCCGGAATTCACGATGATCGCAGCCCCCGCGCCCGCAGGCACTTTGGTTGCAAGCTTTTCTTGGCAATCGCGCACACAGCCCGAACGTGTCGACGAGGTGGTGAATACCCCCGCCATCGCCGTGCCCGGTGCCAGACGGATCAACATCACGTCTTTGCGGTTTTTATATTTGATGCCCGCTTCAACGGCGGCGAAATCGACGCCCTTGATGACGGGAAGCTGGGGGAAGCCATCCTTCGGAGCCAATGGCGAGACAAGCTTGTCGGCTTTGACTTTGGCCGCGGTTTCCACCACCGCCGCCGCCGTCTCAGCCTCTGGTGTGGGATATTCCGATCCCGCGGCCGCTTGGGCCTTCACCAGCGCTTTCAGCTTCTTAAGCTTGCGCTTAATCGCTTTCGCTTCGTCTTTCCAATCGCTCTTGGCCATGGCTTCCCCCCTTCGTTCTTATATTCTTACTTGTCGAACAGCGTATCGTTGCGCAGCAGCGCCGGATCCAGCTGGTCGCCCGGACGGGTGATTTCAGCCTTTTCGGTGATGTCCTTCACCGCATTGTCGATGGCCGCGCGTTCAATCTCGCTTGCCAGTTCGGTGCGGACTTGTTCCAGCGACGGCGCTTCAGCCGCGCGGGTTTCCTTGACGGTGATCAGGTGATAGCCGAAGTCCGATTTGACCGGACCGACGATCGTGCCTTTTTCAGCCGAAACAACCGCGTCTTCGAAGGGCTTGACCATCATGCCCAGACCGAACCAGCCCAGATCGCCGCCATTGGCGCCCGAACCGGTATCGGTCGAGTTTTCTTTGGCCAGCTCGGCGAAATCGGCGCCGCTTTCCAGCTTGTCCTTCAGGTCTTTCGCTTTTTCTTCGCTGTCGACCAGAATATGCGCGGCATTGTATTCGGTTGCGGGCTCTGCGGATTTGTATTTCGCATCATAAGCCGCTTGCAGCGCCTCGTCGGTCACCGCCGTATCGATCACCTTCTGGATCGCCAAGCCTGCAATGAAGCCACGACGTTCGTTTTCAAGGATCAAGGTGTCGCGCTTGGTCAGTTCACCAGCGGTTTGTTCCAGCGCGGTCTGCTGCACCAACTGGTCCATCAGGCCCTTGAGCAGCACGTCATCGGGCAACGACTGGTATTGCGGCGGAAGCGTGTCGCGCAAAGCGATCAGGTGGCCAAGGGTCAGCGTCGTGCCGTTCACGGTCGCGACGACGGTGTCAGCGGTCGGCTCTTGCGCGAAAGCCGGCATGGCCATTGCGGTGCTGAGCGCCAAGGCTGCCCAGATTCCAGTGCGTTTCATCATTTCACACGCTCCTTTGGGGGCCTTCTGCCCACCAAACATTGACTATAGCGGACCGCTCCCATAAATCACGAGGGTTGCGTGTTGTGGGGGACGGCCCGCCCTTCTAGGGCTTTCTATGTAAGCCCGTGATTTCGGGCAAGTCCCAAGCACACACGATGCTGTTAGGAATACCCACGGAGAAAACATGCTGGGTTTTGGATCGCTCGCGCGCAAGGTCTTTGGCACCCCCAATGATCGTAAGGTAAAATCGGTTCGTTCGTTGGTCGCCAAGATCAACGCATTGGAGCCTGAATTCGCCGCGCTTAGCGACGATGGCCTTCGCGCAAAAACCGTTGAGTTCCAAAAGCGCGTGCAGGAAGCGGGCGAAAGCCTTGATGATATCCTGCCCGAAGCTTTTGCAAATTGCCGTGAAGGCGCACGTCGGGCTTTGGGCCTGCGCGCTTTTGATGTGCAGCTGATGGGGGGTATCTTCCTGCATCAGGGCAATATTGCCGAAATGAAGACCGGTGAGGGCAAGACCCTCATGGCAACTTTCCCCGCCTATCTGAATGCCTTGGCGGGCAAGGGCGTGCATGTGGTGACGGTGAACGATTACCTCGCCAAGCGCGATGCGGCGACCACGGGCCGTGTCTACGGCATTTTGGGGCTGACCACCGGCGTCGTCTATCCCTATCAACAGGATGACGAAAAGCGCGCGGCCTATCGTTGCGATATCACCTATGCCACCAATAACGAATTGGGCTTCGACTACCTTCGCGACAATATGAAGGGTTCGATCGAGGAAATGGCGCAACGCGGCCACTTCTTCGCGATTGTCGATGAAACCGACTCGATCCTGATCGACGAAGCGCGCACCCCGCTGATCATTTCCGGCCCGTCGGAAGATCGCTCGGACCTTTACGGCAAGGTGAACGCGCTGATTCCGCTGCTGGATGAGTCGCATTACAAGCTGGACGAGAAAGCGCGCAACGCCACCTTCACCGAAGAGGGCAACGAAAAGATGGAGCAGCTGCTGGTTGAGGCCGGCCTGCTCGCGGAAGGTGCCAGCCTTTACGATCCGGAAAGCACCTCTTTGGTGCATCATATGAACCAAGCGCTCAAGGCGCATAAGCTGTTCCTGCGCGACCAGCATTATATCGTCCGTGACGGCGAGGTGATGCTGATCGACGAATTCACCGGCCGCATGATGCGGGGTCGCCGCCTGTCGGACGGTCTGCACCAAGCGATTGAGGCCAAGGAAGGCGTGGCGATCCAGCCGGAAAACGTCACTTTGGCGTCGGTGACCTTCCAGAACTACTTCCGTCTTTATGAGAAACTGTCGGGCATGACCGGCACCGCCGCGACCGAAGCGGATGAATTCATGGAGATTTACAAGCTGGGCGTGGTCGAAGTGCCGACCAACCGTCCGGTGCTGCGCAAGGACGAAGACGACCAAGTCTATCGCACCGCGCGTGAAAAGTTCGAAGGTGTCGTCAAGACCATCAAGGAAGCGCATGACAAGGGTCAGCCAATCCTTGTGGGCACGACCTCGATTGAAAAGTCCGAATTCCTGTCGGGCCTGCTGCAAGCCGCTGGCGTGCCGCATAACGTGCTGAACGCGCGTCACCACGAACAGGAAGCGAAGATCGTCTCCGAGGCGGGCCGTCTGGGCGCGGTGACGATTGCGACCAATATGGCAGGCCGCGGCACCGATATTCAGCTTGGCGGCAACGTCGATATGAAGGTGATGGACGCGCTTGAAGCCGATCCGCATGCCAATCCCGATGTGCTGCGCGCCAAGATCGAAGCCGAACATGCCGAAGAAAAGGCCAAGGTTCTGGCGGCGGGCGGTTTGTTCGTTCTGGCAACCGAACGTCACGAATCGCGTCGGATCGACAACCAGTTGCGCGGCCGTTCGGGTCGTCAGGGCGATCCGGGTCGTTCGGCCTTCTTTCTGTCGCTGGAAGACGATCTGATGCGCATCTTCGGGTCCGAACGTCTGGATGCGGTGCTGACCAAGCTGGGCATGAAAGAAGGCGAGGCGATCGTCCATCCGTGGGTGAACAAATCGCTCGAACGCGCGCAGGCCAAAGTGGAGGGCCGCAACTTCGACATACGCAAGCAATTGCTGAAGTTCGATGACGTGATGAACGACCAGCGCAAGGCGATCTTCGGCCAGCGTCTGGAAATCATGAGCGCCGATCACGTCGGCGAAGTCGCGGAAGACATGCGCCTGCAAGTGATCGATGACATCATCGACACCTATCTGCCGCCGAAATCCTATGTCGATTCGTGGGATATCGACGGTTTGGCGACTGCGGTCACCGAAAAGCTGGGCCTTGATCTGCCGATTGCCGACTGGGCGCATGAAGAGGGCGTCGATCACGACGTCATGAAGGCGCGAATCGAAGAAGCCAGCACCAAGATGATGGCGGAAAAGGCGGCGGTCTTCGGCGAAGACACCATGCGCTCGATCGAAAAGCAGGTCCTGTTGCAGATCATCGATGCGAAATGGCGCGAACACCTGCTGCGTCTGGAACATCTGCGTTCGGTGGTGGGCTTCCGTGGCTATGCGCAGCGCGACCCGCTGAGCGAATATAAGACCGAAGCCTTCGCTTTGTTCGAATCAATGCTGAACGGTCTGCGTCACGAAGTGACCCAACGCCTGTCGACCCTGCGCCCGATCAGCCAGGAAGAGCAGCAGGCGATGATGGCGCAGTTCTTGGCGCAACAGCAGGCGATGTTGGCAGCCCAAACCCAAGAGGCCGCTGCGACCGAAGCCGTCGAAGCACCGCAGGTCCAAGCGGGCGAGCTGCCGGAAGGCGTTGATATCGCGAACTTCGGCCGTAACGACCTGTGCCCTTGCGGTTCGGGCGAGAAGGTCAAGCATTGCCATGGTCGTCTTGTCTAAGGACGCTTTGTGCCGATAAATCGGCGTGATGTGATGCAAAATGGCGGCGGCACCTTGCGAAAGGTGCCGCCGCTTGCTTTTCTAGGCTACCGCGCTACGGGTCCGTGCTAGCAATAGATCTGTCGGTCCCATGTGCCGCGCCGCCCCTTGTTGGAGAGGATGATGACACCGCAAGCCAAGCTTTCGCTGATGCTGGTCAGCACGGCCATCGCGCTGGCGGCTGGGCATGTGGTGCAGGAACGCGCAGGCTATGTGGCGCCGGAACGTATTCTGGCATGGTCGTTGATGCGCGGACTGCCGGATGTGATGATGTCGGCGATGCAAGATGTCGCCTCGCGTCCCTTGGCGGGGGTGGCGATGGCGGATGAGCCGATTTTGTTGCAGCCTAGGCTTGTCGAAGAGGTCGCGCGCAATTGCACCATGCAGCTTGGTTTGCTGCCACTGCCCAATGCGATGATCGGCATCAGTCTGCTGGCGCCGTGTCATCCCTCGGCCCGGGCGGTGGTGGCGCATGAGGGCATGGCCTTCACCGCTCAGACTTCGCCAAGCGGCGGCTTGATCACCCTGATGCCTGCGCTGCGTACTGCGGCAAGCGTGCGCATCAGCTTTGCCGATGGGCAAGATGCCAATGGCAGCCTGACGGTGCCCGATCTGGGTCACATGCGTCGCTTCGTGGTGCAATGGCAGGATGGCGCGCAGCTGGGATTGCACGCCTTCGAAAACGATGCGGACTACGACAGCGATGGTCATATTTGGGCGCAAAACCCCCGACAGGCGGGGGGGCAGGGCTTTATGACCCCTTTGGGTGATCCCACCAGCCGTTTGCCTTTGCAGGCCGAACTTTACAGCTTCGGCTCCGTCCCCACGCGGCTTGATCTGGAAGCCGAAGTCACGCCCGCCACCTGTGGCAAGGTTCTGTTTGGCGAGATGATCCTGTCGCAGGCAGGGCAGGTACAACTGGCCGATTTGGCGCTGACCATGCCTGACTGTTCTGCTGTCGGAGAGATTTTGGTCTTGAATAATATCGACCAGCACATGACAGTCTTGTCCAATCAATAACTTAACCAATTTGGTGATTGTATGAGGGCGATGGGTTGGCGCGCGGCCGGAGTGATGGCGCTGGTGTGGCCGATGGCCGCTTTCGCCCAAGATGTGACCCTGTCGTCGCGGCAGGGCGAGATGTCGGTATCGGGCACCCTGACCAGTTATGACGGCGCTTTCTATCGTATCGACAGCAGCTATGGCCCGCTGACGCTGGATGCGGAGGGGGTTGATTGTGACGGCCCCGGCTGTCCTGACATGATGTCGCCAAAGACACCCTTGCGGATCATGGCTGCACCCGGTTTGGGCGAGATGTTGCTTCCGGCCTTGATCGAAGCTTTCGCCAAAACGCGCGGCTTGGTCTATGTTGCGGGTCATGGCCCTGAGTATACGGCGGAATTGCGCAACAAGGATGGTGAAGGCCTGCTGGCAGAGGTTAGTCTGGCCATCGTCCCGCTCAGCCAAGCGCTTGCCGAGGCAACGGCGGGTAAGGCGGATCTGGTGATTGCGGCGAATGCTGAGGCCGGTTTCACCACAAAAGTCTTGGCTTTGGATGCGATGGTGCCGGTCGTATCGGCTGAAAATCATCACCCGCAGATTGCCACCGCGGATCTGGCCAAGGTGCTGGCGGGTGCGGTGACGAATTGGTCGCAAGTCGGTGGCCCCGACAAGCCGCTGGTCTTGCATGGCCTGTCTGAAACCCAATCGCTGCAGCAGGCGCTGATCAAACGGCTGGGGCAGGCACCGGTTAGCGGTAAAACGCATCCCGATCTGGCCAGTTTGCAGGCGGGGCTTGCGCAGGATCCATGGGGGATCGCGATTGGGTTGCGCCATGGGATCGATGGTCTGAGAGTGCTGCCGCTGACCGACGGTTGCGGCTTGCGCTTGGCATCCGACCCGATGGCGGTGAAAGCGCAGGATTATCCGCTGGTCTTGGCGGCGCATTTGTTGCTGCCCAAGCGCCACAGCTCGCGGGTCTTGCGCGATTTTATCGACTTCCTGTCCACGACTGCCGCGCAAGAGGTGATCCGTAGTCAGGCATGGATCGACCAGTCGCCGCAAATGCGCCCTTTGGCAGAAGATGGCCCGCGCCTGATCACGGCCTTGCAGCGGGCCAAACCTGACAGCAATGTCAAAGCCTTCCGCAGTCTGGTGGATATGATGGCGCAGGGGCAGCGCAGTTCGTATAGTTTCCGTTTCGAAGGCAGTGGCAATGTGCTGGATGCCCAATCGAAACATGGACTGGACGAATTGGCCAAACTGATGGAAATAGATCAGTTTTCGGCCTATCAGCCGGTTTTCGTGGGCTTTGTCAGTGGCAATCGGCAGGGCGGTCAGGAGCTGTCCGAAACGCGTGCGGCTCAGGTTGCGAAGGCGCTGAAGGGGCTGGTGCCACAGTCCGATCCGCGCAGCATCGGTTTTGGCGGTCTGCTGCCGATGGGCTGTCATGAGACGATGCAAGGGCGGCAGATGAATGATCGCGTTGAGTTGTGGTTCATGCCTAAAGATACCCCTCAGCCCGGAAACTGATCTCGCGGCTTTTGCCGATAATAAGGTGATCATGCAAAGTCAGACCAAGGGCTTGGCATGCATCCTGAATTTTCTGGGTCATCAGGATATCCGCCTGACTGGGCGTGGGATCGCCCGAGGGGTGGTTATGCGCCAATATCAGGGCCGATGCGTTCAGTTCCAAGGCGCGTTTCACCACTTCGCGCGGATAAACCGGCACATGATCGACGGTACCGCGCGCCTGTTCTTCGTCAGCAACGAGCGTGTTCTTGCGGTCCAGATACAGCACGCGGAACTGTTCGATTTCACCATGTGACATGGCGGTGTGGCAGTAGTCGATCAGGGACTGCCAAGAAGTCAGCACCGGCCTATTCATGATCTTCGAACGCATCATGCGCTGTGACAGGGCTTCGGCAAGTTTTAGCTGTGCCACCACCGCATCGCCAACGCCCTCTACCTGTCTTAATTGGGGCGGAGGGGCGGTGATCACCCTGTTTAGATCGCCGAAACGATCCATCAAGGCCCGTGCCAGCGGTTTCATATCCATGCGAGGCACTGCCCCGAACAGCAGCAATTCCAGCAATTCGTAATCCGGCATCGCTTTCGCACCGCCATCAAGAAACCTTTGGCGCAAGCGTTTACGATGGTCGGCCACATAGCTGGGCAGCTTTGCGGGCAGCGGTCGTGCTACCGCTTCGTCATCAAGGGGATAGCCGCCGAACAGCGGCATCGGAGAATCGCTGAATCCATGCTGTGTCATCCATTCAGTTTGCCGTATTTCCGTTATCGAAGCTTTAACAGCATAAAAAAAACCCGCCGGAAAGCCGGCGGGTCCTGATCTGCTAGGATGAAAGGCTTACCCCTTCATGCCGTCCCAGAAGCCTTTGACTTTCGAGAAGAAGCTTTGGCCTTCGGGGTTGTTTTCAGCGGAAAGTTCTTCGAATTCACGCAGCAGTTCTTTCTGGCGCGAGGTCAGGTTGACGGGGGTTTCCACCGCCATCTCGATCACCATATCGCCCACCGCACCGCCGCGAAGACCGGGCATGCCCTTGCCCCGCAGGCGCAGCTGCTTGCCCGATTGGGCCCCAGCCGGCACCTTCACGCGCGAGCGACCGCCATCAATCGTCGGCACTTCGACTTCGCCGCCCATCGCGGCAGTCGTCATGGCCACCGGCACGCGGCAGAACAGATGTTGGCCTTCGCGTTGGAAGATCGGATGCTCGCGCACTTCGATGAAGATATACAGATCACCCGAGGGACCGCCGCGCAGACCGGCTTCACCTTCGCCTGCAAGGCGAATGCGGGTACCAGTTTCAACGCCTGCGGGAATATTCACCGACAAAGCGCGCTCTTTTTCGACACGGCCTTGGCCATGACAGTTGCGGCAGGGGTTTTTGATGATCTGACCCATGCCATTACAGCCCGGGCAGGTCCGTTCAACCGTGAAGAAGCCTTGCTGTGCGCGGACCTTGCCCATGCCCGAACAGGTCGGGCAGGTAACAGGCTCTGCGCCGCCTTCGGCACCGGTGCCGTGGCAGGTGTCGCAAGATTGCGCGGTCGGCACGTTGATGGTCTTGGGGACGCCTTTGAAGGCCTCTTCCAAGGTCACGCGCAGGTTGTAGCGCAGGTCCGAGCCACGTTGCGCGCGCGACCGCCCACCGCCGCCTTGACCGCCGCGACCGCCCATGAAGTCGCCGAACAGATCTTCGAACACATCCGAAAACGCGCTCGAGAAATCGCCATTGCCGCCGCCGAAACCACCACGATTGCCACCGCCCATGCCACCTTCGAAAGCTGCATGACCATAACGATCGTAAGCCGCTTTCTTTTCGGGATCCTTCAGCACCTCATAGGCCTCGTTCACTTCTTTGAACTGGGCTTCGGCGTTGGGATTGTCCTGATTGCGGTCAGGGTGCAGTTCTTTGGCTTTGCTGCGGTAGGCTTTCTTCAGCTCATCCGCCGAGGCGCCCTTAGCGGCCCCGAGGACTTCGTAATAATCTTTTTTAGCCATGGGTAAGAATTCCTTTCCCAGACCGGAGAAGGGCGGCCCTATGGACCGCCCTCTTTTCCGATCAGCGCGGTCTTACTTCCGCTTGTTCTCGCCCAAATCTTCGAAGTCGGCATCGACGATGGTGTCATCGTCTTCCGAACGGCGGTTGTCGTCGCCGTCGTCTTTGCCTTCCGATTCCGCTTGGCTTGCCTTGTAGATGGCTTCACCCAGCTTCATCGCAGCTTCGGTCAGGTTCTGGATCGCGGATTTGATCTTGCCGGCATCTTCGCCTTTCAGCGCGTCTTCCAGCGGACCCATTGCGAATTCGATCACTTCGACGGTCGAAGGATCAACCTTATCCGAATGCTCTTTCAGCGACTTCTTGGTCGAGTCGAGCAGGCTTTCACCTTGGTTCTTGGTTTCCACCAGCTCGCGACGGGCTTTGTCCGATTCCGCATTGGCTTCGGCGTCACGCACCATCTGTTCGATATCCGCATCCGACAGGCCGCCAGAGGCTTGGATGGTGATCCGATGCTCTTTGTTGGTGCCTTTGTCTTTTGCCGAAACCGACACGATGCCGTTGGCGTCGATGTCGAAGGTCACTTCGATCTGCGGCATGCCACGCGGAGCCGGCGGGATCTGTTCCAGATTGAACTGGCCCAACATCTTGTTATCCGCCGCCATTTCGCGTTCGCCTTGGAAGACGCGGATGGTCACGGCCGACTGGTTGTCTTCAGCGGTCGAGAACACTTGGCTCTTCTTGGTCGGAATGGTGGTGTTGCGGTCGATCAGGCGGGTGAAGACGCCGCCCAAGGTTTCGATGCCCAGCGACAGCGGGGTCACGTCCAGCAGAACCACGTCCTTGACGTCGCCTTGCAGAACACCTGCTTGGACAGCCGCACCCATCGCCACGACTTCATCGGGGTTCACGCCCTTGTTCGGTTCTTTGCCGAAGAACTTGGTGACTTCCGCGATGACTTTCGGCATGCGGGTCATACCGCCAACCAGAACGATTTCATCGATATCCGAGATCGACAGACCGGCATCTTTCAGCGCTGCCTGGCAGGGCTTGATCGAACGCTTGATCAGGTCGTCCACCAGCGATTCCAGCTTTGCACGGGTCAGTTTGACCAACAAGTGCAGCGGCTGACCGTTTGCGCCCATCGAGATGAACGGCTGGTTGATTTCGGTTTGCGATGCCGAGGACAGTTCGATCTTCGCTTTTTCCGCCGCTTCTTTCAGACGCTGGAGAGCCATCTTGTCTTTGCTCAGATCGACGCCATGCTCTTTTTTGAACTCGTCGGCCAGATACTGGACGATGCGCATGTCGAAGTCTTCGCCACCCAAGAAGGTGTCGCCATTGGTCGATTTCACTTCGAACAGGCCATCATCGATCTCAAGGATGGTCACGTCGAAGGTGCCGCCGCCAAGGTCATAGACCGCGATGGTTTTCGAATCTTTCTTGTCCAGGCCGTATGCCAAAGCGGCTGCGGTCGGCTCGTTGATGATACGCAGCACTTCCAGACCGGCAATTTTGCCTGCGTCTTTGGTGGCTTGGCGCTGAGCGTCGTTGAAGTAAGCCGGAACGGTGATAACCGCTTGGGTCACGGTTTCGCCCAGATAGGCTTCAGCGGTCTCTTTCATCTTTTGCAAGGTGAAAGCAGACACTTGGCTCGGCGAATATTTTTCGCCACGTGCTTCGACCCAAGCGTCGCCATTGCCGCCATTGACGATCTTATAGGGCATGTGGCCCGCGTCCTTGACCACAACCGGGTCATCGTGACGACGGCCGATCAGGCGCTTGACCGCAAAGATGGTGTTCGATGCGTTGGTGACGGCTTGGCGTTTTGCCGCTTGGCCGACCAGACGTTCATCTTCAGTGAAGGCGACGATCGACGGCGTGGTGCGCGCACCTTCCGAGTTTTCGATCACACGCGGCTGCGACCCATCCATGATGGCGACGCAGGAGTTGGTGGTCCCAAGGTCGATACCAATGACTTTGGCCATGTTTCATATCCCTTTCAACAGGCGATGGTACTGGCAAAGGCCCGATACGGCACCTCTGCCCATGGTGAATGCGAGATGCCGCACTGCCGTTTCCGACCGGCGCAACACCTTGCTTGGCACTGTATATAGGAGGCGAAAAAATGACCTGCAAGTTTGCAGCAACAGGCAAAATGCCAATTTTTTCACACAGCTTCGGTTTGAAGCGGATATCTGCCTGAAAACAGCCATTTAACGCCTAGCACCCCAGCTGAGCGACACGTGTTTTCGGGTGAAGAACTCACCCATCAGCCCGATAATGATGCATATAATCATGAAATAGATCGGGTAATCGATCGAACTGTAGCGGGGGTGGTAGTTCAGGAAGATGAAGCCGCGCGACTGATCGATCACATGAAACAGCGGATTCCAAGAGAAATAGGCCAGCAGATAGGTGGGCATGGCATTGGCCACAAACATCTTGCCCGATGCGATCATATTGGCGCGCTGATAGACCTGTGAGGCGATGCCAAAGCTTTCGGGTTGCCAAGGTTGCGCGGCCTTGAACACCATGCCCAACCCGACACCGGTGCCCCAAGCAAGCAGCAGCATCCCCAAAGTGCCGACCGGATCATGGAAGGTGATCGGTGTGAAAACGGCATGATACACCATAAGCACGACAGCCGCCGACAGCACCTGAATATAAAGCGCCGCCAGCGAGGCCGCCAGAATGGCAATCAGCGGGTTCATCGGCGAATGTTTCATCATGGGCGATGTGGGACCATCCGCCGCCACCACTGCGCCCAAGGCCTTGGTATGGGTCATGAACATGAAGACGCCCGACATCACATAAAGCAGGAAGTCGCCACGGATGGCGCTGCCGCGCATCCCCAGCAGGACGAACATCGCATAAAAGCCTACCACCAAAAGAATGGTCTGCATGATGTTCATCATCAGGCCGATCACCGCATTGCCATGCGTGCGCCGCACCGAACGCACGGCGGCGTGGAACACCAATTCAAGCATCGCGAGGGTGCGGTTGAACGGTGTGCGATGGCTGTCGACATGGAACATGGGGCAAATCCGTCGGGGCTCGGGACAATCTGGCGCGAAAAAAATTACGATCAGATGAGTCATACGGCTGGATCAGGGGCCCTTTTAAGGCAAGATTGGTTCAAATTGTTTGGATTTGGGGCGACAGATGGATTTCCACCGACTTGAAAGCGTCATGCGCCGTTTGGCCTTGGAAGCTGGGGCGAAGATCATGGAGATCTACCAGCGCCCCGATTTCGAGATACGCAGCAAATCGGATGCCAGTCCGGTCACCGAGGCGGACGAGGCGGCAGATGCGCTGATCGCGCAAGGTTTGCGAGACGCCTTTCCCGACATCATCTTGATTACCGAAGAACAAAGCGACAGCCACGCTTTGCAAGCCGATACCTTCTTGATCGTCGATCCTTTGGACGGCACCAAGGAATTCGTGCAGCGGCGCGGCGATTTTACTGTCAATATTGCCTATGTAGAACAAGGGCTTCCTGTCGCGGGGGTGGTCTATGCGCCCGCGAAGGACAGGCTGTTTTATACCCAAGCCGACGGGACGGCTGTCGAGGAAATGGCGCCTTTCGATCTGGAACATCGCGGTGCGCTGAAGCCGCTGCAGGTGTCCACGCCGGATAATGAGGCCCTGCTTGTCGTGGCGTCGAAATCGCATCGTGACGCGGTCACCGATGCCTATATCAGCCAATATGCGGTGGCGGATTTACGGAGCGCAGGGAGCAGTTTGAAGTTCTGTCTGGTCGCAGCCGGCGAGGCCGATCTTTACCCACGGCTGGGCCGCACGATGGAATGGGATACGGCGGCAGGGGATGCGATTTTGCGCGCCAGTGGCGGTGAAGTGGCGGAATTATCTAGCTTTAGTGCTTTGCGATATGGTAAAAAAGGATGGGATAACCCTTATTTCATTGCCTTCGCCCCTGGTGTAAGGCTGATATCTGCTTAGTATTTATAGACAAAGTTTTAGGCATTTCACTTCTATGCCATAATCTGTATTTTTGTTCGATTGGCCGGATGATGCCGCATAGCCGACACCATTTTGGCCATAGTTTTGGATCTAACACTGCGGTTTTGTGAACCGCCAATACATGAGTTGATGCAATGAAGCATAAAAAGGTCACCAAAGCCGTATTTCCGGTTGCCGGCCTGGGCACACGCTTCCTGCCTGCGACGAAGTCGATCCCGAAAGAGATCATGACCTTGGTCGACCGCCCCTTGATCCAATACGCCATTGACGAAGCGCGTGCAGCGGGGATCGAAGAATTCATCTTCGTGACGTCGCGCGGCAAATCGGCATTGGAAGATTATTTCGATGTGGCGCCTGAGCTGGAAGAATCGCTGCGTAAATCTGGCAAGGATGCGCTGCTGAAGGTTCTGGAAACCACCAATATGGATTCCGGTGCGATCTCTTATGTCCGCCAAAACCGTCCGCAGGGTCTGGGCCATGCGGTTTGGTGTGCGCGTCGCCTGCTGGGCAACGAACCCTTCGCCGTGCTGCTGCCCGATGATGTGATCGCGGCGGATAAGCCCTGCCTTGCGCAGATGATGGAAGCCTATAACGAAGTCGGCGGTAACATGGTTGCCACGATGGAAGTGGCACCTGAAAAGGCGTCCTCTTATGGCGTTTTGGATGTTGCGCAGGACATGGGGTCGCTCGTGGAAGCGCGCGGCATGGTTGAAAAGCCCAAAGCAGGCACCGCGCCGTCCAATCTGGCAGTGATTGGTCGCTACATTCTGACGCCGAATGTTCTGGAAAATCTGAATGCCAAGAAGTTGGGCACTGGCGGGGAAATCCAGTTGACCGATGCGATTGCCGAAGAGCTTGGCAAGGACAAGGTTTACGGCTTCCGCTTCCATGGTCAGCGCTATGATTGCGGCTCGAAAGCCGGTTTCCTGCAGGCGACGGTTGCCTTTGGTTTGGCACGCGAAGAGCTGCGCGATGAATTTTCGGTCTTCCTGAACGAAATGGTCGCTCAGCAAAAGGCAGCGCAATAACAACAGGATGTGCCGATGGGTTGGAATCCGACCGGTTGGCGAACCATGATATCCCGTGCGGCGCAGGCTTATGCTTTGCGCTGCCGGCGTAGGCGGTTTTTGTGGCGCAGTTGGCGCAGTCGTCACGCTTTGCATCCGCTTCGGGACCTGACCTCCCGCATAAATCCCCAAGATATTCTTTGCGTGGTGTGCCTGCGCAATGAAGCGGCGCGCTTGCCTGCCTTCCTGTCATATCATCGTGCGCTGGGGGTGAATCACTTTCTGATCGTCGATAATGCAAGTTCGGACGGCAGCTTGGAAATTTTACTGCAGCAACCGGATATATCCGTTTGGCAAAGCGACAAAAGCTACCGCCAATCGCGTTTTGGCGTTGATTGGACGGGGTGGCTGCTGTCTCGATACGGGCATGGGCATTGGTGCCTAACGCTCGATGTCGATGAGATGCTGGTCTATCCCTATCATCAGACGCGTAAACTGTCGGCGCTGACCTCATGGTTGGATCAGCAAGGACAGGAATCGATGGCGGCGATGATGCTGGATTTGTATCCCGCCGGACGGATCGGAGCGGTGGGCTTCGAGAATGGTGGCGACCCGCTGCAGCTGCTGACGCATTTTGATGCGGGCAATTACAGCATCACGAAACGGGAAGGGTCGGGTCATCTATGGATCCAAGGCGGGCCACGAGCGCGCATGATTTTCGCGCAGGATCCGGCCCGTGCACCGACCTTGAACAAGGTTCCCTTGATCCGGTGGAACCGTCGTTACGTCTATGTCAATTCTACCCATAGTGCCCTGCCGCCCCGCCTGAATCATGTCTATGACGAGAATGGCGCGGAAAAGCTTTCCGGAATCTTGCTGCACAGCAAATTTTTGCCGCAAATTTTAGATAAATCGAAAGAAGATTTGCAGCGAAAAGAGCATTTCAATCAACCGGATCTATACAAAGACTATTACGAACAGCTGATTTCAGACCCTAATTTTCACAATCAATTTTCGACGCGCCTGAGCGGCTGGCGTCAGTTGGAAGCCTTGGGTCTGATGTCGCGCGGTGGGTGGATATAACGTTTGCGCGGTGACGGTGGCTCGGTCATCATGACGGGCGATCGCGCAGGGCAGGGGGACGTGAGTGGGGTTGAAATCCTCGTATCAGCTGCAGTGGAAGCGGCGAAAGCTGCTGTGGCGCGGCTGGCGTGCGCGTCGCGATTTGCAGCCTGTTTCTATGCGCCAGCAGGGACGTCGAAAGGGCGCTGTCTATGCCTTTGTGACCCTAAGAAATGAAAAGCTACGTCTGCCTTATTTCCTTGAATATTACAGGAAGATGGGCGTGGGGCATTTCTTCATTGTCGATAATGCCTCAAGTGACGGGTCGGCAGAGTTTTTGACAAAACAACCGGATGTTTCGCTGTGGGATTGTGCGGAAAGTTATAAGGAAAGCCGTTTCGGCATGGACTGGATCAGCCATTTGCTGCGAAAGTTCGGTCATGACCATTGGTGTCTGACGGTCGATCCGGATGAATTCCTTGTCTATCCCTTTTGTGATACGCGCCCGATTTCGGCTTTGACAGATTGGCTGGACAGCTGCGGATTACGCAATTTCTCGGCGATGTTGCTGGATCTGTATCCCAAGGGAAATATTGCGGATCAGCCCTATAGCGAAGGGCAAAATCCGCTGGATATCGCGCATTGGTTCGATAGCGGAAATTATACGATCAGCCGAAATCCGGAAATGGGGAATCTTTGGATTCAAGGGGGCCCACGCGCGCGCGTGTTTTTTGCCGAAGATCCATGGCGCGCACCGGCCTTGAACAAGATACCTTTGGTGAAATGGCATAGGTCTTATTGTTATGTCAGTTCGACCCATATGATTTTGCCGCGTGGGCTTAATCTGACCTATGAACAATGGGGCGGGGAAAAAGTATCCGGCGTGTTATTGCATACCAAGTTCCTTAATACCTTGCAGGCCAAGGCCGCCGAGGAATTGGCGCGCGGGCAACATTATAGCGATAGCACCGAATATCGTGCCTATCATGAAATATTGGCGGAACATCCCGATCTTTGGACAAGGTGGAGTGAGCGCTATGTGAATTGGCGCCAGCTTGAAATTTTCGGATTGATGTCGAAAGGGAATTGGGCATGAGCCTAGGCGTGGTGATGCTTTGCCACACAGCGTTCGACCGCGCGGCGCAGGTTGCGCGTCATTGGGCGTCACGGGGATGTCCCGTGGTGATCCATGTTGATAAAAGAATCCCGAATGCGGCCTATAATGACTTCGTGGCCACGCTTTCGGATGTCGCTGACATAAGGTTTTCGTCCCGTCACGCCTGTGAATGGGGAACTTGGGGCATTGTGGCGGCGACGCAGGAAGCGTCGCGTTTGATGCTTTCGGAATTCGCGGATGTCAGCCATGTCTATTTGGCATCCGGATCCTGTTTGCCGCTGCGGCCGATTCAGGATTTGCGCGATTATCTGCTGGCGGATCCAAAGACCGATTATATCGAAAGTGTAACGACTCAGGATGTGGGTTGGACCGTTGGCGGCTTGGATGCGGAACGTTTCACGCTGCGGTTCCCGTTTTCGTGGCGAAAGCATCGCCTTCTTTTTGACAGCTATGTCGATTTGCAGCGGCGATTTAAATGGAAGCGTCGTATCCCCGAAGGCTTGGTGCCGCATCTGGGCAGCCAATGGTGGTGTCTGACACGGTCGAGTCTGGATGCTATATTGAACCATCCCCGTCGGGACGAAATTGACAGTTATTTCCGCAAGGTATGGATTCCGGACGAAAGCTATTTCCAGACGATGGTGCGCCAAGTTTCGGACAATGTTGAAAGTCGGTCTTTAACGCTGGCAAAATTCGATTTCCAAGGCAAGCCGCATATCTTTTACGACGACCATTTGCAGCTGCTGCGTCGGTCAGATTGTTTTGTGGCCCGTAAGATTTGGCCTGAAGCCGAAGCTCTATATCAGGCCTTCCTTACGGATGATCGTCATCAGCAGGCCAATGCCGAACCCAAACCCGGTAAGATTGATCGGTTGTTCAGCAAAGCGGTCGAGCGGCGTAAATACGGTCGTGCCGGTCTTTACATGCAAAGCCGCTTCCCGCGCGAGGGATATGAATTGGGGCGCACAGCCGCCTCCTATTCGGTCTTTTGCGGATTCGATACGGTATTTGACACCTTTGAAGGCTGGCTGAGCATGTCAATCGGCACGCGGGTACATGGCCATCTTTTTGCGCCCGATCGCGTGGAATATGCGGCTGGCGCTACGGTTTATAACGGGGCGATGTCGGATAGTGCGGCTCTGCGGGATTATAATCCCAAAAGCTTTTTGACCAATCTGATCTGGAATACACGCGGCGAAAGGCAATGCTTCCAATATGGTCCACAAGATGTTCAAAGCCTGAACTGGTTCATGGCCACGGATGTGAATGCCCATTTCTCGATCATATCGGGGGCATGGATGCTTGGGCTGTATCATTCCAACACGCCGTTCGCACATATTCGCAGGGAAGCTGCGCGCCTGCAAAAGATCGAACAGCATTTCTTGGATATCCTGCAGTCCAATCACATGAAGGGGCGCTTGCGTCTTTGGAGCTTGGCCGAGTTCTTGGAAGACCCGATCGAACCTTTGCAATTGATCCTTGATGAACTGGCCCCGCGTTACAGTCGCAAATTGACCGAAGCGCCCCCGCTGATTGATATGGAAGGCTTTGGCCTTTTCCTGCAACGTCTGCGCAATGAAGGCATGCAACCGGTCTTGGTGGGGGATTACCGACAGGGCTTGGGCGAGGGTCCCAAGCGGCCCAAGCGCGGACGGCAGCAGAATGGGGGGCAGCGTGATGCGGCGCTTTGAGAGTTTCGTCGTCTTTGCCGAAATGCGGACCGGATCGAATTTCCTCGAATCCAATTTGAATGCGATGGACGGGCTTACCTGCTATGGTGAGGTGTATAATCCCTATTTCATCGGCAAGCCCGATACGCCCGAACTGCAGGGTTTTACGCTGGCCGATCGGGTGAAAGAGCCAATCGCCTTATGGCAGAAACTGAAGGCCAATACGCAGGGCATGGCGGGCTTTCGGTTTTTCCACGATCACGATCTGCGCATCCTGCCGGAACTATTCGCGGACCCGACTTGCGCGAAAGTCGTGCTGACTCGCAATCCGATGGAAAGCTATGTCAGTTGGAAAATCGCCCAAGCGACGGGGCAGTGGAAACTGACCGATGGCAAATTCCTGAAATCGGCGCAGGTCGATTTTGATGCGGCGGAATTCGAGCAGCATGTCGAAAAGCTGCAATCTTTCCAGATCACTTTGCAAAACGAATTGCAGCGGCTTGGTCAGACCGCCTTTTATCTGGATTACGACGATATCAATGATCTGGATGTGCTGAACGGATTGGCGCTGTATCTGGGCGTCAAGCCACTGGCGCAATTGGATGTCGGGTTGAAGAAGCAAAACCCCGAGCCGATTGCCGACAAGCTGCGCAACCCCGATGCCTTGTCGGCCTCGCTCGCACGGTTGGATCGGTTCAACCTTGGCCGCACCCCGAATTTCGAACCGCGTCGCATGGCGGCGGTGCCGCAGTTCCAAGCCTCCCGCGCGGCGGGTTTGTTGCATATGCCGCTGCGCTCGGGGCCAGATGCGCGGGTGGCGGCGTGGTTGGAATCATCCTTCGGGGCGCTGGAAACGGGGTTCACCCAGAAGACCCTGCGTCAATGGAAGCGCAAACATCCGCAACACCGTAGTTTTTCGGTGCTGCGCCATCCGGTGGCGCGGGCGCATGATGTTTTCTGCCGTCGCATTCTGGCGGGTGTGATGCCCGAAATCCGTCTGCAACTGACCCAAGCCTATCGGCTGCCCTTGCCGCAGGGCAAGCTGGATTACCCGTCGTTGGAGGCCCATCGTGACGGCTTCAAGGCCTTCTTGCAGTGGCTGAAGCTGAACCTTGGCGGGCAGACCGGTGTAAGGGTGGATGCGCATTGGGCCAGCCAAGCGGCCGTCCTGCAGGGCTATGCCAATTTCCAGACGCCGGACATGGTGCTGCGCGAAGAGCGGCTGGAAGACGGGCTGTCGTATCTATGCGATGAGCTGGGGCTGGACCCCGGCGATCTGCCGCCCGATCTGCCGCATGGCTTCACGCCTTTGGCCGATATCTATGACGATCAGATCGAAGCCTTGGCCCAAGCGGCCTATCAACGGGATTACGTGATGTTCGGCTTTAAGGATTGGCGCGGCTGAGGGCCGCGCCAAAGATCATCAAGCGGCTTGCGAATTGCGCGCTTCGGTCAGAATTGCATGCAATTTGGCCGGATCGTTATTGGCGCGCAGTTTCGTGACCACGGCGGGATCGCGCATGGTGCGGCTGACCAAAGCCAGCGCTTTCAAATGGTCGACACCGGAATCCTTCGGCGCGAACAGCGCGAAGATCAGGTCGACCGGTTGACGGTCAACGCTATCGTAATCCAGCGGCTTTTCCAGACGCAAGAACACGCCCACGATACGGTCCAGCTCTTCCAGACGCGCATGCGGCAAAGCGATGCCATGGCCTACGCCGGTCGGACCAAGGCTTTCACGCTCTTGCAGGCCGTCGATGGCAATGGAGGCGGACAAGCCATAGCTGGTCGCCACCATTTCCCCCAGTTCCTGGAAGAGGCGTTTCTTGCTGGTCATCTGGCCCACGACGCGAACCGCGGACGGCGTAAGAAGCTTTGAAATTTCCATGAACTTGATAGGTTCCCAGTCGGCGCCCGAGCTCGCCTATTTGCTATTGCGCGGATCAATCCAGCCTATGTTTCCGTCATCGCGACGGTAGACAATATTAACTCCGCCGTGCCCGATATTTCGAAACACCAGAAACTTCTGAGCACTTAGCTCAAGCTGCAGCACCGCTTCGCCTACTGTGATGATGGGGACTTTGGTCTCCATCTCGGCGATGACGAGCGGTTGCAGGCTCTCTGCTTCGGTATCCTCGGGCTCCTCGGATGCGGCGAGGATATAAGACGACGCGCCGCCGAATTCAACTGGTGTTGTGCGCGCGGCCGAATGGTTGCGCAGACGACGCTTATATCGACGGATCTGCTTGTCCATCCGTTCGCGTGCGGATTCGAAAGCAGGATAGATTTCCGTCGAACGGCCCTTGGACTGGGCGCTAAGGCCGGTGGCAAGGTGAATGGTGATATCGCAGATCACTTCATGGGCGATCTTGGAGAAGACGACGACAATATCGGTGGGACGCTGAGCATATTTCTCAATCAACTCACCCAGTTCCGCCGTGACGTGGGTTTGTAGAGCCTCGCCGACATCGAGTTGTTTGCCACTGATCTGATAGCGCATGGTGTCTCCTCCGCGCAGCTTGTTACCCGTGACGGGGCTGAACACCCTGTCACGAGACGGGATTCAATAGAGCTCTAAAATAGAGATGGGGGCCAGTTCCTGATTGGCAAGGTTGGGCCGACGGCTAGGGCCGGCACAGGGGATTGGGACAAGGGGATTCATGTCGCGCATATGACAATTGGAGCCAGTAGCGCAGGGGTTTGTCAACCGAATCGTGGGCAGGAACGGCGGCCTCCTGCCCATAGGGCATCAATCAATGCGGAAATTTTCACCCAAATAGACTTTGCGCACGGTTTCATCGCGCACGACTTCGTCGGTGGTGCCGCTCATCAGGACGTGGCCGTCGTGCAAGATATAGGCGCGATCGACGATATCCAGAGTTTCGCGCACATTGTGGTCGGTGATCAGCACGCCGATCCCGCGCGATTTCAGGTCATGCACCAGATGTCGGATTTCCGCCACCGCAATCGGGTCGACGCCTGCAAAGGGTTCGTCCAAAAGAAGATATTTCGGATCGGCCGCCAAACAGCGCGCGATTTCCACACGACGCCTTTCCCCGCCCGACAGCGCCAGTGCCGGCGCGGCCCGCAGGTGGGTGATGGAAAATTCGCTCAACAGCTCTTCCAGCCGCTCACGTTGCTTGTGACGGTCCATGCCGGTGATTTCCAACACCGCCATGATGTTTTCTTCCACCGACAGGCCACGGAAGATCGACATTTCCTGCGGCAGATAGCCGATGCCCAGCCGCGCGCGGCGATACATCGGCAATGCGGTCACATCTTTGCCATCGATGATCACTTCGCCGCCTTCGGGCGTCACAAGTCCGGCGATCGAATAGAAGCAGGTGGTCTTGCCCGATCCGTTCGGCCCCAATAGCGCCACGACTTCGCCGCGCGCCAATTCCATGGACACGTCACGGATCACGGTACGCTTCTTATAGCTTTTGCGCAGATGGCGGATGATCAGGCCATCGGTGCTGGAAACTTTAGGCTTGGGAGGAGTGGTCACTGTTTCGCGCCCGGCTGGAAAAGAGTTCTGACATTGCCGGTCATCAGACCGGTGCTGTCTTTCAGATTGGCGGTCAGCTTGTCGCCGGTGATAACGGCCGCGCCTTGGGTCAGGACCACTTGTTCGGTCATCACCAAAAGGCTGTCGGGCACGCTATAGACGGCATTCTTGCCTTCCGCCGCTTCGGCAGGCGTGACCAGAAGCACATCGTCATAGGCGATCACCTTCTGGATGCCTTCGCCATTGGCACCATATTCCACCCGCACCCGCGGCGCGTTCAGCCGCATATCGCCTTGGATCACCACGACATTGCCGGTGAATATCGCGCTATTGTCGGCTTGATCGACGCTCAGCGATTCCGACGTGACCTCTACGGGTTGCGACGAATCTTGGTTCAGCCCGCCGAAGCGCAGGCCCGCGTCTTGCGCCAGGCCCGCAAGCGGCGCGAGTGACGCAAATGTAGCCGCCAGCAAAAAGGCGTGGAATGCAGGGCTGCGAAGTCCAAAGGCCATGAGCGTTTGCCTCTTGTGCTAGGGGGGCGCCAAGCACGCGGCTTAGCTTGGGGGAAGGTATACCAGTTTCACGTTATGCTTGAAAACCAGAACATGGGAATCAGCATTATCCGGTTTCGTGGCCAGATCCATCGATTGCGCGGTAATCGTGATGTTCGGGCCGCTCACGCGGGTCAGCCGGTCGGTCTTGATGGCGGTCGAGACGATGGAGGAGGTCAGATCTTCGCTTTCGATCTTCCAGCCGTCGCTAGTGACGACCACCACATCGCCTTCAAGGTAAACCGTCTTCGTCGCACTATCGAAGGTGCCGCTCTGGGCCACCAAATCGGTGCGCTTGCCGGAAGGGGTGATCAGCTCGCCCACCACATTCGATGCTTTAGACGGCCCGCCTTTGTCGTCCGAGCGCGCCTCGGCCGCGGTGAACTTCAGCGCGTCCCCGTTTTGGGTGACGGTGGCATAGACCGGCAGGGTCATGCGCGGCTCGCGCAGGCGGTCGGCCACGTCGACATCGGCGTAAGGAATGGCATCTTCGGGGTTGATCGTGCGCGCCACCAGAAACAGCGACGACAGCACCGCTAGCGCCGCCAAGGGCAAGACCAGCTTCAGCAACCCGATAAAGCGGCTATGGGCGTCGCGACGACGCGGTTTCAACCTGTTGGGCGGCATATCCATCGCGGCTTGGGGCTTTCTGGTGCCGCGCCGACCCTAAGGCCGGTCGCGGGCGTGTCAGTGGTTGAAGATATCCGAGGGCTGGTCCCAGCCCATCAGATCAAGCTCGGCACGGGTCGGCAAGAAGTCAAACAGCTTCTGCGCCAGTTCCAGCCGTCCCTCGCGGATCAGGCGACGTTCCAGTTCCGCCTTTAGCGCATGAAGATACAGCACATCGGATGCCGCATATTCCTTCTGCGCATCGCTCAGCTTGGGCGCGCCCCAGTCGCTGGACTGCTGCTGCTTGGAAATGTCGGTGGCAAGCAGTTCGTTCACCAGGTTTTTCAACCCGTGGCGGTCGGTGAAGGTGCGCACCAAGCGCGAGGCGATCTTGGTGCACCAGACCGGCGCCGTCGTTACCCCGAAGGCATTTTTCATCGCGGCGATATCGAAGCGGCCATAATGGAACAGCTTCAAGGTATCCGGATCGGCCAGCAGGCGTTCCAGATTGGGCGCGGATCTCTGGCCCAAAGCGATTTGCACCAGATGCACATGCTTTGATCCGTCACACAGCTGCACCAGACACAGACGGTCGCGACGCGGGTCCAACCCCATGGTTTCCGTGTCGATCGCGACCACGGGGCCAAGCTTCAGCCCATCGGGCAGGTCTTTTTGATACAGATGAATGGCCATTTGGCGTGCGTCCTGTCAGGGTTGCCAGCGTTATAAAAGCGGCAACGCAGGAAGACCAGAAACTTGGGATCAGGAAAACGAGAAAAGCCCTGAACATCTTGCGATGTTCAGGACTTTTCTAGGTCGACTGGTGCCCAGAAGAGGACTCGAACCTCCACACCTTGCAGTACTGGTACCTGAAACCAGCGCGTCTACCAATTCCGCCATCTGGGCGATGTCGTGGGGGTCTTCTATGGCTTGGGCGTGGGGGTGTCAACGGGCGAAATGCAGTTTTTTGCATTTTCTCGAAATATTTTTATGGGAGCCATTCCAAAGGCTTGGGGCGAATTTCGCTGTCCATAGGACAAGGGTTTTGACCCGTGGTGGGGAAGCGGATGCAGCGGGATGAAAACGAGAAAAGCCCTGAACATCTTGCGATGTTCAGGGCTTTTCTAGGTCGACTGGTGCCCAGAAGAGGACTCGAACCTCCACACCTTGCAGTACTGGTACCTGAAACCAGCGCGTCTACCAATTCCGCCATCTGGGCGATGTCGTGGGGGTCTTCTATGGTTTGGGCGTGGGGGTGTCAACAGGCGAACTGCGAAAAATTTGCGAATTATTCATTTTATTCCAATCGCTCACCTTCTTGGCCCCTGCGACATTAATGGCCAGATTTTCCCCTTGCCAAAGGGCAAGCCCCTTGCTCGCAAGGGTCCGCTTGGCTATGAAATGGCCCGTTACCTGACGTTAGCAGGGCCTTCTGCATGGGCCAAAAAGGGTTAGTCTCATGAGCAAGCTTGTCACCATTTATGGCGGTTCCGGTTTCGTCGGGCGCTATATCGCGCGTCGTATGGCCAAAGATGGCTGGCGTGTGCGAGTCGCGGTGCGCCGTCCCAACGACGCTTTGTTCGTGAGGCCCTATGGCGTGCCGGGGCAGGTCGAGCCTGTTTTGTGCAATATCCGTGACGAACGTTCGGTGCGCGCGGCGATGCTGGGGGCGGATGCGGTGATCAACTGCGTCGGTATTCTGGCGCAATCGGGCAAAAACAAATTCGGCGCCGTCCATGTAGAGGGGGCCGAACGAGTCGCCCGCATCGCGGCATCCGAAGCGGTGGCACGTTTGGTGCATATTTCGGCCTTGGGTGCAGATGCGCAAGGCGGCAGCACCTATGCGCGCACCAAAGCGGCGGGTGAGGCGGCAGTGCTGCGCGCCTATCCGTCGGCCACCATTCTGCGACCCAGCCTGATTTTCGGGCCGGAAGACAATTTCTTCAACCGCTTCGCGAGCCAAACCGTGCTGTCGCCGATTCTGCCGATTGTCGGCGGGGCGACCAAATTCCAGCCGGTTTATGTTGATGATGTGGCGCAAGCGGCGGCAATGGCTGCCGAAGGCCGCGCGACCGCCGGTCTTTATGAACTGGGCGGCCCCGAAGTTGCGACCCTGCGCGAGCTGATGGGCAAGATGCTGCAAGCCGTGCATCGTCGCCGTCTGGTCGTCAGCCTGCCGCTTTGTGTCGGCAGCCTGATCGGCGGAGCCTTCGACTTGGCGCAAACCGCGACCGGCGGCTTGTTCTCGAATACCATCCTGACCAAAGATCAGGTCAAATCGTTGAAGTCCGACAATCTTGTCGCGGCAGGTGCCAAGGGCTTTGCCGATCTTGGCATTGCGCCGACCGCACTTGAGGCGGTAATCCCTGAATACCTGTGGCGCTATCGTCCTTCGGGCCAATACGCCGCCATTAAGGATTCTGCCAAAAATCTGCGGAAGGCATAACGCGTGGACAATACGATACTCGCCGCCCTTCTCGGTTTGCTTGAAGGGCTGACCGAGTTCATTCCGGTATCATCGACCGGACATCTTTTACTGGCGGGGCATTTCTTGGGCTTTAATAGCCCCGGCAATACCTTCGAAGTGGTGATCCAGCTTGGCGCGGTGCTTGCGCTGATTTCGCTTTATGCGACCAAGCTGACGGCCATCGCCTTGCGTGCGCGTCATGATGCGGCGGCGCGCAATACCTTTATATCGCTGCTGCTAGCCTTTCTGCCCGCGGTGGTGATCGGGCTTCTGGCGCATGACTTCATCAAGACGGTGCTGTTCGAAACCCCGATGCTGATCGCGCTCATGTTGATACTGGGCGGCATCGTGCTGCTGTTCATCGACAAGATCGCGCCTGAACCGAAACATTTCGACGCGACTCAGCTTCCGTTGCGCAAAGCGTTCTGGATTGGCGTCTGCCAATGCGTGGCGATGATTCCCGGGGTGTCGCGATCGGGCTCGACCATCGTGGGCGCTTTGATGATGGGGGTCGAGAAACGGGCCGCTGCGGAGTTTTCCTTCCTGCTCAGCCTGCCGACCATGGGCGCGGCAGTGCTGTATGACCTGTATAAGTCGCGGCATGTTCTGGACTTTTCGGCGATGGGTGACATCGCTGTTGGCTTCATCGTCGCCTTCGTGGTGGCTTTGATCGTGGTCAAATGGGTCCTAAATTTCGTCGGACGCTATGGTTATGCGCTATTCGGCTGGTGGCGAATCGCGGTTGGAGTGGTTGTCCTCGCGGCACTTTTGGGTGGAAACTAAAATAGTTGGTAACTATTGCTGACCTATTTATGGGAAATATTTTTGCATAGCGGGCAAAAACTTGTTTCAAACCCCATAATAGGTCAGCATGTGTGACTTTTAATTGCGTCATTGCTTAGATAGAAGAAGCGCACCCGAAATCCTGATGGGAGGCGCAGCAATGGCCACGCAAACAATGCTTAAATTTGTGTCCGTCTCGAAAGAGATGCCAGAGAAGCGCGCCGCTGACGCCCGCAATCAGGACTTCAACGAGATTTACCGCGAATATGCGGCAGAGAAGGCCGCCGAACAGGCAAGCCGGTGCAGCCAATGTGGCGTGCCCTATTGTCAAGCGCATTGCCCGCTGTCGAACAATATCCCCGACTGGCTGCGCCTGACCGCCGAAGGCCGTCTGCAAGAAGCCTATGAAATTTCGCAGGCCACCAATTCCTTCCCGGAAATCTGCGGCCGCATCTGCCCGCAGGACCGTCTGTGCGAAGGCAATTGCGTGATTGAACAATCGGGCCACGGCACCGTCACCATTGGTTCGGTCGAAAAATACATCACCGACACCGCATGGGAAAACGGCTGGGTGCAACCCATCGTTCCCTTCACCGAACGCACTGAAACCGTTGCGATTATCGGCGCGGGCCCGGGGGGCTTGGCGGCGGCGGATATGCTGCGTCGCAAGGGCTTCCAAGTCACTGTCTACGACCGTTACGACCGCGCGGGCGGCTTGCTGACCTATGGCATCCCCGGCTTCAAGCTGGAAAAAGATGTCGTCATGAAGCGCATCGGCCAGCTGGAGCAAAGCGGCGTCAGCTTCGTGCTGAACTGCACGGTCGGCGTCGATATTTCCTTCGATGCGATCCGTGGCCAGCATGATGCCGTGTTGATCGCGACCGGCGTTTATAAGGTGCGCGAAATTGCGGCTCCGGGGTCGGATGTCAAAGGCATCGTGCGCGCGCTGGATTATCTGACCGCCTCGAACCGCAAAAGCTTTGGCGATGATGTCGCCGATTACGACAATGGTATGCTGAATGCCGAAGGCAAGCGCGTGGTGGTGATCGGTGGTGGCGATACCGCGATGGACTGCGTGCGCACCGCGATTCGTCAGGGTGCGACTTCCGTTAAGTGTCTGTATCGCCGTGACAAAGCCAATATGCCCGGCTCGCAGCGCGAAGTGCAAAATGCGGTCGAAGAGGGCGCGGATTTCGTCTGGCTGGCAGCGCCGAAAGGGTTCACCGGCACCGAAGTGGTTGACGGTGTGATCGTGCAGAAGATGCGCATTGGCGCGCCCGATGTGTCGGGTCGCCAATCGCCGGAAGTCATCGAAGGCGCCGATTATGTCGAGGGTGCGGATCTGGTGATCCAAGCGCTTGGCTTCGAGCCCGAAGACGTGCCGACGCTCTGGGGCGTTCCGGAACTGGCCGTGACCCGTTGGGGCACCATCAAAGCCGATTTCCGCAGCCATGCGACCAATCTGCCGGGGGTTTATGCGGCGGGCGATATCGTGCGCGGCGCATCCTTGGTGGTGTGGGCGATCCGTGACGGCCGTGAAGCGGCGGATGCGATTGCGGATTACCTCGCTCAATCGGCCATTGCGGCGGAATAAGCGGGCCAAAGGTTTGACCCGTAACGAAAAGGAGGGGATCGATGCGCGGATTGTCACTTGTAGCACTAAGCCTGTTGCCCCTTCTGGCAAGCCCTGCCGCCATGGCGGGGGCCTTCACGCCCCCTGAAGGCTGCACGACCTTCCTGACCGTTCAGGCCAAGCAATGCCGCGTGTCGAACCATTACACCTGCACGGCCGATGCCAAGGGTGACCAGTGGCGCGCCGATTTCGGCCAGAACGGACCTTTCTTCCTTAGCCGCATCAATGCCGAAGGCGAATGGATCGAAAGCTTCGATCTGGGTACGGAATTGGTGCACCAGACCTTGGTCGACGGCGCGACAGATCCGGCATCCTTAAGCGATCTGCTGGCCAAGGGCCAAGATGCCTATGCCTTCCAGTTGAAGCGCGAACCGGGTGAAATGTCTTCGGTCACCGGTTCCGACACTTTGACCGGCAAGATTGTCACCATTGACGGCGTGGCGCTCAGCGAAACCCGCTTCGACTATACCGAACGCGATTCAGGCGGGGCCATCCTCCGCCAAGCGCGCGGCTTTGAATATATCCATCCCGAGCTGCGCCTGTTCTTTGCGGGCCGCTCGGAATCGCGCAGTGGCGACGATGCCTTCCAACCATCGGACAGCAGCCCCGTCGCCTTCATCTTTCCCGACGAGGCGGGTTTCGCCTCGACCGAACCAGTTTTCGATTGTGATCCGCTGATGATGCGTTTCACTCCCAGCCAGAAGGAATCTAGCCATGACCATCTATGACGACGCATGGGCAAAGGCCGAAGAGGCCAAGCGTGCATGGCTGGATGCGAACGGCCTTTACAAGACCGAAGACGAGCATTCTTCCTGCGGCGTGGGCCTTGTCGTGTCGATCTCCGGCAAGCCGAACCGCAAAGTCGTGGAAAACGGCATCAATGCGCTGAAAGCGATCTGGCACCGTGGTGCTGTCGATGCTGACGGCAAGACCGGCGATGGCGCGGGCATCCATCTGCAAATTCCGGTGAACTTCTTCTATGACGTCGTGCGCCGCACCGGCCATGAACCCGATCAGTCCAAACAGATCGCGGTCGGCCAAGTCTTCCTGCCGCGCACCGATTTCGCGGCCCAAGAACGCTGCCGGACCATTGTCGAAGCCGAAGTGCTGCGCATGGGCCATTATATCTATGGCTGGCGTCACGTGCCGGTCGATATCTCGGTGCTGGGCGACAAAGCGAATGCGACGCGCCCTGAAATCGAACAGATCCTGATCCGTTGCGAAAAGGACATCGACCAAGAGCAGTTCGAGCGCGAACTCTACATCATCCGCCGCCGCATCGAAAAAGCGGCGACGGCTGCGGGTATCGCTGGCCTTTATATCTGCTCGCTGTCCTGCCGTTCGATCATCTACAAGGGCATGATGCTGGCGGAACAAGTCGCCACCTTCTACCCCGATCTGGAAGACGAACGCTTCGAATCCGCTTTCGCGATCTATCACCAGCGCTATTCGACCAATACCTTCCCGCAGTGGTGGCTGGCCCAGCCCTTCCGCATGTTGGCCCATAACGGCGAGATCAACACGCTGAAGGGTAACGTCAACTGGATGAAGAGCCACGAAATCCGCATGGCGTCTTCCGCCTTCGGTGACATGGCGGAAGATATCAAGCCGATCATTCCGGGCGGCACCTCCGATTCCGGCGCGCTGGATGCGGTGTTCGAAGTGATGGTGCGGTCGGGCCGTTCGGCGCCGATGGCGAAAACCATGCTGGTGCCCGAAGCTTGGTCGAAGCAAACCGTCAACATGCCGAAAGCATGGGCGGATATGTATTCCTACTGCAACTCGGTGATGGAGCCGTGGGACGGCCCTGCCGCTTTGGCGATGACCGATGGTCGTTGGGTCTGTGGCGGTCTGGACCGCAACGGCTTGCGCCCGATGCGCTATGTCATCACCGGCGACGGCATGCTGATCGCAGGGTCCGAAGCGGGCATGGTTCCGGTCGACGAGATGTCGGTCCGTGAAAAAGGCGCGCTGGGGCCGGGTCAGATGATTGCCGTCGATATGGCCGAAGGCAAGCTGTATCACGACACCGAAATGAAGGACAAATTGGCCGCCGCCCAGCCCTATGGCGAATGGGTCGGCAAGATCGCCGAATTGTCGCCCGGTCTGGACGCTTTGCCCGAACATCCGCAATTCACCGGTGCGGATCTGAAAAAGCGCCAGATCGCCGCCGGTTATTCGGTCGAGGATCTGGAGCAGGTTCTGGCGCCGATGGCCGAAGACGGCAAAGAGATGATCGCATCCATGGGCGACGACACGCCGCCTGCGGTTTTGTCGAAAGTCTATCGCCCGCTGTCGCATTACTTCCGCCAAGCCTTCAGCCAAGTCACCAACCCGCCGATCGATTCGCTTCGTGAAGGCCGTGTGATGTCGCTGAAGACCCGCTTCGGCAATCTGCGCAACGTGCTGGACGAACATCAAAGCCAGACCGATATTCTGGTTCTGGAAAGCCCCTTCCTCGCGAACGAGGAATTCAAGGGGCTGGTCAAGCATTTCGGCGACCAAGTGGCGGTGATCGACTGCACCTTCCCCGTCTCGCCCGGTCATGACGACCTGCGCGTGGCACTGGAACGTATCCGCGCCGAAGCCGAAGATGCGGTGCGTTCGGGCGCCGGCCAGTTGATCCTGACCGACGAATATCAGGGCACCGACAAGGTCGGGATGCCGATGATCTTGGCGACCTCTGCCGTGCATTCCTGGCTGACCCGCAAGGGCCTGCGCACCTTCTGCTCGATCAATGTGCGTTCGGCGGAATGCATCGACCCGCATTACTTCGCGGTGCTGATCGCATCGGGTGCGACGACTGTGAACCCCTATCTGGCGCAGGATTCGATCGCGGATCGTATCGACCGTGGTCTGCTGGACGGCACGCTTCTGGAAGCGATGCGCCGCTACCGCGATGCGGTGGATGCGGGCCTGTTGAAGATCATGGCGAAGATGGGCATCTCGGTGATTTCCTCCTATCGCGGGGGTTTGAACTTCGAAGCGGTCGGTCTGTCGCGTTCGATGGTTGCCGAATTCTTCCCCGGCATGCAGTCGCGCATTTCGGGCATCGGTCTGCACGGCATTGAAGCGAAGCTGGAAGAAGTCCATGCGCGCGGCTGGCTGGGCGCACAAAACGTGCTGCCGATTGGCGGCTTCTACAAGGCGCGTCGTTCCGGCGAAAAGCACGCTTGGGAAGCGCAGACCATGCATATGCTGCAAGCGGCCTGTGATCGTGCGTCTTACGATATCTGGAAGCAATATAGCGCATCAATGAAGGCAAACCCGCCGATCAACCTGCGCGACCTGCTGGATATCAAACCGCTTGGCAAGCCGGTGCCGATTGAAGAAGTGGAATCGATCACCTCGATCCGCAAACGCTTTGTCACGCCGGGCATGTCGCTGGGGGCGTTGTCGCCCGAAGCGCACAAGACCCTGAACGTCGCGATGAACCGCATCGGCGCCAAGTCGGACTCGGGCGAGGGCGGTGAAGATCCGGCGCATTTCGTGCCGGAAGCCAATGGCGACAACCCGTCGGCCAAGATCAAGCAAGTCGCTTCGGGCCGCTTCGGTGTGACCGCCGAATATCTGAACCACTGCGAAGAGCTTGAAATCAAGGTTGCCCAAGGGGCGAAACCGGGTGAGGGCGGCCAGCTGCCGGGCATGAAAGTGACCGAGCTGATCGCACGTCTGCGCCATTCGACCAAAGGCGTCACGCTGATCTCACCGCCGCCGCACCACGATATCTATTCGATCGAGGATCTGGCGCAGCTGATCTATGATCTGAAGCAGATCAACCCGCGTGCGAAAGTCACCGTCAAGCTGGTCTCGTCTTCGGGCGTTGGCACGATTGCGGCAGGTGTGGCCAAGGCGAAAGCCGATATCATCCTGATTTCGGGCCATAATGGCGGCACCGGTGCTTCGCCGGGCACGTCCATCAAATACGCGGGTCTGCCGTGGGAAATGGGCCTGACCGAAGCGCATCAGGTTCTGACCATGAACAACCTGCGCGACCGGATCACGCTTCGCACCGATGGCGGTCTGCGCACCGGTCGTGACGTGGTGATGGCGGCGATGCTGGGGGCCGAAGAATACGGCATCGGCACCGCGGCATTGATCGCGATGGGCTGCATCATGGTGCGTCAGTGCCAGTCGAACACCTGTCCGGTCGGCGTCTGCACCCAAGATCCGGCCCTGCGCGACAAGTTTGCGGGCAATGCCGACAAAGTCGTCAACCTGATCACCTTCTATGCGCAGGAAGTGCGCGAGATTCTGGCTTCCATCGGCGCACGTTCGATGGATGAGGTGATCGGCCGTGCCGACCTGCTGACGCAGGTGAGCCGTGGCCATGCGGATCTGGACGACCTTGACCTGAACCCGCTGCTGATTTCGGTCGATGGCGCGCAGAAGGTGACCTATGACCGTTCCAAGCCGCGCAATGCGGTGCCGGACACTCTGGATGCGGAAATCGTCAAGGACGGTGCCCGCTTCTTCGAGGAAGGCGAAAAGATGCAGCTGTCCTATGCGGTGCGCAACACCTCGCGCACCATCGGGACCCGCGCATCCAGCCATATCGTCAAGAAATTCGGCATGCGCAACAGCCTGCAGCCGGATCACCTGACGGTGAAGCTGACGGGGTCGGCGGGTCAGTCGCTGGGCGCCTTCGCGGTCAATGGTCTGAAGATCGAAGTTTCGGGCGATGCGAACGATTATGTCGGCAAGGGCCTGTCGGGTGGCACCATCGTGGTGCGTCCGCCGATGGGCTCGCCCTTGGCTGCGGCGGATAACACCATCATCGGCAACACCGTTCTGTACGGCGCGACCGACGGTTATCTCTTTGCTTCGGGCCGTGCGGGGGAACGCTTCGCGGTGCGCAACTCGGGTGCCAAAGTGGTGGTCGAAGGCTGCGGTTCGAACGGCTGCGAATATACCACCGGCGGTGTGGCGGTAATTCTGGGCTCGATCGGGTCGAACTTCGGCGCGGGCATGACGGGCGGTATGGCCTATCTCTATGATCCCGAAGGCGTCGCGGAAGATTACATCAACCTCGAAAGCCTTGTGACCTGTGGTCTGGGCCACCCGCATTGGGAAGCCCAATTGAAGGGTCTGGTCGAACGCCATGCGGCTGAGACCGGTTCGCGTCGGGCAAAAGCGATCTTGAACAATTGGGACGCGGAACGTGCGAACTTCCTGCAGGTTTGCCCCAAAGAGATGCTGATCCACCTGCCGCATCCCTTGTCGGATGAGGCGCTGAAGGTCCCTGCGGAATAATCCGTGACAGGATGAATGCAAGGCCCCGCGCGCAAGCGTCGGGGCCTTGCGCTTTTGTGGAACCGACATCGCCTGTCCCGCGTTGGCCCCATGCAATTTTGCAGGAGCATGCCATGTCCGATTTGATCGCCGTTTCCTTTGCCAATTCCGCCGATGCCTTCGCCTTCCGGTCCGAACTGGTGCAATCGCAGCGCGAATACCTGATTAGCCTTGATGATGCCGTGGTCGTCACCCGCGATGATGGCAAGGTGAAGCTGCATCAAGCGGTGAATATGACGGCAATGGGCGCGGTCTCGGGGGCCTTCTGGGGCAGCCTGATCGGCTTGTTGTTCCTGAACCCGCTGCTGGGCGCAGCCGTTGGCGCGGGTAGTGGCGCCTTGGGCGGGGTGCTGACCGATGTCGGCATCGATGATGGCACCATGAAAGAATTCGGTGAAACCCTTCCCGAAGGCGGCGCTGCCGTGTTCCTGCTCGTCCGCAAGGCGTCGGTCGATAAGCTGCTGGCGCGGCTGGAAAGTTTCCGTGGCAAGGGCAAGGTAGTGCGCTCTTCCTTGTCGGAAGAACAAGATAAGCGTATCCGCGCGCTTCTGGAAAGCGATGGCACCGCCCCTGCGCCTGCCTCTGATGAGCAAATCCCGCCGCCGCCACCGCCGTCCGCTTAAGCGGCGATTGACGCTTTGTCTTCACGGATGCGCGGCGCGACTTGACCAAAGGCGCGGCTTCATGCCTATGGGGTCATGGCCTCTAATGCTCCGAAATCAGACGCACCCAAGTCGCCGCGCCGCGCGACCACCAAGAAGACCACGCAGCAACCCGACCCCGCTCTGGTGAGTTCGGTTGATCGGCGCGGATTTAGCGATAACCTTCCCTATGCAGGGCTTATGGGGCGGGTAAGGCAGATGCGGCTGGTCAAACTTCTGATGAAAGCGCTGGCGGGCTTTATCGCATTCCTGTTCGTGATGGTCTTGGTCTTTTCCTTCATCAACCCGCCGACCAATCTGTATCAGATGTCGGAACGGTCGCGTCTGGGCAAGATCGAACATGAATGGGTCGATTGGGATGCCATCGCGCCCATCATGGGCCGCGCCGCCGTTGCAGCCGAAGACGCCAATTTCTGCCACCATTTCGGCTTCGACATGGCCGCGATCCGCCAAGCCGTCGCCACGGGCGGTGCGCGGGGCGCATCGACCATCAGCCAGCAAGTGGTCAAGAACGTCTACCTCTGGCAGGGGCGGTCTTGGCTGCGAAAGGCGCTGGAAGGCGTCATCACGCCGATGGTCGAACTGGTCTGGTCGAAACAGCGCATCCTGGAAGTCTACCTGAACATTGCCGAATTCGACGAAGGTGTGTTCGGCGTGCAGGCGGCGGCGCGGCATTATTTCGGGGTGGATGCCCGTAAGCTGACCGAAGTCCAAGCCGCCCGTCTGGCCGCGATCCTGCCCGATCCGAAAGGCCGTTCGGCATCCAAACCGTCGAACTTCGTCAAATCCCGCGCCCGCGCGATCATTTCCGGCGCCGCCACCATCAAGGCGGATGGCCGCGCACGCTGCTTCCAAGGCTGATTTTCCTCTTCATTCCCTTAACGCTTATCGCCATATCGAAAAGCATTGACGGAACGTCCGCCGCGCGTAAGGGATAACGCGCCGGTTAGAGGGAGAATGCCATGAGTTTCAACCGCTCGATCAAGATCGCCCCGTCGATCCTATCCGCCGATTTCGCCAATTTCGGCGCCGAATGCCGCGCGATTGAAGCGCAAGGGGCGGATTGGGTGCATGTCGATGTGATGGACGGCCATTTCGTGCCGAACCTCACCTTCGGGCCTGCGACCTGCAAGGCGATCCGCCCGCATATCAAGGGCGTGATGGATGTGCATCTGATGATCTCACCGGTTGATGCCTATATCGACGCCTATGCGGCCGCAGGGGCCGATGTGATCACCGCCCATCTGGAATCGGGTCCGCATATCCACCGCACCCTGCAAGCGATCCGTGCCACCGGCGCCAAAGCGGGCTTGGCGCTCAACCCCGCCACATCGCTGGCGGATGTGGAATATCTGCTGGATATGGTCGATCTGGTCTGCATCATGACCGTTAACCCCGGCTTCGGCGGGCAGAAATTCATCGCGTCCCAAGTCGATAAGGTCCGGTCCCTGCGCGCGATGATCGGTGATCGCCCGATCCATATCGAAATCGACGGCGGCGTGACGGTCGACACCGCCCCCTTGGTTGCTGCCGCGGGCGCCGATGTGCTTGTCGCCGGATCAGCCGTGTTCAACGGCGGCTCGGTCGATGCGCCTGAGGTCTATGGGCGTAATATCGCGGCCTTGCGCGCGGCAGCCGAAGCGGCGCGTGCGCAATGAAACCGGCCATCATCTTCGACCTCGACGGCACGCTGATCCACAGCGCGCCCGATATCCAAGCCGCCGTGAACGCCATGCTGGCAGGTGAAGGACAGGCCCCGCTGTCCATCGCCACGGTGATCTCCTTCATCGGCCACGGCCTGCCCGAACTGTTGCGCCAGGTGATCGACCATACCGGTCTGCCGCAAGCCGATCACGCCCGCCTGCTTGACGTCATGCGAAACCTTTACAATGCCGATCCGGTGGCCCTGACGCGCCCTTATGCAAATGTCGTGGCCACTTTGGAAAGCCTGCAAGCGGCGGGCTATCCCTTGGCGCTTTGCACCAACAAACCCGAACAGCCCGCCCGTGACATCCTGCAAAAACTTGATCTGCAGCGCTTTTTCCCCGTGGTGATCGGCGGCGACAGCCTACCCACCCGCAAGCCCGACCCCATGATGCTGCGCGCCGCGATCACATCTTCGGGGGCTGAAACCGCCATCTATGTCGGCGACAGCGAGGTCGACGCCGCTACCGCCGATGCCGCCCAAGTGCCCTTCGCCCTGTATACGCAGGGCTATTGCCACCAAGCCTTCGACAGCTTGCCCCACCGCTTCCGCTTCGATGACTTCGCGGCCTTGCCCGCCCAGATCGAAGCTCTGCATTGAAACCGCAGGCGCGGCTTTGTATCACCAAAGGCGACGCCCCTCCGACATCCGAGCAGCATCCATGATCCGTCTGTACCATTTCCCCTTGTCGCCCTTCTGCCGCAAAGTCCGCCTCACGCTGGCTGAAAAGAAGCTGGAAGTGGAACTGGTGGAGGAACGCTTCTGGGAACCTTCCCCCGATTTCCTGCGCCGCAATCCGGCCGGTAAAGTGCCGGTGCTGCGGATGGATCAAAAGATCTTCTCCGAAAGCCAGGCGATCTGCGAATATCTCGACGAGGTGGTCCCCAACCCGCAGCTGATGCCGCGCGATCCCGACCAGCGCTACGAGGTCCGCCGTCTCTGCGCTTGGTTCGACGACAAATTCCAAAGCGAAGTCACCTCGAAACTGCTGCATGAACGCGTGAACAAGAAGGTGATGAAACAGGGCTATCCGGATTCGAAAAACGTCAAATACGGCGCGGCCCAGATCAAGTTCCACCTTGATTACATGGCCTGGCTCTTGGACCAACGCCGCTGGCTCGCGGGCGATCAGATGACCTTGGCCGATATCACGGCTGCGGCGCATCTCTCCTGCCTCGACTATATCTCAGATGTCGACTGGAACCGTTCGGCCACGGTCAAGGATTGGTATGCCAAAATCAAATCGCGCCCCTCTTTCCGGGCGCTTTTGGCCGACCAAGTCCCGGGCTTCCCGCCGCCCGCCCATTACGCCGATCTGGATTTCTAAGCCGACCGATAGGCTTGCACCTTTTCCAAATACTCAAAAGACAACGGGGCCCAAGGGGCCCCGTTTTCATTCCGCGCTCAAGAAAAAATCACAGGCCCAGAACGGATTTCACCTTCGCCTCGATCTGACGCGCATCCATGCCCGCGACCTCATACATCTTCTCGGGGCTGGCCTGATCGATAAAGATATCCGGCAGCACCATCGCGCGGAACTTCAACCCGTGATCGAACACCCCCTCATCCGCCAGCAATTGCGCCACATGGCTGCCGAAGCCGCCGATGGCGCCTTCCTCGATGGTGATCAAGGCCTCGTGCTCGCGCGCCAGATGCAGGATCATCTCGCGGTCCAAAGGCTTGGCGAAGCGCGCATCCACCACCGTTGGCGTCACGCCCGCAGCCGCCAAATTCTCCGCAGCCTTCTGCACTTCTTGCAAACGGGTGCCAAAGGACAGCAGCGCCACGCGGCTGCCCGCGCGGATCATCCGCGCCTTGCCGATCTCCAGCACCGAGCCGCGCGCTGGCAGATCGATCCCCACTCCTTCGCCGCGCGGATAGCGGAAGGCGATCGGCCCCGCATCATAGGCGGCGGCAGTGGCCACCATATGCATCAGCTCCAATTCGTCGGCGGCAGCCATCACCACCATATCCGGCAGATTGGCCAGGAAGGCCACATCGAAGCTGCCCGCATGGGTCGCGCCATCGGCGCCCACCAGACCCGCACGGTCGATGGCGAAACGCACCGGCAGACGCTGGATCGCCACATCATGCACCACCTGGTCGTAACCGCGTTGCAGGAAGGTCGAATACAAGGCGCAGAACGGCTTCATCCCGCCCGCAGCCAATCCGGCGGCAAAGGTGACCGCATGTTGTTCGGCAATGCCCACGTCGAACAGCCGGTCGGGGAAGTGATCCTCGAACAGGTTCAGACCGGTGCCATCGGGCATCGCCGCGGTCACAGCCACGATCTTGTCGTCGTGACGGCCTTCGGCGATCAGGCTTTGGGCAAAGACCTTGGTATAGCTTGGCGCATTCGACGGCGCTTTTTCCTGCTTGCCGGTCAGCACGTCGAATTTGGCGGTGGCATGGCCCTTGTCGCGGGCCGCTTCCGCAGGCGCATAGCCCTTGCCCTTCTTGGTCAGCACATGGATCAGCACGGGGCCTTGCGCGCGGGCATGGGCCGCGCGCAGCACATCCAGCAGTTGGTCCAGATCATGGCCGTCAACGGGTCCGATATAGCTAAAGCCCAGCTGTTCGAACAAGGTATTGCCGGTGGCGATGCCCTTCAGCAGTTCCTTCGCACGCTGCGCCCCTTCGCGCAGCGGCGGCGGCAACAGGCTTGCGGCGCCCTTGGCCACGGCCTTGATCTCATCGAAAGGACCGTCGGTATATAGCTTGGTCAGATAGCTGGACAAAGCGCCCACGGGCGGTGCGATCGACATTTCGTTATCGTTCAGGATCACGAACATCCGCTTGCCCAAATGGCCCGCATTGTTCATCGCCTCGAAGGCCATGCCTGCCGACATCGATCCGTCGCCGATCACCGCCACCGCATCGCCCGGATCACCGCCCAGATCTGCGGCTGCCTTGAAGCCCAAAGCCGCCGAAATGGATGTCGAACTATGCGCCGCCCCGAAGGGGTCATAGGGACTTTCGGACCGCTTGGTGAAGCCCGACAGCCCGCCTTCGGTGCGCAGGCTGCGGATGCGGTCGCGCCGTCCGGTCAGGATCTTATGCGGATAGCATTGATGCCCCACATCCCAGATGATCTTGTCGCGCGGCGCATCGAACACGGCATGCAGCGCCACCGTCAATTCCACCACGCCCAGCCCCGCGCCCAGATGGCCGCCGGTGACGGAAACCGCGGAAATGGTCTCTTGCCGCAGCTCGTCGGCCACCAACCGCAGCTCGCGATTGCTGAGCGATTTCAGGTCGCGCGGTTCATGGATACGGTCGAGTGTCGGAGTCTTGGGGCGGTCGGTCATAAAATGGCCCTCCGGCGGGCAAATAGCATCGCGAGCGGCGGGGGGATGTCCCCACCTCAAACGGGTGGTCAATGGTTGCGTTCAATCACGAAACGAGCGGTATCGATCAGCACCTGCGCCTTGTCGCCATAGGGGGCAAGATGCGCTTCCGCCTCTGCCACCAAGGCCCGCGCACGCGCCTTTGCGCCGTCCAGCCCCAAGAGCGACACGAAAGTGGCCTTGCCCGCTTCGGCATCCTTATGCAGGCGTTTGCCAGCCAAAGCAGCATCACCTTCAACATCCAAGATGTCATCAGCAATCTGGAAGGCCAGCCCGATCGCATCGGCATAGGCGCGCAAGGGGGCGGGATCGGCGCCCGCCATCAAAGCGCCAGCCTCGGCGGAAAAACGGATCAGGGCGCCGGTCTTATTGGCTTGCAATTCGGTGATCTGCGCCAAGTTCAGGGGCGCGCTTGCGGTTTCGGCAGCAATATCCTGCGCCTGTCCCAAGACCATGCCCTTGGCACCCGATGCGCGCGCCAGACCTGCGACCAGCGCCAGACGCGCATCGGCCCCGCCAAGGCGCGGATCGGTCAAAAGCGCGAAGGCATGGGTCTGCAAGGCATCCCCCGCAAGGATCGCGGTGGCCTGGTCCCATTTGACATGGACGGTCGGCAGGCCGCGACGCAGATCGTCGTCATCCATGGCGGGCAGATCGTCATGCACCAGCGAATAGGCATGCAGGCATTCGACGGCCGCTGCGGCCGGAAGGGCCGCGTCTTGGGCAATGCCATGCAGCTTGGCGCTTTCCAGCACCAGAAAACCGCGCAATCTTTTGCCGCCGGTGACCGCATAGCGCATGGCATGGATGACCGGCATATCGGCATGGGAGGCAAGGCTGGCATCAAGTTCGGTGGCGATCAGCGTGGCGGAATGCGCAAGGGCGTCTTCGAAGGACATGCCCGCGCTCACAGGCCTTCGACGGGCGTGGTGCCGATGGCACGGCCTTCGGCGGCGCGGATCAGTTCCACCTTTTCTTCGGCCTCTTTCAGCTTGGCGGCACAATGTGCCTTCAAGGCCGCCCCACGTTCGTAAAGCGCGATGGAAGCTTCCAGCGCGACATCGCCGCGTTCCAGCTGGCCGACCACCTGTTCCAGTGCGGCCATCGCTTCTTCGAAGCTCATCTCGGAAATCGGTTTGTCGCTCATCTTTGCTCTCCCACTCCTTCGATCGGCGCGAAATCGGGGCTGCGCGCCGGTTTCCTCCAGACCATATCCGATGGTTTCTGTCGAGACCCGATGGGGCGAAACCGGAGGTAATCCTGATGCATCCGCGCCCTTTCACCGTCACTAAGCCGTCACTTGCCCCAGCCGTCAAAGGGTTGCTTAATGATCGCATCAGACAAGAGAGATATCATGCAAGACGCAAGTGCCGTTTATCTAAGCCCTGATCTGGGTCAGCCCGAATATTTCACCGATGCCACCAAAGCGGTTGAACGGCTGGAGTTTCTGTATGCATCCGCCACCCGCTTTCTGACCGAACAATTTTCGACGGCGATCAGCAAGGGTCGTCCCGCACGGCGCATCCGCGCCTTCTATCCCGAAATCCGGCTGGAAGTGACCAGCCATGTAAAGGCCGATTCCCGCCTGTCCTTTGGCCATGTGGCCGAGCCGGGGATTTATGCGACCACCGTGACCCGCCCCGATCTGTTTCGCAACTACCTGACGCAGCAGCTTGGGTTGTTGATGGAAAACCACAATGTGCCGGTGCGGATCGGTCTTTCGGACACGCCCATTCCGGTGCATTTCGCGATTGCCGGATCGCCGACGCTGAGCGTGCCGCAAGACGGGGTGCTGGAATTTTCGCTGCGCGATGTCTTTGACGTGCCGGATCTGGCGACCACCAATGACGATATCGTCAACGGCACCCGCACGGAAAATGCCGACGGATCACGGCCCTTGGCGCCTTTCACGGCGCAACGGGTGGATTACAGCCTTGCGCGGCTCAGCCATTACACCGCCACCGATGCCAGCCATTTCCAGAATTTCGTGCTGTTCACCAATTACCAGTTTTATGTGGACGAATTCGAATCCCATGCGCGCGCGATGCTGGCCGATCCCGCATCGGGCTATACCTCCTTCGTGGCGACAGGAAACCAAGAGATCACCACCACCGACGGCATCATCACGCCGATCCTGAAGCTGCCGCAGATGCCGACCTATCACCTGAAGCGGGCGAACGGGCAGGGGATCACTTTGGTCAATATCGGCGTCGGCCCGTCCAATGCGAAAACCGCGACCGATCATATCGCGGTGCTGCGCCCGCATGCCTGGCTGATGGTCGGCCATTGCGCGGGTCTGCGCAATACGCAGGCCTTGGGTGATCTGGTGCTGGCCCATGCCTATTTGCGCGAAGATCACGTGCTGGACGCCGATCTGCCCTTGTGGGTGCCGATCCCCGCTTTGGCGGAAATCCAGATCGCCTTGCAGGAGGCGGTGGCCGAAGTCACCCAGCTGGAAGGCTATGAGCTGAAACGCATCATGCGCACCGGCACGGTTGCCACCATCGACAACCGCAACTGGGAATTGCGCGATCAGTCCGGCCCCGTGAAACGGTTGTCGCAATCGCGGGCCATCGCCTTGGATATGGAATCGGCCACCATCGCCGCGAATGGCTTCCGCTTCCGCGTGCCTTACGGGACGTTGCTTTGCGTGTCCGACAAGCCGCTGCATGGCGAGTTGAAGCTGCCCGGCATGGCCACAGAGTTTTACCGGACGCAGGTGAACCGCCATCTGCATATCTCGATCCGTGCCATGGAATTGTTGCGCGAACAGCCCATTGAACGGCTTCACAGCCGAAAGTTGCGCAGCTTTGAGGAAACCGCCTTTCTTTAAAGGCGCATTTTCGCCGTTTCGGTTTCAAGGGGGCTTGAACTGGACGGAAAAAACCTGTGTAGCGGCCCCCGTCGCCTTTATGGGGCAGAGCACAAGATCTACCGCCCAGATAAGGGCGGCCGATAACTAAGGACAAAGATCATGACGAAACCGATGACCAAGACCCAACTGATCGCCGCTCTGGCGGAAGCAATGGGCGCGGACAAGAAAACCGCTGGCGCTGCACTGGATGCAATCGCTGCTGTGGTGACCCGTGAAGTGGCAGAAGGTGGCTCGGTTACGCTTCCGGGTCTGGGCAAAGTGGCTTGCAAGGCCCGCCCCGAGCGTCAAGTGCGCAACCCGGCAACCGGCGAGACCATGACCAAGCCGGCTGACAAGCAAGTCAAGTTCTCGATCGCTAAAGCGCTGAAAGACAGCGTTAACGCCTGATCGATCAGGTCTTTGGACCTTAAGGCCGCCCTCGGGCGGCCTTTTTCCATTTCGGGAAGGATATCGACGGCATTGATGACGCGAAGTCACGCGGGCTTTACGTGACAGTCGCTTTTATCGCCCGTTAAGCTGCATCCGTAACCTGTAATTAGGAGGCCAGGATGCATATTACCGATCTTCGCAGGCTTTCGGCGCCGGTCAGCCTTGCGCAGCCGCTGAAGCTGTCGCTCCAGCCCGCGCCGCTGCCGAAAAGGCTGCGCTAGCCTTTCGCACGGAACTCAGCCGATCTGGCCGCGAATGCCGCCGGTTTGGCCGCGATCCATCAGGATCTGGTCCAGCAGCACGCAAGCCATCATCGCTTCGCCCACCGGAACCGCGCGGATGCCGACGCAGGGGTCGTGACGGCCCTTGGTGATCAGATCGCGTTCCTCGCCCGCTTGGTTGATGGTCTGACGCGGGGTCAGGATCGACGAGGTGGGCTTGACCGCAAAGCGGCAGATGACCGGTTGGCCGGTGGCAATGCCGCCCAAGACGCCGCCCGCATGGTTCGACAGGAATTCCGGCTTGCCATCCTTCATGCGGATTTCATCGGCATTTTCCACGCCGGTCAGCGATGCGGCATCAAAGCCGTCGCCGATTTCCACGCCTTTGACGGCATTGATGGTCATCATCGCCGCCGCCAATTCGCTGTCCAATTTGGCGTAAAGCGGCGCGCCGATGCCTGCGGGGACGCCGGTGGCCACAACCTCGATCACCGCACCCACCGAATCATGATTCAGGCGCAGCGCGTCAAGATAGTCGGCCCATTCCGCCGCCATCACCGGATCGGGGCACCAGAAGGGGTTCTGTTCGATCGTGGCGGCATCAAAGCGGCTGCGGTCGATCTTTTTCGGGCCCATCTGCACCATATAGGCTTGGATATTCAGATCCGGCGCGATCTGCGCCAGCACGGCGCGGGCCACGCCGCCTGCGGCGACGCGGCTTGCGGTTTCACGTGCCGAGGACCGGCCACCGCCGCGATAATCGCGGATACCGTATTTCAGATGATAGGCCATATCGGCATGACCGGGGCGGAAGCTGGTGGCGATATCGCCGTAATCCTTTGATCGCTGGTCGGTATTTTCGATCATCAACTGGATCGGGGTGCCGGTGGTCTTGCCGTCGAACACGCCCGACAGGATCTTCACCTCGTCCGGCTCTTTGCGCTGGGTGGTGAATTTCGACGTGCCCGGTTTGCGGCGATCCAACCACGGCTGGATATCGGCTTCGGTCAAAGCCACATTCGGCGGCACGCCGTCGACGGTCGCGCCAATCGCAGGCCCGTGGCTTTCGCCCCAAGTGGTGACGCGGAAGAGGTGGCCAAAGCTGTTGTAGGACATGAAGGTTCTTGCCTTTCCGCATCACAATTCCGCGCTTTGTCTAAGGTAAAGCGGCCCGCGTTTGAAGCGATTTCATGCTCCCCTTCAATCTGGGCAGGCTTCGGGCTAAATTGGGCCATGACCGATCTGTCCCAGTTGAAATCGCTTTTGCACGCCCGCGCCCTTGAAGAGGGCTTTTCCGCCATGCGCATCACATCGACCGATGCGATCCCCGAAGCGGCTGAAAGGCTGGCCCAATATGTGGCCGAGGGGCGCCATGGCCAGATGGGCTGGATGGAAGAGCGGATGAATTGGCGCGGCAATCCTGCGGCTTTGTGGCCAGAAGCGAAATCGGTCATCATGCTGGCCGAAAGCTACAGCCCCGACGAGAACCCTTTGCCGCTGTTGCAGCAAAAGGATCAGGGCGTGATTTCGGTCTATGCGCAGGGCAAGGATTACCACGATCTGGTCAAGCGGCGGCTGAAACGGCTGGGGCGCTGGCTGATGGATGTATCAGCCAAGCAGAAGATCGAAAGCGAAATCAAGGTTTTCGTCGATACGGCCCCCGTGATGGAAAAGCCCTTGGCCCAAGCCTCGGGTCTGGGCTGGCAGGGCAAGCATAGCAATGTGCTGTCGCGGCAATTGGGGAATTGGTTCTTCTTGGGATCGATCTTTACGACCTTGGATCTGCCCAAGGACGAGCCAGAGGTCAGCCATTGCGGTAATTGCACGAAATGTCTGGATATCTGCCCGACAGGCGCCTTCCCTGCGCCTTATCAGGTCGATGCGCGGCGCTGTATTTCTTACCTGACCATCGAACATCACGGGCCGGTCGATCCCGACCTGCGCGCTTTGATGGGGAACAGGATCTATGGGTGTGATGATTGCCTATCGATCTGCCCGTGGAACAAATTCGCCAAGCAGGCCAGCGACATAGGCTATGCCCATAAACATGGCGCGCCGCCTTTGGCCGAGCTTGTGGCTTTGGATGATGCGGCTTTCCGCACAAGGTTCGCGGGCAGTCCCATCAAGCGGATCGGTCGCAACCGCTTTGTGCGCAACGTGTTGTATGCGATTGGAAATTCGGGAAATCCGGCTTTGGCTGACGCGGCCAGACCTTTGCTTTGCGACGAAGATCCGACCGTGGCGGATGCGGCGGCTTGGGCGCTCACACGGCTGTGTTGAGTTGCGATTAGGCAAATGGCGCGAAAGGCATTACCTTATCCTTCCCAAGAGAAGGACATGTGTAATGCAGAGACTGTCCGCCGAAGGTCGCCACCTTGCCGATAAGCAGCAAGCACCTCAGGGTGCTGGCCTTGCCCAGTTCATGAAACTGTCGCGCAAGCCTAGGGAAATGTTTCACGTGAACCACGGGTCACGCAGCAATGCGCGGATCCAGCATTTCCTGCGCATTGCCAAGGGGCATCGGGCCTGACTTGATACCTCGGAAAAGGGGTGCCCTTGGGCGCCCCTTTTTCATGCGCCCAGAACAGGGTGCTATTTGCCTAAGTTGCGGCACGAAGTGACCTAAGGTCATATTATTACTTTGCAATCGTGTTTTTGACGGCTTTGATGCTTGGAAAGTCAACACGCCTGACATAGGTTCGCCTTAAAGGGAGTGACCCATGGCCGAACCTCATGCTGGCGGCGAAAGCCTGCTGTTCCTGACCGATGAACAATTGCGCAAGGGCATTGAAGCGATGTTCTTCGCCTATCGCGGCTTCACGGCGGATCCCGATCGCATTCTGGAAGGCATGGATTACGGCCGTGCGCATCACCGCGCGATCTATTTCATCCACCGCAGTCCGGGCACCACGGTATCCAGCCTGCTGGCGATTCTGGGGGTGACCAAGCAGTCGCTCAATCGCGTGTTGCGGACTTTGGTTGAGGACGGCCTAGTCGAATCCCGCGTCGGCAAGCGCGACAAGCGGGAACGCCATTTGTATCTGACGCCGGAAGGCGACGCCTTGGAGCGGTCCTTGTCGGATGCGCAACGCGCGCGGATGCGGGCGGCCTATCGCGCGGCGGGATCGCAAGCGGTGCAAGGATTTCGCACCGTGCTTGAGGCAATGATGGACCCCGACTTGCGCAAGCAGTATCAAGGCCAAAAGGATGGTAATTCATGACCCAACCCGAGGCGCATCTTCTGGTCGTTGATGACGATGAACGCATCCGTGGATTGCTTCAGAAGTTCCTGATCAGGAACGGTTTTCTGGTAACAGTCGCCCGCGACGCCGATCAGGCGCGCAAGTTGTTGTCGGGGTTGGAATTCGATCTGATCGTGTTGGACGTGATGATGCCCGGCGATGACGGCATCACGCTGACGCGTGAATTGCGCCAGAAGATATCGACGCCAATCCTGCTGTTGACCGCCAAAGGCGAAACTCAAAGCCGGATCGAAGGCTTCGAGGCGGGGGCCGATGATTATCTTGGCAAGCCCTTCGAGCCGAAGGAATTGCTGTTGCGGATCAATGCGATCCTGCGCCGTGTGCCGCAGCAGAAGGCCGATCCCGCGCCGAAGGTGCTGCATATGGGGGCCGTGCGCTACGATCTGGACCGCGGCGAGCTGTGGCGCGGGCAAACTCCGGTGCGGTTGACCGCGACCGAAGCCGCGCTGATGCGGCTGTTTTCCGGCCAGCCCGGTCAGGCGATCAGCCGCGAACGCTTGGTCAATGATCTGGGGCGCGACGACGAGGCGCAAGAACGCGCGGTCGATGTGCAGATCACCCGCCTGCGCCGCAAGATCGAAGACGACCCCAAACAGCCGCGTTATCTGCAGACCGTGCGTGGCGAAGGCTATATGCTGCAGCCTGACTGACAGGGGGACCGCGCCATGCATCATCTGCTGATCCTGGGCTTCGGCTATAGCGCCGAGGCGGTCGCGCGTCTGGCATTGGCGGCGGGTTGGCAGGTGTCCGGCACCACGCGCAATCCGGCCCGCGCGGAGCAGATGCAAGCGATGGGCGTCACTCCCGTGTTGCTGCCCGATGGGCTGTTGGCGGCAGCGTCGGGCGCCAGCCATATCTTAGCATCCGCCGCGCCGGATGCGGCGGGTGATCCCTTCTTGCAGCATTATCCGCAAATTGCTGATCTTGCGCCCATGTGGACCGGCTATCTGTCGACCACCGGCGTCTATGGCGATCATGGCGGCGCTTGGGTGGATGAAGAGACGCCCCTGACGCCATCGACCACGCGCGGCGCGTGGCGGGTGGCTGCGGAAGCGCAGTGGCAGGCAACGGGCTTGGGCGCGCATATCTTCCGTTTGGCGGGGATCTACGGGCCGACACGCGGGCCGTTTTCCAAGGTCAAAGACGGGTCGGCGCGGCGGATCATCAAGCAAGGTCAAGTGTTTAGCCGCATCCATGTCGATGATATCGCGGCAGTGGTGATGGCCTCGATGCAAGCGCCTGTCGCGGGGGGGCGGATCTATAACATTTGCGATGACGATCCCGCACCACCCGAAGATGTGCTGTCCTATGCAGCGCATCTGCTGGGCCTGCCGGAACCACCTGCGGTTGATTTCGCGAGCGCCGACATGACCCCGATGGCGCGCAGCTTCTATGCCGAATCCAAACGCGTCAGCAATGCGCGCATCAAGGCCGAACTGGGCGTGCGGCTGATCCATCCCGATTATCGCCACGGGCTGGAATCCCTGCTCGCTGCCGAAAGCCAAGCCTAATCCCTTATTGTCCTTGATAAGCCACGGCCGCGCGTTATTGTCGCGCTCACCTCGGGGTGCCCAATCACTTGGGCTGAGATGCGCTTGCGCGGACCCGTTGAACCTGAACCGGATTATACCGGCGGAGGGAAGGTGTTAAGGACGATCCTCCTTGCCCGACCATTCCGCTGCAATTGGAGGAAGAGATGAAGGCTTCGATCCTTGCAGCCAGCTTGATCATCGGCGCATTCGCGGCACAAGCCGCCACGCCGGTGCTGACTGTGCTGACCTATGACAGTTTTACCAGCGAATGGGGCCCCGGTCCCGCGATCGAAAAAGCGTTCGAGGCGGAATGCATCTGCGATCTGCGCTTTGTGGCGGCGGGCGATGGCGCGGCGCTGCTGGCGCGGGTGCAGCTTGAAGGCAAACGCGGCGAAAGCGATATCGTCTTGGGGTTGGATACCAATCTGATCGCACAGGCCAAGGCCACGGGGCTGTTCGCCCCCCATGGCCTGACGCAGCCCGCGCTGCCGGTGGCTTTCGATGATGACAGCTTCCTGCCCTATGACTGGAGCTGGTTCGCTTTCGTCTATGACAAGACCAAGCTGCAATCGGTGCCCGACAGCTTTGAGGCCTTGGCCGCATCGGATTTGAAAGTCGTGATCCAAGATCCGCGGTCCTCGACCCCCGGACTGGGATTGCTGATGTGGGTGAAGGCGGCTTATGGCGATAAGGCGGAAAGCATTTGGCAGGGCTTGGCGGATAATATCCTGACCGTCACCCCCGGTTGGTCGGAAGCTTACGGCCTGTTCACCGCCGGTGAAGCGGATATGGTCCTGTCCTATACCACCAGCCCCGCCTATCACCTGATTGCCGAAAAGGATGAGAGCAAGGCGGCGGCTTTGTTCACCGAAGGCCATTACCTGCAAATCGAAGTCGCCGGCAAACTGGCCAATGCGCCCCAGCCGGAACTGGCGGATCGCTTCTTGGCCTTCATGTTGACCGATGCCTTCCAGTCGCAATTGGCGCAGACCAATTGGATGTATCCGGCAGTCACTCCGGCGGCGGGCCTGCCCGAAGGGTTCGATCTGTATCGTCCGGAAAAATCGCTGCTGTTGTCGTCGGACGAGGCGGCGGCACAGCGCGACAAGGCGTTTGGTGAATGGCAGAGCGCGCTCAGCCGGTAAGGGCCAGCGGCACGACCCCTTGGCCCGCCGCTTTGGCGTGGGCCTTGGGGATTTTCATCTTGCTGCCGCTTCTGGCGGTTGCGTGGCAGGCGGGGGGCGTGGCCCTTCGTCCTGCCGATTTGGCGGCGCTGAAATTCACTCTGATCCAAGCCGCTTTGTCGGCGCTGATATCGGTCGCTTTGGCGGTGCCGGTGGCGCGGGCTTTGGCGCGGCGGCAGTTTCGCGGCCGGTTGGCGCTGATCGCCTTGATGGGCGCGCCCTTCATCCTGCCCAGTCTGGTCGCGGTGCTGGGGCTGCTTGCGGTTTTCGGGCGGAGCGGTTGGCTCAGTCAGGCAGTGCAGGCTTTGGGCCTCTGGCCGATATCGGTCTACGGGCTGACCGGTGTGGTCTTGGTGCATGTGTTTTTGAACCTGCCCTTGGCCACGCGGATGATCCTGCAAGGCTGGCAGGCCATTCCGGCCGAACGATTCCGGCTGGCGGAATCCTTGGGCTTTGGTCCCCGCGCGATGTGGCGCCATCTGGAATGGCCTTTGCTGAAAGCCGTTCTGCCCGGTGCTTTGATGGTGATCTTCATCATCTGCCTGACCAGCTTTGCCGTGGTCCTGATGCTGGGCGGCGGGCCGAAAGCCACGACGATCGAACTGGCGATCTATCAAGCCCTGCGCTTCGATTTCGACCTTGGCCGCGCGGCGGGCTTGGCCGCATTGCAGTTCCTGCTGTGCGCAGCCGTTGCCCTGATCGGACGCAAAGTGATGCAGCCCTTGGCTTTCGGGGCCGGATCAGGCCAAAGCGGTTGGGGCGTATCGCTCTGGACTCGCGCGCCTAAAGGGTGGCGGCTTTGGGCGGATGCGGCGGCGATCACGCTGGCCGCAGGCTTTTTGCTGCTGCCCTTGGGGGCGGTGGTCTGGCGCGGTCTGGCGGGGATCGCGGATCTGCCTGCCATGGTCTGGGCGGCGGCGGGGCGGTCGGTCGCGGTGGCTTTGGTGTCCAGCTTGGTCACGATGCTGGCCGCTTTGACCTTGGCCGATGCAGTGGCGCGCGCGGGGCACCGCAGTCGCAAGGCGATGGTCTATGATCTGGTGGCCCTGCTGCCTTTGGCCTCGTCGGGGCTGGTGCTGGGGACGGGGCTGTTCTTGCTGGTGCAGCCTTGGGTCAATCCGGCCAGCCTTGCCTTGCCGGTGACGGTGGCGGTGAACGCGGCCCTGTCGCTGCCCTTTGCCTATCGCTTGCTGTTGCCCGATGCCCAAGCGGTGCAGGCCGATTACGGGCGGCTTGCCGAAAGCCTTGGGCTGCGGGGATTTGGCCGGTTGCGGCATCTACTGCTGCCACGGCTGGCGCGGCCCTTGGGCTTTGGCGCGGGGCTGTCGGCGGCATTGTCGATGGGGGATCTGGGGGTGATCGCCTTGTTCGCGACCGAAAGCGGCGCGACGCTGCCTTTGGTCGTCCAGCGCCTGATGGGGGCCTATAAGATGGAAACGGCGTCGGCGGCGGCCTTGCTGCTGATCACCCTTAGCTTCGGGCTGTTTTTCGCATTTGACCAATGGGGGCGGCGTCATGCTTCACCTTGACCGACTGCAGTTGCAGCAATCCGATTTCCACCTTTCCGCCGATTGGACCCTGCCCAAGGGCGCGCGTGCGGCGGTGATCGGGCCCTCGGGGTCGGGGAAATCGACGCTTTTGTCGCTGATCGCGGGCTTTATCGCGCCCAGCCATGGGCGGCTGTTGTGGGAGGGGCGTGACATGACCCCGCTTCCCCCCAGCCAAAGGCCGCTGACCATCCTGTTCCAAGATCAGAACCTGTTCCCGCATATGACCTTGGCGGATAATCTGGGCTTGGGACTGGACCCGAACCTGCGGTTGGACACAGCGCAAAGGCGGCGGGTCGAACAGGCCTTGGAACGTGTGGGGTTGGAGGGGCTATCCGCCCGCAAGCCTGCGCAGATTTCCGGCGGGCAGGCGGGACGTGCGGCCTTGGCGCGCGCCTTGCTGCGGGCGCGTCCGCTGTTGTTGCTGGACGAACCCTTCGCGGCCTTGGGGCCTGCGCTGAAGGTCGAGATGTTGGATCTGGTGGCGGAAGTGGCGCAGGAAACGGGGGCCAGTGTCTTGATGGTGACCCATGATCCCAACGACGCCAAGCGCTTCGCCCAAAGCGTGATCGTGGTGTCAGAGGGGAAGGCGGCCCCGCCACAGGATACGCAAAAGGTCTTTGCCGATCCGCCCCCCGCCCTGAAAGCCTATTTGGGTGGCGCATGAAAAAACCCCGCGTGGCGCGCCACGCGGGGTTTTCTTTGGTCGATCACGGCAGGGGCTTAGGCCTGCTTTTTGCCTTTGACGCCCGACCACAATTTCTTGTTGGTCAGATAAAGCAGGGTCGACAGCAGGATCAGGAAGAACACGGCTTTGAAGCCTGCGGCCTTACGATCCATCATCTTGGGTTCTGCGGCCCAGGTCATGAAGGCGGTGACGTCTTCCGACATCTGGGCGACGGTCGCCTTGGTGCCATCGGCATAGGTGACTTGGTCGTCGGACAGCGGCGGGTTCATCGCAATCCAGCTGCCCGAAACCTTGGACAGGCCATGCTCGTCCTTGCAGCTATCGGGTACAGCACCATTGGGGAAGGCGGTGTTGTAGTAATAGCCTTCGATCCCGTCCGGCGCACAAGCGGGGTCGGGTTCGAAATGGGTCAGGATCGAGTAGACATATTCCGGACCGCCGATGCCGTTGAACAGCTGGCTCATGCCGGTGCCATAGGGGCCGTGGAAGCCCGAACGTGCCTTGGTCATCAGCGACAGATCCGGTGCGCCTTCCACTGCCGATTTCGGGAAGTGGTCGGTCGGCTTGCCGGGACGTTCTTCGCCGGTCTCTTTGTCCACCACGGTGAACTCGGCGGCATAAGCGCGGATCTGGTCTGCCGGCATTTCCGGACCACCTTTGTCCGACAGCGAGCGGATCGGCACGAATTTCATGCCGTGGCAGGCTGCGCAGACTTCGGTATAGACCTGCAGGCCGCGTTGCAGCTGGTGCTGGTCGAACTTGCCGAACGGGCCTTCATGCGCGAAGTGCAGATCGGTCAGCTCGGCAGGGGCGCCTGCGGCCATGACTGCTCCGGCCGAAGTGGCCAGAGCAAGGGATGCGGTGAGGGCGATTTTCCTGAGCATATCAGTCAGTCCTTTCTCACTCGGCCGAATTCGACTTGGAGCCGTAGTGGGCATTGAAATCGTCCTCGATGGTTGCCGGAATCGGCAGCGGCTTCTCGATCACGCCCAGCAGCGGCAGGATCACGAGGAAATAGGCGAACCAATAGGCCGATGCGATCAACGAGATCGTCGCATAGGGTTCTTCAGCCGGCATCGCGCCAACCCACATCAGCACCATGAAGTCGACGCAGAGCAGGAAGAACCACCATTTGAACATCGGGCGGTATTTGCCCGAACGGACCTTGGAGGTGTCCAGCCACGGCGCCAGCGCCATGATGGCAATCGCGCCGAACATCGCGAGCACACCGAAGAACTTGGCATCGACGATGCCGAAGGTCAGCCAGTTGGCGGCAATCACCACCCAGACGTCAGCGGTGAAGGCGCGCAGGATCGCGTAGAACGGCAGGAAGTACCATTCCGGCACGATGTGAGCCGGAGTCGAAAGCGGGTTCGCTTCGAGATAGTTATCCGGGTGGCCCAGATAGTTCGGCATGAAGCCTACGATCGCGAAGAAGACCACCAGCACCAAAGCCAGCGCGAACAGATCCTTGATCACGAAATACGGGAAGAAGGGCAGGGTATCCTTTTCCGCTTCCGCTTTCGAACCGCGACGGACTTCGACGCCGGTCGGGTTGTTGTTGCCGGTGTGGTGGAAGGCCCAGATGTGCAGACCAACCAGAGCGGCAATGATGAACGGCAGCAGGTAGTGCAGCGAGAAGAAGCGGTTCAGCGTGGCGTTATCGACAGCCGGACCACCCAACAGCAGGGTCTGGATCGGCTCGCCGATGCCCGGGATCGCGCCGAACAGGCCGGTGATCACCGTGGCGCCCCAGAACGACATCTGGCCCCAAGGCAGCACATAGCCCATGAAGGCGGTGCCCATCATCATCAGATAGATCAGCATGCCGATGATCCACGTCACTTCGCGCGGCGCTTTATACGAGCCGTAGTAGAGACCGCGGAAGATGTGCAGATAGACGGCGATGAAGAACAGCGACGCGCCGTTCGCATGCAAGTAGCGGATCATATGCCCGCCATTGACGTCACGCATGATATGTTCGACCGAGGCGAAGGCCAGATCGACATGCGGGGTATAGTGCATCACCAGAATGATACCGGTGACGATTTGCAGGCCCAAGCAGAAGGCAAGGACGATGCCCCAGATCCACATCCAGTTCAGGTTCTTAGGCGTGGGGATCATCAGGGTATCATAGGCGAGGCCTACGATGGGGAGGCGCTTGTGCAGCCACTTCTCGATGCCTGTCTTGGGCTCGTAATGGTCGTGCGGAATACCGGCCATGGGCGTTGTCCTTATCCGAGCTTGATCGTGGTGGGGTTCTCGAACGAGGCCACCGGGATGTCGAGGTTGCGCGGCGCGGGGCCTTTGCGGATGCGGCCCGACTGGTCGTAGTGCGAACCGTGGCAAGGGCAGAACCAGCCGCCGAATTCGCCTGCGCCATTGCCGATCGGCACGCACCCCAGATGGGTGCAGACGCCGATCATCACCAGCCACTCGCCCGCCTCGTCGAGGGTGCGGTTCTGGTCATCGGCGTTGGCGTCGGGCTTGGCCGGGTTATGGGCAGCCTTGTCGCTCAGGTCGTTCAGCGGCACAGCGCGCGCGGCCTGAATTTCTTCGGCGGTGCGGCGACGGATGAATACCGGCTTGCCAAGGAACTTGACGGTGAGCTGGGTGCCGGGCTGCACGCTCGAGACATCGACGAAGATCGACGCCATCGCTTGCACATCTGCCGACGGGTTCATCTGATTGACGAGCGGCCAGACGGCGGCACCGGTGGCAACGGCTCCGACCCCGGCGGTTGCATAGTACAGGAAATCCCTACGGGTGCCTGCGTGGTCTTCTGCGTGGGACACGAGAACTTCTCCCTCTCGGGGCCGCCTTGGGCTGCGACCCATAAAGATTCAGGGGCGTTGGATTTACCAACACCCTGCCACGCGGTTATTAGAGAAGGTGCGACGATCCGTCCAGCACGCAAAGCGGCGCGACTGGGCTGGAAGGCTCGATATTTCGGCTGAACTGGCCGCAGAACGCAAAAAAAACTGACCCGTGGTCAAATTGCATCTTTCTCCGCCGTTAAGATGGGTTTCGGATACCTGTTTTTCAAGCATTCTAAGGGGGCGGGCCCGATGTCGAAAGTGGCGTTTTGGCCCGTTCAGTCGATCGGACGCAGACGGAATCGCGCGATGGCGGTGCCCTCAAGTTCATAGGTTTTGTCGCCGATCTGCACCTGTCGCGCCATGCGCCATGTCAGGTTCTGCTGCCCTTGCAAATCACGCGGCCGATGGCGGGTGATCCCTTCGGGCAGGGCGTCCAGCGCATCTTCGGCGCGCAAGTCGGTGCGGCCTTGGGGCAGCTGCGCGCGAATGATCCGTTGCGCGGCATAACCGGCAGCGGCGACGGCACCGATGCGCAGGGCAATGGGAATCAGGGGGTGCAGGTTGCGCGACATGGACTCACCTCTTGGCTGGGGATGAGTCTAGGGCGGATGCAGTTAACGCCAATACGCATTTTCAGAAGAATCGAAAATTCTTCGCTTTTGCGTGGCATTCCGGCGAAATCCAGGAGCTGAAATAGAATAAGGGCCGCCCGGCAAACCGAGACGACCCTTGGAATTCTTAATCAGGCCTATGCCGATCAATCAGCCCTGACGTGCTTTGAAGCGCTTCTGGGTTTTGTTGATGACGTAGATACGGCCCTTGCGGCGCACGATTTGGCAATCGCGGTGGCGCTGCTTGAGCGAGCGGAGCGAATTCGCAACCTTCATCGGTCTTCTCCTCATTGCGGCGCCAGTGCATGCGCCTTAAAGCAAAAAGCCCCGGCATAAACCGGGGCGGTGAATGGTGGGCGGTACTGGGATCGAACCAGTGGCCACTACGATGTCAACGTAGTGCTCTACCGCTGAGCTAACCGCCCACTTTTCCACTCGCTTCGTTCAGTGCCATCCAGCTAGTGTCTGGCGCCGTTCTCTGCGTCGGTGAGGGGGGTATAACTAGACTCGCTGGGGCCCGCAAGAGGTTACGATCAGAAAAATGCAACTTTCATAGCTTTTCGCATTTTTTAGTTTTTGCCCTATAGTCAACGCATTAGGGGGGTCCGCGTGAAAACTGTAGCTTTTACCTTATATGAGCCGAAAACCCGCGGATCAGCGGTGGTTTTCTCGTCGCCCCATAGCGGAGCGGAGTATCCGGCCTCTCTGGTGAAGGCCGCCATACTGGACCCGCTGACGCTAAGATCGTCGGAAGATGCCTTTGTGGATCAGCTATTTTTGCCAGCGATTCTGCATGGATCGCCGCTTTTGGCCGCCTGCGCGCCCCGCGCTTATGTCGATTTGAACCGTGCGGCGGATGAATTGGACCCCGCTTTGGTCGAAGATGCCCCGAAAAACACTTTGAACCCCCGCATCGCGGCCGGTCTGGGGGTGATTCCCCGAGTCGTGGCTGGTGGTCGGGCGATTTATCGGGGGAAAATTCCGGCCCATGCCGCAGAATCACGGCTGAATCTGCATTGGCACCCCTATCATCAGATGCTGAAGCAGCTTTTGGCGCAGAATCGGGCGATTTTCGGCCAGACAGTGCTGCTCGATTGCCATTCCATGCCGCATGAGGCGCTGTCGGGCATGGTCCGGCAGGGCGGGAATCGCCCCGATGTGGTGCTGGGCGACAGATTCGGGGCCTCCGCGGCGCGAATCGTGACCGATGCGGTGGAGGAGGCTTTTACCAAGCAAGGGCTGCGAGTCGCCCGTAACGCGCCTTTCGCGGGGGGCTATATCACGCAAACCTATGGCAAACCTTCGCGTGGCCAGCATGCCGTGCAGATCGAAATCGATCGTGGGCTCTATATGAACGAATCGCAGGTCGAAAAATCCGGTGATTTTGCGGCGTTTCAGCAGGTGATGGCTTTGGTGATTGCCGATCTTGCCCGAATCGACCCGCAGGAATGGGCCTTGGCGGCGGAATAGCCTTAGCGCAGGGCGCGGCCCTTGATGATCGCATCCTTGCCGAACTTGGCGCGGATGGCATCGGTGGCCCGTTCGGCGGCGGCTCTTTTGCCGGCATCGGGGTCCAACAGGTCTGGGGAGCGGTCGGCGTCCGATTCTGCGGTCAGTTCCGCAATGCCGACCCCGATCAGCCGGAACGGCCCATCCACCCCCGCATGATCGAACAGCTGCCGCGCGGCGCGGTAGATGCGATCTGCCATTTGCGTCGCATCCCCAAGGGCTTGGCGACGGGTCACGGTTTGGAAATTGCCCCGTTTCAGCTTCAGTACCACGCAGCGCCCTGCCAGCGCCTTGGCCTTCGCACGGTCGGATACCTGTTCCGCCAGCCGCCATAAATGGCCATCCAACAGCTCGGGATCGGATGTGTCCTCGTTGAAGGTTGTCTCTTTGGAGATCGATTTGACCGGATCATGGCCCGAGACGCGCCGCTGATCGATCCCGCGCGCCAGATGCCAAAGCCGGTCCCCCATCGCGCCGAATCGCGCGGTCAGATCTTCGCGTTGCCAGCGCAAAAGGTCGGAAATGCCGCGAATCCCTGCTTGTTCCAGCGCGGCCTGAGTCGCCGTGCCCACCCCCCAGATGATGCGCACCGGCTTTTTGGCCAGAAATTCCGCCGTTTCCGCCTGTCCGATCACCGAAAACCCGCGCGGCTTGTCCAGATCGGACGCGATTTTCGCCAGAAACTTGTTATGCGACAGCCCGATAGAGGCGGTGACACCGATCTCATCCTCGATCCGGCGGATCATGCGGGCCAGAATCAGCGCAGGCGGCGCGCCATGCAGCTTGGCGGTGCCGGTCATGTCCATGAAAGCTTCGTCCAAGGATAAAGGTTCGACCGAAGGCGTCAGCCCATCCATCAAACCGCGAATCTGTCGGCTGATTTCGACATATCGCGTCATGCGGGGCGGGATCACTGCCGCATCGGGGCATAGCTTCAGGGCTTGGAACATTGGCATGGCGGATCGCACCCCGTGGATGCGCGCCAGATAGCAGCAGGTTGAGACCACGCCGCGTTGGCCGCCGCCGATGATCAGCGGTCGGTCGTGCAGGCTGGGATCATCGCGTTTTTCCACCGACGCATAAAAGGCGTCGCAATCCATATGCGCGATCGACAGGCTGAACAGTTCGGGATGCGCGATCAGACGCGGCGAACGACAAGCGCCACAGCGCCCGTTGGCGGGTGCCGTGTCGAATGTGGTCAGGCAATCTTTACACAAAGCAGGCATGGGGGCGGGCATGAGCCCAGTTTAGCACCGACCCCCGCCGCAGGGCAGGGGGTTAATGCGCGGTTTGCGGGCGCAGGGCCTGCGCAGTCGATGATTTTTGACGGCGATAGCGGCTATAGCCCAGATCTTCGGATTCGATTTCGGTGGCACGGCCCGAAATGATATCCGCCAGCAATTTGCCGGACCCTGCCGACATCGTCCAACCCAAGGTGCCATGGCCGGTGTTCAGGAACAGGTTGGAAATCGGCGAGCGGCCGACAATCGGCGTGCCGTCCGGAGTCATCGGGCGCAGACCGCACCAGAAGCTGGCTTGCGATTGATCGCCCGCACCGCCGAACAGGTCTTCCACCGAATGGGTCAGCGTGCGCTGGCGCTTGGGCGAGAGCGAGAAGTCGAATCCCGCGATTTCCGCCATGCCACCCACACGGATGCGATTGCCCAGACGGGTGATCGCGATCTTGTGGGTTTCATCCATCACGGTCGATTCGGGCGCGCGGCTGGCATCCTTGATCGGCACGGTGATCGAATAGCCTTTCAGCGGATAGACCGGCAGATCGATGCCGAATTCCTTCACAAGGAAGGGGGAATAGCTGCCCATGGCCAAAACGAAGGCATCGGCATGGATTTCGCCCGCATTGGTCAGAACCGATGCAATCCGGTCACCCTTGCGGATCAGGCGTTTGATTTCGGTATCATAGCGGAATTTCACGCCCGCCGCTTCGGCCTTTGCCGCCAGCGATTGGGTGAATTTGAAGCAATCGCCGGTTTCATCCTTCGGCAGGCGCAACCCGCCGACGATCTTGTGGCTGGCATTGGCCAGACCCGGTTCGACCGCGATGCAGCCTTTCACATCCAGCAGCTCGAACGGCACGCCGCCTTCACGCAGCACATCGATATCCTTCTGCGCGCTGTCCAATTGCTTTTGCGTGCGGAAGACTTGCAGCGTGCCCTGTTGGCGTTCGTCGAAGGCGATATCGACCTGTCCGCGCAGATCGGTCAGGCAATCGCGCGAATATTCGGCGATGCGCACCATGCGGCCTTTGTTTTCATGATAGGCTTTGGCCGTGCAATTGGCCAACATCTGCGCCATCCATTTCAGCTTGGCGAAATCGGGCTTGGGCTGGATGATCAGCGGGGCATGTTCCATGAACAGCCATTTGATCGCCTTCAGCGGAATGCCCGGAGCCGCCCAAGGCGCCGAATAACCGGGGCTGATTTCGCCCGCATTGGCAAATGACGTTTCCAGAGCCGCCGCCGGCTGGCGGTCGATCACGGTGACCTCATGGCCTTGCTGGGCCAGATACCACGCGGAAGTCGTGCCGATGACGCCGGAACCAAGAACAACGATTTTCATGGACTCGCCTCTGGATGAAAGGAATATCTTGCATCCATCATCCGCCATATCCGGTGGAATAAATGCGGCGATTTTTGTTTTCTTGAGGCCGACGCATGAGATATTTCTGCGTAAATGCCCAATACTTTCGAAGATAATTCTAACGTTTTTATGATCGTTGAAAGATGCTGTCTCTAATCCGGCGGATCGGGGGAAACTGTCCCAAGACTTGATTCCTGTGCCCGCTGCTCGCACTTTGGTCGAAATCATCACGGGGGAAAGAACCTTGGAAGCGCTGCTTGCCGAAAATGCGACATTGTTGATTGTCGCGGGATTCATCATCCTGTGCATTTATCTGGGCGTGCGGATCGTGCCGCAGTCCGAAAAATATGTGGTCGAACGCTTCGGGCGGCTGCGGTCGGTCTTGGGGCCGGGGATCAATCTGATCATCCCCTTTCTTGACCGCGTGGCACATAAGATTTCGATCCTTGAACGCCAGCTGCCCAATGCCCAGCAAGATGCGATCACCGCCGACAACGTCTTGGTCAAGGTAGAGACATCCGTCTTCTACCGCATCACCGAACCGGAAAAAACCGTCTACCGGATTCGCGACATCGATGCCGCGATTGCCACGACGGTTGCGGGGATCGTGCGCAGCGAAATCGGCAAGATCGAACTGGACCAAGTGCAGTCCAATCGCGCCCATCTGATCGAACGGGTGCGCGAACAGGTGGCGGCGATGGTCGATGACTGGGGGGTAGAGGTGACGAGGGCAGAGATTCTGGATGTGAATCTGGATGATGCCACCCGCGCCGCCATGCTGCAGCAATTGAACGCCGAACGCGCGCGCCGCGCGCAGGTGACGGATGCGGAAGGCAAGCGTCGGGCGGTGGAATTGGCCGCCGATGCCGATCTTTACGCCGCCGAACAGGCCGCGAAAGCCAAGCGCATCACCGCCGATGCCGAAGCCTATGCCACCACTGCAATCGCCGTGGCCATCAAGGAATCGGGGCTGGAGGCGGCGCAATACCAATTGGCGCTGGCGCAGGTAGAGGCATTGGCAAAGGTGGCGCAAGGCACTGGAAAACAGACCATCCTGCTGCCCTCGCAAGCCTTGGAAGCCTTTGGCGATGCCTTCGCCATGTTGAAAGGGCGCGGCTGATGTGGGCGCAATGGTGGGTCTGGATCGCGGCAGGTTTCGGCTTGGGCGTGTTGGAGATGCTGATCCCCGCCTATGTCTTCCTAGGCTTTGCGCTGGGGGCAGTGGTCATCGGTCTGGCGCTGGGCATGGGGCTGCTCAGCGGCAGCCTGCCACTGCTATTGCTGGTCTTCGCGCTTTGTTCTTTGGCGATCTGGGCGGTCATTCGCCTTTTGTTCGGCAAGCCTACGGGGCAGGTGAAGATCTGGCACCGTGATATCAACGACTGAAAAGGGGGCCTTGCGGCCCCCCTTTTTATTCAGCGCTTCGGCAGTTCGGCAATCACCGCGCGGGCGGCGGCTGCGGGATCGGCATGTTGCCAGATCGGACGGCCCACCACGATATGATTGGCACCATCGCCAATGGCTTGCGCCGGTGTCGCGATCCGTTTCTGATCGCCCACCGCGGCACCGATCGGGCGCACGCCAGGGGTCACGATCAGCTTGCCTGCCGCTTCGGGCAAAGCGCGGATCATCGCCGCTTCTTGCGGGCTGGCGATCACGCCATCCGCGCCTGCCGCCAAAGCCCTCTGGGCGCGTTCAAGGGTAATCTCATGGATATCGCCCGCTTTGATCAGATTGGCATCCAGATCGGCGCGATCCAGCGAGGTCAGCACCGTCACCGCCAGAATCTTCAGATCCGAGCCGCCTTTGCCGTTTTGGGCCGCGCGCACCACTTGCGGGTCGCCATGCACGGTCAGGAAATCCAGATCATATTGCGCGATGCCGCGCACGGCGGCCTCGATGGTGGCACCGATGTCGAACAGCTTCATGTCAAGGAAGATACGCTTGCCATGTTCTTGCTTCAGCTCATTGGCCAAAGCGAAGCCGCCGCCGGTCAGCATCCCCAGACCGATCTTATAGAAGCTTGCGGCATCGCCGATGCGCTGGGCAAGCTCCAAGCCCTGCACCACATTGGGAACATCAAGGGCAACGATCAGGCGATCATCGGCAATAAGGGCATCAGACATGGCACATCTCCTACTGGCAGGGTCGCGGCGTCTTGCGGTGCGCGGGCGAAGCTGTCAAGCCAAAGGGCAACGATAGGTCAGAACAGGCTGGGGGAACGGGATGATCTTGTGCTTCGATATCGGCGGCTCGCGGATCAAGGCGGCTGTGGCGATGCGTGCGGGCGAAGTGCCCGCTTATCTGGGGGCGCAACCGACGCCGCTCCAAGATTTCGCGGCTTTTTTGCAGGTGTTGCAGACGTTTGCGAATCAGGCGTCGGATGCGGGCGCTTTGCAAGGCGTCGCCATTTCGCTGGCGGGGGTGGTTGATCCTCAGACGGGCCGTATTACTGCTGCCAATATCCCTTGTGCCGATGGGCGCGAAGTGCAGGCCGAAATTGCCGCGGCTTTGGGAGTGCCGGTTTTGCTTCTGAACGATGCCGATTGCTTCGCCTTGGCCGAAGCGCGCCAAGGGGCTGCGCGTGGCCATCGCAATGTGCTGGGGGTGATTCTGGGCACGGGCGTGGGCGGCGGGCTGATCATCGATGGCCGTTTGGTGCAGGGCGCTGGCGGCTATGCGGGGGAATGGGGCCATGGTCCGGTTGCGCCCGCGCCATGGGATCTGCCCTGTGGGTGTGGCCAGAGGGGTTGTCTGGATGCGGTGGGTGCGGCGCGCGGGGTGGAACGGCTGCATTTCGGTCTGCACCAGCAGCACGTGCCGTCGATCGATATCCTGCAGCGCTGGGCGGCAGGGGATGCGCAGGCGAAGGCCACCATCGATCTGTGGTTGCAGCTAATGTCGGGACCTTTGGCGATGGTGGTCAATCTGACCGGAGTGTCGATCCTGCCGGTGGGCGGTGGTCTGGCGCAGGCGGAAGGGTTGATCGATGCTTTAGACGCGAAGCTGCGCCAGCAAATCCTGCGCCGCACATCCGCGCCACTGCTGGTGCCCGCCACCTGCCAACCCGAACCGGGTCTGGTCGGCGCGGCAGAGGCAGGGTGGGACGCCTTCGCATGAGGGCCACGCTAGAGGTCTGTGTCGATGACGCCGCAGGGCTTGCCACCGCCTGCGCCCATGGGGCCGACCGGATAGAGCTGTGTTCGGCGCTGGATCTGGGCGGATTGACCCCTTCGGCGGGGTTGATGGCGCTGGCGGCGAAAGCGACGATGAAAGCCAATGTGCCGGTCTTCGCGATGATCCGGCCCAGGGCGGGGGATTTCTGCTTTGATCCCGATGATATGGCGGTGATGGAAGCCGATATTCAGGCCGCGCGCGGCGCTGGGCTGGCGGGGGTGGTGCTGGGGGCCAGTCTGCCCGACGGGCGCTTGAATCTGGACGCGCTGTCGCGGCTGGTGACATGCGCGGATGGTTTGGGCCTGACTTTGCATCGCTGTTTCGATCTGGTGCCCGATCCGGCAGAGGCTTTGGAACAAGCGATCACACTGGGCTTTGATCGCATCCTGACCAGCGGCGGCGCTTTGCATGCGCCCGATGGCATCGCCTTGTTGAAAGCATTGGTCGATCAGGCGGCGGGGCGGATCGCTATCATGGCGGGGTCGGGCGTATCGGCCGACACTTTGCCCGCATTTGATGGCATGGGGCTGAACGAATTTCATGGCTCCTGCAGTCTGGCCACGCCGATGGCCGGACCCGCCCGCGACTTCGGCTTTGCCCCCGCCCAAATGCGCCGCACCGATGCGCAAGCGGTCACCGCTTTGCGGCAGGCGCTTGACGATAGGGGATAAACCCCTAACCCTTGCGCCAAGCATTTTCGCGGCAAGACTTTGTGCAGGGGTTGGTTTTGGACATTCATCTCAGCTTTGATCGCCCCGAGAGCGGGCCGACATCCGGTCCCCTGTCGGTTGGCTGGTTTCTGACCTCGGACAAGGCGGCGGTGCTGTTCGACCCGCCCGAAAGGTTGTCCTTCCGCAACACCAACCGCAGTCATGCCAAATCGGCGGGGCGCTGTCCGGCGGTGGTGCAGATGGAAAGCCGCTATTTCGTGATCAAATGCCCCTATGATCTGCAGATCGGCTTTACCCGCGATGCGCAGGGCCGCGCGCAATTGGTCAACCGGCTGGGGGCGGCGTCGCCGGTCAGGGGATCGAAGCTGAACCAGCTGGTGACTTTGGTGAATGAAGCGGAATGGCGCTATCCCGACAGGCCAACCGTGCAACTGAGCCTGCCCTATTGCTTTATCGCCGACGAGTTGTGCTACATGACCCAGTTGGATGCCTTCGCACATTACCGCAAAACCCCGCTGCCCGGCACGATTTTCGGGGGTCGCTTCCCGATCAACATCTGGCCGCGTCCGCTAATGTGGGGCTTTGAGTGGCATGAACCGGAACAGGATATCGTGCTGAAACGCGGCGATCCTTTGTTCTATTGCCAGTTCGAAGGCGAAGACCCGTCCCGCGCGGTGCAAGTGGTCGAAGCCGAAAAAACTCCGGCCTTGGACAGCTATCTTGAACAGGTCAGCGGTGTGGTGAATTACGTCAACCAGACCTTCAGCCTGTTCAAGGCGGCCGAAGCGTTGCGCCCCGCCAGATTGCTGACCCCGAAGGAGCGTCGATGAAATCGTCACTGGAAATCTGGGACATGGCGGCGGGCGAGTGCCGCGTGGTGTTGCAGACCGACCTGCATATAGAGGCACCGAATTGGTCGCCCTGTGGCGGTTATCTTTTGGTGAATGGCGGCGGCAAATTGTTCCGCGTGGATTTGGCAAAGCCCGCGCTGATCGAAGTCGATCTTGGCGGCATCACGCGGCTGAACAATGATCACGGCATATCGCCTGACGGGAAGACG
>DALYSR010000001.1:203934-209577 GCA_031991825.1 Paracoccaceae bacterium
TTTTTCCAGCCATCACCGCGGCTTGGGCGCGGAAATCTATAGCGTTGCTGCAGGCGGCGGCAGGCCGGAACTGATATCTCCCCAAGCGCCAAGCTGGTGGCATGGGGTGAACGGGGACGGCTCGGCTTGGACCTATGTGGCGGTGCGTGACAGCTCGCGGGTGATCGACGTTTATACATTCGATCCGGCCACGGGGCAGGAGGTACGGCTGACCCATGGCGAAGGGCAAAGCGACGGGCCGGATTTCAGCGCGGATGGGGCGTCGATCTATTATAACTGCGACCGGTCGGGCCATGCGCAGATCTGGGTGATGAAAGCCGATGGTCGCGATCAGCGCCAGTTGTTCGCGGATGACCATGTGAACTGGTTCCCGCATCCGTCGCCTTGCGGCAAGCACCTGATTTATCTGGCCTATCCGCCACAGACCCAAGGTCATCCGGCGGATAGGCCCGTGACCATCAATCGTTGCGATCCGGACGGCGGCAACCGTCAGGTCTTGGTTGCCTTGCACGGCGGGCAGGGGACGATGAACGTCCCCAATTGGGCCCCCGATGGCAGCGCTTTTGCCTTTATGCGTTTTGCGGCGGAATAGGCGCGGGGGCTTGCGTGTCCAAGGGCACGCCGGTCGGCTGGGTCAGCAGCACGCGATCCTTGTCCTTGGCGCCCCACAGGGTCAGCCGACGCGGATCGCCCCAGATTGACACATGCACCTCCGGCCCTGCGCCGGGCAGTGTCAGATGTTCCGGCGTCAGGCCCACCACGCGCACCCGCAGGCTTTCACCACCGCGAACGGCTTCAAGCAGCATTTCGGTGACGCTCGGGCTTAGCAGGCCGACCGTCACCAGCTTGCGGCGCGGGAACAGGCCAAGGAAGGGGCGCGACACCACCATGCAGACCGCAATCTGGTCGTTCGGCAGCAGTTTCAATGCGGCGCTGTCGTTGATCGACAGACCCGCACGAGCGATATTGATCGAGATATCGCGCAAGGCGGCCTTATGGATCAGCGGTTGCAGCAGGTCGTTCATGTCTGGCCCTTCGGTGTTTCCCCGAGCTTTGGGCATGGTTGCAGGAAGTCGCAACGGTTCAATTGCCGCATTCGCCGAAAATGGCCTGATCTTGCCGAAAAATTGACCCAGCATCGGCGGATATTCGCGATTTACTTGAAATTAGCGCCGCCAGAGCTCGCCAAAAAAAATTTGCGCGAAATCCGCATCACGGGCTTGTTGCAATCTTGCATCACGCTATTTGCCCCCCATCTTAGCACCAAGGCCGAGCTTCGCGTGCCGCTCACGGGCGCGAACGATCCGGTGCTATCAGAAGGAGAAGTGACCGATGAATTTGGAGAAATTCACGGAGCGTTCGCGCGGCTTCTTGCAAGCCGCTCAAACGATTGCCATGCGCGAAAACCACCAGCGGTTAAGCGCGGAACATTTGCTTAAAGCGATTATGGATGACGACCAAGGCATGGCCGCCAATCTGATCCGCCGTGCGGGGGGTGAACCTGCGCGCGTGATCGAAGCGGTCGATGCGGCCTTGCGCAAATTGCCGAAAGTCACCGGCGATGTGCAGCCCTTTACCGATCCGTCTTTGGTCAAGGTCTTGGATGAAGCTGAAACGCTGGCAAAGAAAGCCGGTGACAGTTTCGTGCCGGTCGAACGCATCCTGATGGCTTTCGCCATGGTGAAGGGTGCGGCCAAGGATGCTTTGGATGCCGGTGCTGTCACGCCGCAAAAGCTGAATGCCGCGATCAACGACATCCGCAAAGGGCGCACTGCGGATACCGCATCGGCCGAGCAAGGCTATGATGCGCTGAAGAAATATGCCCGCGACCTGACCGAGGCTGCGGCGGAAGGCAAGATCGACCCGATCATTGGCCGTGACGAGGAAATTCGCCGCGCCATGCAGGTATTGTCGCGCCGCACCAAGAACAACCCTGTGTTGATCGGCGAGCCGGGCGTGGGTAAGACCGCGATTGCCGAAGGCTTGGCGTTGCGCATCATCAATGGCGATGTGCCGGAATCCTTGCGCGACAAGAAGCTTTTGGCGCTGGATATGGGGGCTTTGATCGCCGGCGCGAAATATCGTGGTGAATTCGAAGAGCGTCTCAAAGCCGTGTTGAACGAAGTCACCGCCTCCGAAGGCGAGGTGGTCTTGTTCATCGACGAGATGCATACCCTTGTGGGCGCCGGTAAATCCGACGGCGCGATGGATGCGGCCAATCTGATCAAGCCTGCGCTAGCGCGGGGCGAGTTGCATTGCATCGGCGCCACCACTTTGGACGAATACCGTAAATATGTGGAAAAGGACGCGGCTTTGGCGCGTCGTTTCCAGCCGGTCTTCGTGGATGAGCCGACGGTGGAAGACACCGTGTCGATCCTGCGCGGCATCAAGGAGAAATACGAACTCCACCACGGGGTGCGGATTTCGGATTCGGCTTTGGTCGCGGCGGCAACGCTGTCGCACCGCTATATCACCGACCGCTTCCTGCCGGATAAGGCGATCGACCTGATCGACGAGGCGGCATCGCGGTTGCGGATGGAAGTCGATTCCAAGCCCGAAGAGCTGGACGCTTTGGACCGTCAGATCCTGCAACTGCAGATCGAATCCGAAGCGCTGAAGAAGGAAGACGATGTTGCATCGAAGGATCGCTTGGAGCGGCTGGAAAAGGAATTGGCCGATCTGATGCAGCATTCGGCCGCGATGACCGCCAAATGGCAGGCCGAACGCGACAGTTTGGAAAAGTCGCGCGACTTGCAGGAACGGCTGGATCGGGCGCGCGCCGAATTGGATGTGGCCAAACGTGAAGGCAATTTCGCCAAGGCGGGTGAATTGCAATATGGCCAGATTCCGACGATGGAACGCGAACTTGCCGAAGTCGACACCCGCGAGGGCGATGCTTTGGTCGCCGAAGCGGTCCGTCCCGAACAGATCGCCGAAGTGGTCGAACGTTGGACCGGTATTCCCACCACCAAAATGCTGGAAGGGGAACGCGAGAAGCTGCTGAAGATGGAAGAGGAACTCGGCAAACGGGTCATCGGCCAACATGCGGCGGTTCATGCCGTGGCCAATGCCGTGCGTCGTGCGCGGGCGGGGCTGAATGATGAGAACCGTCCGCTGGGGTCTTTCCTGTTCCTGGGCCCGACCGGCGTGGGTAAGACCGAACTGACCAAGGCCGTGGCCGAATATCTCTTTGATGACGATCAGGCGATGGTGCGCATCGATATGTCGGAATTCATGGAGAAACATTCGGTCGCCCGTCTGATCGGTGCGCCTCCGGGCTATGTCGGCTATGATGAAGGTGGCGTGCTGACTGAAGCGGTTCGTCGCCGTCCCTATCAGGTCGTGCTGTTCGACGAGGTGGAAAAGGCCCATCCCGATGTCTTCAACGTGCTGTTGCAGGTGTTGGATGATGGGCAATTGACCGATGGTCAAGGCCGCACGGTGGACTTCAAGCAGACGCTGATCATCCTGACCTCGAACCTTGGGGCGCGGGCGCTGAGCGAATTGCCCGAAGGCGCGGATGGCGCTGCTGCAAGGGCCGAAGTGATGGAAGCGGTGCGGGCGCATTTCCGTCCCGAATTCCTGAACCGTCTGGATGAACAGATCATCTTCGACCGTCTCAACCGTGCCGATATGTCCGGCATCGTCGAGATCCAGTTGAAACGGCTGGAAAAACGCTTGGCCGCGCGCAAGATCGACTTGCAATTGGATAGTGCCGCGAAAGCATGGCTGGCCGATGAAGGCTATGATCCGGTCTTCGGCGCGCGTCCGCTGAAGCGTGTGATCCAGCGCAACCTGCAAGACCCGCTTGCGGAAATGCTGCTGGGTGGCGCGGTGCTGGACGGATCGACCCTGCTGGTCACCGCCGGTCCCGAAGGGCTGCAGATCGGCGACCGCGTGATCGCGCCGCGCCGTGAGGCAAAGGCAACCGTGGTCCATTGATCGCGGCGTGATCACGAAAGCTTTGAAAGGCCCCGCTCTGGCGGGGCTTTTCTTTTGAGCCAGCTCTGCCATCCTTGATGCAACAGGATGGAGGCTGAAATGTCGACGAATTTGCGCTGGTCAGATGTGACGCCGAAAGATGTTTGGCTTAGTCGCCGCAAGCTGTTGGGCGCGGGGCTGGGGGCGATGGCTGTGCCGGTGATGGGATTGCCCGCGCAGGCAAAGATCGAAGCCGCTAAAAGCGCATGGTCGACCGATGCCAAGCCGAACACCTTCGAAGAAATCACCAATTACAATAACTTCTACGAATTCGGGCTGGAAAAGACCGACCCTGCGCGCAATGCCGGTGCCTTGGTTACCGATCCTTGGGCGGTGGATATCGACGGCCTGGTCTCGCGCCCGGGGCGTTATGATCTGGCGGATATCCTGAAGGACGCGCCGATCGAAGAGCGCATCTATCGCCTGCGCTGCGTGGAAGGCTGGTCGATGGTGGTGCCGTGGATCGGATTCTCGCTGTCGCATCTGCTGGAAAAGGTTGGGGTGGAACCGGCTGCCAAATATGTCTCGTTTGAAACGGCGATGCGTCCCGATCAGATGTCGGGCCTGCGCTATCCGATCTTGGACTGGCCCTACCGCGAGGCTTTGCGGCTGGACGAAGCCCAGCATCCGCTGACGATTCTTGCCAGCGGTCTTTATGGCGAAGAGCTTCCCAAGCAGAACGGCGCGCCGCTGCGTTTGGTCGTGCCATGGAAATACGGCTTCAAATCGATCAAGAGCATCGTGAGGATCACCCTGACAGAGGATCGCCCCCTGACCAGCTGGCAGCAGCAAAATGCCTCGGAATACGGCTTCTTCGCCAATGTTAATCCGGCGGTCGACCATCCGCGCTGGTCGCAAGCATCCGAACGCCGGATCGGGGCGGGGGTCTTTTCCGGCCGCTTCGATACGCAAATCTTCAACGGCTATGGCGACGCGGTGGCAAGCCTTTATGCCGGACAGGATCTGGCGAAAGACTATTGATGCAACGCCTGAACGGACTTCTGCGCCATCTGCCGGTCTGGCTGGTCTGGGCCTGCGCCTGCCTGCCGGCCCTTTGGTTGCTATGGAACGCCCTGCAGGGTGGCCTTGGTGTCGATCCGGTCAAGGAAATCGAGCACAGCCTTGGCCTGAGCGCCTTACAGTTCCTAATCGCATCGCTTTGCGTGACACCGCTGCGCTGGATCGGCCTGAATCTTATCCGCTATCGTCGGGCCTTGGGGGTAATGGCTTTCGTCTATGCCACTTTGCACCTGATCACATGGGTGGTGTTGGACATGGGGCTGCGTTGGGATGAAATGGGCCGTGATCTTATCAAGCGTCCCTATATCTTCATCGGCATGGCGGGCTATCTTGCCCTGCTGCCCTTGGCGCTCACCTCGACCGACGGTGCCATTCGCAAACTCGGGCGGCGTTGGTCGAAATTGCATAGGCTCAGCTATCTGGCCGTCGTTGCGGGTGCGCTGCATTTCCTGATCTTGGTGAAATCTTGGCCACCCGAACCCATCCTCTATGCCGGATTGGTGGCGCTGCTTTTACTGATGCGGGCCGTCAAAAACGGAAAGATGAATATTAACCTAAGGGAAAGAAAGAAAATTTAGAAAAACCTCGCTTTCCCTCTTGCGGTTGATTTGATCTGCCCCTAGAAGCACCGAACCGAAACGA
>DALYSR010000002.1:0-11039 GCA_031991825.1 Paracoccaceae bacterium
CCTTGCCAGACACCAAAAGCACCACGGCAGACGCGATGCCCAGCGAAATGACCATCGACAAAGACACCAGCAGTAACACGGCAAGCAGACCGAAAAGGATTAGGGTGATCATGCTTTGCCCTCGATGTCGGAAGAAATGGCGGCGCGAAGATCAAGCCAGATGGCTTGCACAAGGCGCAGGATCGTGAAGGCAAAGCCGGTCAGCGGGGCCAGATAGACAAAGCCCATCGGAATCCCCAACGAGGCCGATTTCTGGCCGAAGCGGAAGGTCTTCTCGACCATGATCCAGCCTTGATACATGACGAAAACGGCGAAAGCGCCGAAGATCACATGGGTCAGGATGCGGATATAGGCGACATTTCGCGGTGACATCAGGTCCGTCACCATCGAGACGCGGATATGGGCATCCTTGCGCACGCCGTAAGCCACGCCCAGATACGTCGCCCAGATGAAAAGATAGCGTGACAATTCTTCGGACCATGACAGCGAGGCGCCCATCACGTAACGCATGAAGATTTGCAGGCCGATAATGACAGACATCGCCGCCATCATCAAAACCACTAAGCTTTCCTCGAAATGTTCGTCCAGATATTTGAGCATAGGGCACCCTGCCGCCAAGGCGGTTCATAAGGTTGGAAGGCCCCGTGATGGCGGTATCACGGGGCCAAAGATCAGGGATTACTTCTTGCCCGTTGCCGTCAGCAGGGCATCGACCATGTCTTTGCCGGCCTTTTGCGCGACCAGTTCGGCAATCGGTGCGACCTTGGCTTGGAAGGCGGCCTTTTCTTCCGGCGTCAGATCGACGAATTTGACATCCGTCATCGCGGCTTCGGCCTTGATATCGGCATCCGCGGCCAGCTTGCGCTGATAGGCGGTGGCATCAAGCACCGCTTGGTCGAAGATCGCGCGATCTTCCGGCGACAGCGCAGCCATCTTCTCGGCGCTCGCCAGCAAGGGCCAGGGCGAATAGACGTGGTTGGTCTTGATGATGACCTTTTGGACCTCGTTGAACTTCATGTCGTAGAACAGATTGATCGGGCCTTCTTGCGCGTCGAAGGTGCCTTGCTGCAAAGCGGTGAACAATTCGTTGAACGCCAAGGGCGCAGGGTTCGCGCCGACCGCGCGCCATGCCGCGATATGGACTTCGTTTTCCATGGTCCGCATTTTCATGCCGGCCAGGTCTTCGGGCTTGTGGATTTCGGTCTTGGCGGTGGTCAGCTGGCGGAAGCCGTTTTCCCAATAGGCCAGACCCACCATGCCCGATTGTTCCAGATCGGCCAGAATTTTCTGCCCGATCGGGCCGTCGAGCACTTCATAGGCCTGCGCGCGGTCGTCGAACAGGAAAGGAATATCGAAGGCGAAGAAGCCCGCATTGAAGGCCGCGACCGGTGCCGAGGAGACGAAGGTCAGATCGATATTGCCGAATTGGATATTTTCGACCGCCTCACGCTCGCCGCCCAATTGCGCCGAAGGAAAGATCTCAAGACCCATGCGACCGTCGGATTTGTCGCGCAGTTCTTTGTCAAGGAACTCAAAGGCCAGATGGCCCGTCGATGTCGGTGCCGAAGCATGGGCCGCGCGGAACAAGATATCGGGATTGGCCAGTGCCGGCATGGCAAAGCTGATCGCGATGACGCTGGCCGAAAGGCTGGCGACGCCGAATGTCGAAAGACGGTTGAACATGGTTTTCCCCCCAAAGTGACGCATCGAACGCGTGCCGATGCTGCATGATGTGCTGGCTTGTCGGCCCTCCTGCCGTGGTCTCAAGCCAATTGCCGCAGTGTTAGCAAGAAATTTTATTTAGTCAAATAGTGAAAATGATTTTCACATATTGATAATTTTGCTACATATCTCGCACAAAGGGCGGGGGAGCCCTGTCGGAGGACGATGTGATGCAGCCGGATCTGGATAAAATTTTCTCTACCCTTCAAGGGATTGTGGGCGAAAAATATGCGCAGCGCGGGGCCGATATCGCCCCCGCCCAATTGATCGATTGGAGTGGTGAAAAGCCGGGCCTTCCCTTCGCCTGCGTGCAACCCAAATCCACCGCGGAAGTCGCGGCCGTTCTGAAGCTGTGCCATGATTCTGGTTTGGGCGTGGTGCCGCAGGCGGGATTGACGGGGCTTGCGGGCGGTGCCACGGCCAGTGACGGCGCGGTCTTGCTCTCGGTCGCGCGGATGGACGAGATCGAGGAAATCGATAGTGCTTCGGGCCTGATGGTCTTGGGGGCGGGGGTGATCTTGCAGCGCGCGCAAGAGGCGGTGCAGGACAAGGGCCTGTCGCTGCAGATCGATCTGGGCGCGCGGGGATCGGCGCGGATCGGCGGGGTGATTGCCACCAATGCCGGTGGCAACCGCGTTATCCGCTACGGCATGGCGCGGGAAAATGTGCTGGGTCTTGAGGTGGTTACTGCCGATGGCACCGTGCTGTCGATGATGAACCGCATGCCCAAGAACAATGCGGCGCTGGATTTGAAACATCTGTTCATCGGCGCCGAGGGCACGATGGGCATCATCACCCGCGCGGTGCTGAAACTGCATCCCGGTGTGTCGGGGGCCAATGCCGCTTTGGTGGCCCTGCCCGATTTCACCGCGGCAACCAAACTGTTGCAACATGCGCAAAAGACCCTTTCGGGCCGTGTCTCGGCCTTCGAATTGATGTGGGCGGATTATTACGACGCGGTTCTGGGCGTGACGGGCCTGCGCGCGCCGGTTGCCGCCGGCCATCCGCTTTATGCTTTGATCGAAATGCAAGGCGCGGATCCCGATGGCGAACGCGATGTCTTCGAAAAGATGCTGGAATCGGCTTTCGAGGCGGACATCGTGATCGATGGCGCCGTCGCCGCCAATGCGCGCGAAGTGAATGATTTCTGGGCCCTGCGCGACGGGGTGGCAGATATCCTGTCCTCGCGCGCCACCACGATCAATTTCGATGTCTCGGTGCCCTTGGCGCAGATCGGCCAAGCCGTCGACGACATCCGCAGCGCCTTGGAACAAAGCTATCCTGCGTTGCAAAAGGTCTTTTTTGGCCATGCGGGGGATAGCAATATCCATCTGGTCGCAGGGCCGATCCAAGACATCGATCCGGACGGAGAGGGGATCGAAACCATCGTTTACCAAATCATCCGTCGCTATCGGGGGTCGGTTTCGGCGGAACATGGGATCGGTCTGCACAAACGCAAATGGCTGGGCTATTCGCGCAGCGAGACCGAACTTGCGGCAATGCGTGGCTTGAAATACGCCTTGGACCCGAAAGGGATCATGAATCCGGGCAAAGTTCTTGGTTGAAATGGCCCACGCAGGCCTTAGGCATCAGCCTCATGCGGCCCCGTGGATTTACAGGTGAATGGTCATGAAAACGGATACCCAAAAAGGCCAGACGCTGGTGCGGGGTCTTGAGATCATCGAAGCCGTGGCCGAGGGCGCGGCGTCGATCCAAGACGTGGCGGCCGCGACGGAGCTGACCTATCCGACCGTGCATCGGCTGATATCAGTTCTGATCGACAAGGGCTATTTGCGGATGGGCGAGCCGCGCGGCCTGACTTTGGGGCGCAAGCTGATGGAATTGGGTTTTGCCGCCCATTCCCGTATCGATCTGGTGCAAGAGGCGCGCCCCGTGCTGCAAGCGTTGTCGGCGGCCACGCTTGACACCGTGCATCTGGCGCAACGCGAGGGGCTGGAGGTCTTCTATCTGGACAAACTGCCCGGCGTGCGGGCGGTGCAAATTTCCTCGCGCATCGGCGGGCGCAAGCCGGTGATTTCCACCGGAGTCGGCAAAGCGCTGTTGTTGGATGACAGTCCCGCGGATTGGGATGCCCTATATGAAGCCGAAGGCCATCGCCTGCCCAAGTCGATGGACAAGCCCGCGTGGCTCGCCATGATGCAAGCCTACCGCGCCCAAGGCTTTGCCTATGATCTGGGCGAGGATGAACATGTCATCCGCTGCGTCTCGGCCCCCTTGCGCGATGCATCAGGCAGGGTTGTCGCGGCGATTTCGGTGTCCTCCACAATGGACAACATGCCCGAAGAGCGGATGAAATCCCTGATCCCCGTGGTGATGCAAGCTGCGGCGGATATCTCGGCCGGTCTGGGCTATCGCCCCTTGCGCTAGAACGGCTGCATTTGGCCAAGGCTGTCGAAGGGTCCCGATCAGGCGAGAATGATCCTAAAGGTCTTCGGTCTTGGGAACCGATTTGGGGAAATGCAGGGTGATTTCGGCCGCATGGGTCGAGATGGATTTTTCCAATTCCATCCCCATGCCCGCGCTCAATTGATCGATGATCGCCAGCCCCAATCCCATGCCTGCAGACCCGTCGCGCTTGGTGAAGGGCTGAGTGTGAAACTGACCGTCCACACTGGGGTTGGTGATCGTCAGATGGGTGTCGCGCAGCCGGATCACCACCTGCCCCGTGCCATGTTCAATGGCATTTTCCAACAGGTTGCGGATCAGGATGGCCATCGCATCGGCATCGGCGGCGACCATCAGCTGTTCGAAATCGCCGTCATCGAAGCGAATGGCATGGCGCGCGTTTTGGCCGACTTCGCGGATCAGCAGCCGCAAGATCAGCACGATATCCGACGGCCCCCTGCCCAAGCCCAGACCGGCATCGGCGCGCGACAGCTGCAACAGCCGTTCCACACGTCGGTTCAAACTGTCCAGCAGCGGCAGCGCCGCGCGCGCTTGCGGATCCTGCGACAGATCCAGACGGGCGCGGATCGCCGCCAGCGGCGTGCGCAATTCATGCGAGGCATTGGCTATGAAGCGCTGTTCGGCTTGGCGCAGGGCTTCGATCCGGTCGATATATCCGTTCAGGCTTGCCACCAAGGGCCCCAATTCGCTGGGCAGGCTTTGAGCGGACAGCGGTTCCAGATCGACCGCCCCCCGCCTTTGGATGGCCTGGCTTAGCTCTTGCAGCGGCGACAGGCCCTGACGCAAGGCTTGCCGCAGCCCCCAGAGCAGCACAAAAGCCATCGGCAGGATCAGCACCAATAGCGATGATGCCGCCTCTAGCATTTCTTCGCGCCGCCATGCGTCGCTATGGGCGACCTCGATCACCGCGCCTTCGGCCGTGATCCGCAGCACCCGCCAGCCTGCCAGATGATGCAGACCATCCTGCGAAAGCGCGGGCCATGGGGCTTGGGGCGCGGGCGCGCCTTGACGCAGGATGCGCAGCACGCGTTCCTTGCCGTCGGGGGCGATGGCGATATTGCGCGGGATCACATCGCCGGTCCCCGCATCCAAGGCGAGAATCGTGGTTTCGGCGACGGCATGCAGTTCCTCGTCCATCATCTCGTTGATTTCATGGTCAAGAAACACGGTGGCAAGCGCTATGGTGGCCAGCCACGCCAAAGCCACCCATGCCAGCACCCGCCGTGTCAGGCGCTGGCGGATCGACCAAGGCTTGGGGCGCGGCGGCGGCGGCGGGGCTGTCATAGCAAGACATATCCCAAGCCGCGCCGTGTTTCGATCAAGGCGGCGCCGATCTTTTGGCGCAGCCGCGAGATATAGACTTCGACCGCATTGCCCTCGATTTGCGCGTCAAAAGCATAAAGCGCGTCTTCCAAGGCGGCCTTGCCCACCACGCGCCCCCGAGCGGCGATCAGCGCATCGAACAAGGCCCATTCCCTTGCGGTCAGACGGATTTCCTGCGCGCCGCGCCAAGCCCGCGCCGCACTGCGATCCACTTCGATATCTGCCAGCCGCATCCGCGTTTCCGCCATGCCCTGCCCGCGGCGGGCATGGGCGCGGATGCGCGCCGCCAATTCCTGCAGATTGAAGGGCTTGACGACATAATCATCCGCCCCCGCATCCAAGCCCCTGATCCGGTCGCTGATCTGATCCAGCGCCGTGGCCACGATCACCGGCGTCTGATCGCCCCTGCCACGCAAGCCCCGCAACAGATCCAAGCCCGACCCGTCCGGCAGCCCCAGATCAAGGATCACACAGGCATAATCCGCCACGGCCAAAGCCGCCTCGGCCTCATCAAGGCTGGCGGCATGATCGACCGCATGACCATGCATGTGCAAAAAGCGCTGCACGGATTGGGCCAGATCAAGCGCATCTTCGACAAGCAGCAGTCTCATTCCCGCCCTCACGCCTAGTCACCGCGGTTTTAGCGACAAAAGCGCTATTGCCGTGCCTTTGCAAGCTTGGCGCAAGGTTCGTGGCGCATGAGGGGGAAATCAAACGCCTTGGGAATATCCGCGATGCCCCTTCAGCTCTTTGCAAAACCGCTACCCCGCCCGACAATCCGTCACAGCCTGCTGAACCTGATCGTCACGCTTTATGTGATGGCGGCGCTGAACCACGGCTTCTGGAGCCGTATTCTGGCCCAATACCCTGGCTGGGACAGCCGCGCGCCGATCTTCGCGCTGTTCGTGGCGGCACTGACGATGTTGTTGCTGGAACTGCTGGGGCCGAGCCGGCTGCAAAAGCCGGTGGCGGCAGCGCTGATCCTGATCGCGGCAAGCGCGGCCTATTATGAAAGCGCTTTTGGCGTGCTGATCGATCACGAGATGGTTCGCAACATCTTCTCGACCAATTATGCGGAATCGCGGCAATTGTTCACGCTGCGCATGGCGGTGACGCTGTTGCTGAGCGGGATTATCCCCGCGGCTTTGGTGTTCTGGCCGAAGGTGCGCCGCTTTGGCGCCTTGCACCAGATCTGGCGCTGGCCCTTGGGTGTGGGCCTATGCTTTGCCGTCATGCTGGGCGCGTTGTTTACGCATTACAAGGATTACTCGGCGCTGCTGCGCGAACGTCATGACATGTTGGGCGCCTATCAACCCGGCGCATCGATTGCCGCCACATGGAATTTCGCGCGCGAGGAATTGCGCGCAGGCGATCCCATTGCCGCCGCCTATGGTCGGGATGCGGCTTTCGGGGGCCATCTGACGCAGCCGCATAAGCCGGTCCTGATGGTGCTGTTCGTGGGCGAAACCGCGCGGGCGCAGAATTTCGGTCTGGATGGCTATGCCCGTGACACCACGCCATTGCTTGCAACCCGTGATGTGGTCAATTTCACCCAAACCACCGCCTGCGGCACATCGACGGCCGTATCGGTGCCCTGCATGTTTTCCGGCCTTGGGCAGGCGCAGTATAGCCGCGAGAAAGCCATGGCGCGCGAGAACCTGCTTGATGTGATGAGCCATGCGGGCTTGGCGGTGCAATGGTGGGACAACAACACCGGCGATCAGAACGTCGCCAAGCGCTTGGGCTGGAACCGCGTCGATCAGACAGTATCGCCCGAAGCCTGCCACGGCGAATGCACCGACGAGGCCTTCTTGCCGATCATCCGTCAAGCCGCTGACAGCATTGATCGCGACACCGTATTGGTCTTGCACATGATCGGCAGCCACGGCCCCGCCTATGCGCTGCGCTATCCCCGCGCCCGTGCAGCCTTCCAGCCCGATTGCCAAAGCAGCCAATTTTCGGATTGCACCACCGCCGAGATCATCAATGCCTATGACAACAGCATCAGGGAAACCGACTTCGTGTTGTCGCAAACCATTGATCTGCTGAAGGCCGCGGATCGCGTGACGCCCGCGATGGTCTATATCTCGGACCACGGGGAATCCTTGGGCGAGAACGGCCTTTATCTTCACGCAGCCCCCAGCTTCATGGCCCCGCCGGAACAACGGCAAGTGCCCTTCGTGATGTGGCTCGATCCGCGTTTTAGCGCCGTGACGGGGGTGACGCCCAGCTGCTTGCAAGAAAATGCGGGGCAGCCCGTCAGCCATGACAACCTTTTCCCGACGATGCTAGGAGTGTTGGACATCCACAGCACAGCCCGCGACCCCGCATTGGATCTGACCGCAGGCTGCAAAACCGGAGAGTTCATGTGACCCCTTCTTCCGAAAATCAGGATGACGCGAAAAAAACCGTCATCCCGCCCCGCAAAGGTCTGCTGCACATCATCGATGCGGCAGGATATTCTTGGGCCGGAGCGCAGCGCCTGTGGCAAGAAACCGCAGCCCGCCTTGAAGTTCTGGGCGCGGCAATCGGGATGATCCTTCTGGCCCTGCACGGGGCTGATCTTTCGCAATGGATGATCTTCATCGGCCTTATGGCCGCCCTGTTCACCGTCGAGGCCCTGAATACCGCAATCGAAGTCCTCACCGACCATATCTCGCCCGAATGGTCGATCGCGGCCAAACATGCAAAAGATCTGGGATCGCTTGCTGTGGGTATAACCCTTTGTATCCCTTGCGGATATATCGGAATGCTCTTGGCCGGACTGCTGTAGCGCAAGGGTTATTCGCCACAAATAGCGGATCACATCCGGAAAATCGCGGGCGCAGCCCTATATCCCCCTGAAACCTTGTGACGGCACTGCTCTTCCAGCCAATCTTTCAATGGAAATTCATCATAACGATTGCGCAACAGCTTGTCGCTGTTCAACCGCGACTTCGCGCAATGCACATATTTGCCACAGGGGCGATACGCCGCATATCAAACGAAGAAGCTGCCCTGTCCGGCACTAAGACCATTTCACTCAATGCGCTCCGCGCCATTCTTGGCGGTGGCCGGTATCGCTTGCTTGGGCAACATCTACTATCAACTTCACATTGCTCCGAACTGGCAATGGGGTCCGGCAATCGACAAAATGCCGCGCCATGTGGTGACAGATTTCCGCAAAGCGCTGTATGACGATGCCCAGCCCGACTTCGTGAAGGCCGAGTATTTCTCGCCCAAAATCGAAATCGATGCGCCCAAGTTCCCCGAACTGCAGGCTGGCAGCAATGCCAAATCGACCCTGCTGCGCCCACTGCTGGGTGACGGGCGTCAAGTCACCGTGGTGCAGGAATTGGACATCAACGGCGTCAAGCAAACCGTCGTCGACATCGTTGATATCGGCGCATGTGGCGGCCGTATCGATTCCATCCAACGCTTTGTGGCACAGAACTGAGGCCGACCATGAACAAGCAAATCTCTTTCGATTATAGCTTCGGCACGCTTGTGAAGATCGTGCTGCACTTCTTCCGCCTCTATCTGGGCGGCTGGATGATCATCTCGGGCACCTCCTACTGGTTGACCCAAGCAGGCCTGCCGACCATCTTCCCGCAGCCGGTCGGCAATATGCCGCTGTCCTCGCAGATGCGGGTCACGATGATCGACATCGGCCTCTTCGACGTGGTGAAAACCCTTGAGATCGTCTGTGGCGTTCTGCTGATGGTCAACCGCATGGTGCCGCTGGCCGTTGTGCTTGCCCTGCCGATTTCCGGCGTGGTTTGGTACAATGCGATCATCCTGAACCTGCGCACCGACCGCCTGTTCTCGCCGACCTATAGGGGCGTGATGTGCTTCTATAGGTCGATCTTCTTGGCTCTGGGTTGCATCCGCTATTTCGCGCCTTTGTTCACGTGGAAAACCAAGCTCGGCAAGCCGCAAGATGTGGGCCTTGTGTTCAAGGCGATGACCGCTGACGATCCGATGCGAAATCAGGCCTGATACCTTTCGATCTTCAGGAAAAGGGTCCGGATCTGATTGATCCGGACCCTCTTTCATTTCAGTTCATCGCAAGAAAGGCGGTCGGATCAGAGCAACGGCTGGAACGGAGGCGGCGGCGGCGTATCGCGCAGACGCGCTTCGCGTTCGGCATCGGTTTCACCGGCGCGCCAGCCTTCCGCCTCGTAGCGGTTGCGCAATGTGGTGACATCATGCGGTGTTACACTTGACAGCGCCTGTTCCACCGCCGGCAGATCGGCATCGGCCGCACGAACGCTGACCATCACGCCGCCGCGACGCAGCGCTTCGCTATAGACCGGCGCATCTTCTTCGCTGATCCCCAGATCGGCCAAGGCACCGATCGCACCACCGGCCAGCGCGCCACCCGCAGCACCCACCGCAGTCGCGGCCAACCAGCCTGCCGCCACGATGGGGCCAAGGCCGGGGATCGCCAGCATGCCAAGACCGGCAAGCAAGCCCGCACCGCCCCCGACCGCAGCGCCGACACCCGCGCCGGTTGCAGCCCCCGATGCCGCTTCATCCACGACAATATCAGTGCGCGTGCCGTATTCACGCTCGTAAGTATCATGGCGGTCGCGGATGGTTTCATTGCCAAGGATCGATGCATCCACACCAGGACGGGCCAAAGCGTTCACGGCATCCACCGCGCGGCGGGCTTGGGCGTAATCTTCAAAAAGACGGGTAATAACAGCCATATCTAGCTCCACTTTTACTGGAAATCAGGGATTACTTCGCGGTGGACACCACGTTGCCTTTGAAGTCGATGGCGACATCTACCGCGCCGCCATTGTGCATCGCGGTCCCCCGCCAAATGCCTTTGTCATCCTTCGTCAGCGCTGCCACATCGGTATAGCCCCAAGCGATGGCGCGATCCTTGGCCTGCTCTTCGGTGAAGGAATTCGCGCCTTCCAACGGAGCGCCTTCATCAAGCGTTTGCGGCGCGAAGCTGTTCGCGGCACAGGCGGCTACGAAATCGGCTTTGGCATAGCCACCATCTGCAATGGTCATGCCATCAACGCGCGCACGGGCGAAAACGGCAGGCGCTTCGGCTTCGGTCAAAATGCCGTTGCCATCCGTATCCCAAGTGGTGAACTGCGTCTCACAGCTGGTCGCAGTCATCTCTTGCGCCGCAACCGGCAGAGCAGACAAAGCTACAACGCCAGCGATAACAAGGGGATTTATCATCGATTTCAAAGTCTTCATCGCATTTCATCCTTCTGAAGCCATCGGGCTTGGCAGGTGATCCAAGCCGCTTTCATCACCTTGGCCCAATGGATCGTTAGGGCCCGAAGTTCCGACCACGCGCTGCAGAAAGCCCAATTTTCGTCAAATTCGGGGCGATCGGCATCCTTTCACCGATGGACACGGCGCATAGCGCAAACTTTCGCCCAAACCACAGCGCCGGATGATGTGTTGGAACAAAATCATCTGGCCGCCACAGCCAAATCACCGTGGTTTGCGCAGCTGCCGTGATGATCAAAGGGGCGGGCAGCCCCCAGCTTTCAAGGAACCGAACCCCCCAAAGCACCGTTGTCAAAGACAGATCATCCTATGCGGCGTCACATCTCTCT
>DALYSR010000002.1:11049-104235 GCA_031991825.1 Paracoccaceae bacterium
TGTTCTTTCAAGAGTTTGGGAATTCCGATGGATGTGCCTTTGAACACAACGATTGCCGTCGTCGATGGCGAAAACTTCAATCTCTCCCGCAACACCAGCAGCCGACCGCAGGTCAAGCTGACCGCATTGCGTGATCATGATACCGAAGACCGCAATTCCGCCAGCGGAGGATCAAGCAGCGCCGCCAATCCCGGCACCAAACAGATGGAAGAAGACGCATTCGGCAAAGGCGTGACCGACAAGCTGAACCAGATGGTGCTGGACGGCCGGGTCGAGACGCTGGTTGTCATCGCCGCGCCGCCTAGCCTTGGCGAAATGCGCCGCAGCTATCATGCAAAATTGCAGCAGGTTCCGCTCGGTGAAATCGACAAAGTGCTAACAACTGCCTCAATGGAGGAAATCGAAAAAGCGCTGGCCTCGGCCTGAGCGCGGCCTTAGGATCATCAGGCCCGCTTTTTGTGAAAAGGGCGGGCTCCTTGCTGCATGGAAGAAAAAGATGAACATCAAAAATGTCGCTCCACTTGCCTTGATGGCTTTGCTGACCGCCGGAACCGCTATGGCGCAACCGGTTGATCTGACGATCTATCCTGCCGCCAAAGCGGGCCAGACGCGCCATGTGCTGACGCTGCCGCAGGCCGAAAACGAAGACCTGCTCAAGGTCGAGATTTTTGCTGGAAAGACCATGATGGTCGATTGCAACAATGTCATGATCGGCGCTGATCTGGAAGAGGAAGACGTCGAGGGCTGGGGCTATTCCTATTATGAAATCGACGATGTGTCCGAGCCTGCACAGACCATGATGGCCTGCCCCAATGCCGAAAAGCGCGAGGCTTTGGTACCGCTGCGCTTGGGATCGGACGCTTTGGTGCGCTATAACAGCAAGCTGCCGCTGGTGATCTATGCGCCCGAAGGGCTGACCGTCGGCTATCGTCTGTGGCAGACCGATAACAAGCTGCATCAAGAGTGATCTGATCACCCTGATACGCGAAGATACGGGGCCGGATCATTCCGGCCCTTTTTCATGGGTTACAAGCTTTCGGCCCCGTCCAAGACCAAGGCATGTCCGGTCATGAAGGCCGATTTGTCCGATGCCAGATAGACCACCGCCTCGGCGATTTCGCGGGCTGAACCGAAGCGTCCCATCGGAATGGTGTCGCGCACATAAGCTTCAAGCGCTGCGCGCCCGCCCATCTGGGATTCGAACCCCGCATTGAAGGCGGTGTCGACAAAGCCTGGGCACAAGGCGTTGCAGCGCACGCCGGTCTTGGCGAAATCGGCGGCAATCTGTTTGGTCATCGCGATGACCGCATGTTTGGTGGTGCAATAGGCGATCATCTCGCGGTCATATTGCACGCCGGAATTCGACGATGTGATGATGATCGATCCCGATTTGCGCGGCGCCATCACCGCCATCGCCGCTTTGGCGGCCACGAAATGCGCCCGCACATTCAGCCGCCACGACAGATCCATCTCATCCGCCGACACCTGATCCAGACGCCCAGCGACTTGAACCCCCGCATGGGAATGCAGGATATCAAGCCGCCCATAGCGCGCCGCCGCCGCGGCGATCGCCCCCGACAAGGCCGCATCATCGCTGACATCAAGGCCCATCGCTTCGCCGCGTCCGCCTGCTTGGGTGATGGCGGCAGCGGTTTCCTCCGCGCGGGAAGCGTCACGGTCGGTGACCACCACAATCGCGCCTTCGCGGGCCAAGGCCAAGGCCCCCGCCCTGCCGATGCCTGATCCGGCTGCGGTGATGAATGCCACACGATCTTGCAATTCCATTGCGTTATCTCCTGCTCTTAGCGGCCGCGTTTGCGCAATATCAGTTGGGCCGCCACCAGCAGCACCAAGGATGCCGCCAGCACCAAACTGCCGATGGCGTTAATTTCAGGCGTCACCCCGCGCCGGATCGATGAAAAGATATAGATCGGCAGCGTGGTTTCAGAGCCTGCGGTGAAGAAGGCAATGACGAAATCGTCGAAGCTGAAGGTGAAGGCCAGCAGAAATCCCGCCAGCACCGCGGGTGCGATCTGCGGCAGGATGATCTGCCAAAAGGCCCGCATCGGCGGCGCGCCAAGGTCAGAAGCCGCTTCCAGCAAAGAGCGATCCATGCCTTGCAGCCGCGCGCGCACCGTCACGACCACCAGCGACATGGTGAACAGCCCATGCGCAGCGATCAGCGATCCCTTGCCCAAACCCAGTTGGATCGCGCCCTGTCCGAACAGCCCCGTCAGCGCCGGATTGACGATGCCGAACAGGCTGACCAAGGCGATCAGCGTGGCGATACCGATCACGATGCCCGGCACCATCACCGCCATATAGATCAAGGCGTCATAGAACAGCCGCAGCCGCCCGCGCATACCTTGCAACGCGACCGCCGCCAAAGTGCCGCAGATCGTCGCCAGCAGCGCAGAGGTGAACGCCACGATAAAACTGGTCTGCAACGCTTCGATCACAAAGGGATTGCTCAGCGCTTTGCCATACCATTGGGTGGAAAATCCGGTCAGCTGGGTCGCATGTTTCCCCGCATTGAAGGAAAACAGCGCGATCACCCCGATCGGCAGATACAGGAACAGATAGACCGCGAAGGCGTAAAGGCGCATCTTTCCTCACATCATCGAAACATCGTCACGCCCGCCGCCCAAGCGGCGCAGCAGCGCCAGATAGGCCGAGACGGTGACCAGCATCACCAGAACCAGACTTGCCGCCACCGCAGCCCCCAAGGGCCAGTTGCGAGATTGCAAGAACAGATCAACCAAGGCATTGCCGACAAAGAAGACTTTTCCGCCGCCCAAAATCTGCGGGATCAGAAATTCCCCCATCAACAGGATGAAGACCAGCATCGATCCGGTGGCGATACCGGGCAGCGATAGCGGCAAAGTGATCTGCCAGAAGCTGCGCCACGGCGGCGCGCCCAGATCGGAGGCCGCCTCCAGTAGCCGCTTGTCCAGCTTTTCCAGCGCCACATAGATCGGGAACACCATCAGCGGCAGATAGCCGTAAACAATCCCCAACATCACCGCGAAAGGCGTGTTGATCAGGCGCGGCTTGCCAAAGCCCAGCTCGGCGATCAGCTTGGGCAGGCCATTGCCGCCCAAAATCTGGATCCATGCGTAGGACCGGATCAGGATCGATGTCCAAAACGGCACGATCACCAAAATCAGCAGCAATGTCCGCAGCCTAGGATCGGCCTTTACCGCCAGATAATAGGCCAAGGGATAAGCGATGATCAGGCAGAGCAGCGTGCCGATCGGGGCCATGGTCAGGGTGTTGAAAAACGCCGTCGACCGAGAGCCGAGGTTCGCGAAATTGTCGAAGGTGAAGGCGGGGACATAGCCGCCCGCCGCCCCCCTTTCGCCGAAGGCAAAGACCATGACCACCGCCAAGGGCAGCACCAGCATGGTCAACAGCCATGCCGTCGCCGGAGCCAGAAACAGACTGGTGCGCAAATTCGCGGCCATGATCTTCCCCCTTAGGCCGATTTGAACCGCGCCATGATCTCGGCACGGTCGGGATTGGTCAAAGTGACCGCGGCGCCGAATTCCAGCGCGTTCAACAGATCGGCCGCCGGATACAGGATCGGATTGTCGCGCATTTCAGCGGGCAGCAGGGCATCGACCCGCGCGTCGCCGCTGGGATAGCCGTGGAACAAGGCTTCCTTGGCCGAAACTTCGGGATCGAGCAGGAAATTGATCAGCGCATAGGCCGCGTCCTTATTGGGCGCAGAAGCCGGAATGGTGAAGAAATCGGTCCATAACTCACCCCCCTCGCGGCCCAAGATATAGGCGATTTCCGGCATGTCGCGCTGCAATTGCGCCGCATCGCCCGTCCAGCACATCGACATGGCGGCATCGCCCGAGCGGATCGAAGGCTGATAATCGGAATTGATCGCGAACAGATGCGGCTTGGCATCGATCAGCAGCTTTTCGGCATCGGCCAGTTCCTTCGGATCGACCGAATTGAAGGAATAACCGTAATATTTCAACGCATTGCCAATCGCAGTCAGCTGATAGTCATGCACCATCGCGCGCCCCGTCAGATCCCCGCGCGCCAGATCCCAGAATTCCTTCCACGTGGTGGGCGTTGCAGCCCCATTCAGATCATCGGTATTCAAGCAATAGCCGGTGGTGCCGATATTGCGCGGCAGGCCATAGGTTTTGCCATCCACCTTGCCCGCATCGGCATAACGCGCCTCGAAACTGGCGGCATCGAAATTCGGGATTTTCGACAGGTCCAGTTCTTCGATGATGCCCATTTCAACATAGGGCGCGATGGCGTAATTGGTGGCGACCACCACATCCCAACCCGCGCCGCCCGCTTGCAGCTTGGCCAGCATTTCCTCGTTCGAGCCGAACACATTCTGCGCCACAGCCGCGCCGAATTTCGCGCGGAAGGCGTCAAGATCGGCCGGATCGTGATAATTCGGCCAAGTCGCGATCGACACCTTGTCGCCAATGCCTTGCGCCTGCGCGCGGGCCCCCAGCGATCCGGCCAGCACGGTTGTGGCAAGGCCAAGCCCCGTCACGCCCAGAAAATGCCGCCGCGAAATCGATCCCTTGCGATAGCTTTCTAGCTGCAGCAGGAAGTCCTTGGTTGAAATGGTATCGCGCATGTCAAATCCCCTGTTGTGGATGGGAGCCAAGCGTCTTGGCGGCTTGTGATCCCGATGCTGGTTGTGTCGTCTTCATTCCGTCAAAGCGATAGCCGCGCCGTTTTGCCAGCCGATACGGATCGTATCGCCCGCGTCCGGCACCGGCTGACCGGCATGGCGCGGCCATGTCACCACCAATTGCGGCAGGCCCGCGCCTTGCAGGTGGCATTCCACCTGTTCGCCCAAAAAGATCGCGCGGGTCACGGTCATCGCAAGGCCGTCTTCAACGGGCCGGATGTTTTCCGGCCGCAGCGACAGCGTCACCTCTTGCCCCACCTTCGCCTCACCCCGCGCGACGAAGGGGATACCCGCCTCGCTCAGGCAGTCCAGACCCTGCGGCGTGCGACCCGTCACACGCGCCGCGATGAAATTGGAACGTCCCACGAAATCAGCGACATAGCGGCTGGCTGGCTGATCATACAGCTCTTGCGCAGAGCCGATCTGACGAATGCGTCCCTGTCCCATGATGCAAATCCGGTCTGACATCGACAGAGCCTCATCCTGATCATGGGTGACCAGAACGAAGGTGATCCCCAATTCGCGCTGCAGGGTTTTCAGCTCGATCTGCATGTCGTGGCGCAGATTCTTGTCCAAAGCCGCCATCGGCTCATCCAGCAACAGGATCTTGGGGCGATTGACGATGGCCCGCGCCAAAGCCACACGCTGTTGTTGGCCGCCCGACATCTCCCAGATGCGGCGATGGGCAAAACCCTCCAGCCGCACCATGGCCAAGGCCTGCGCCACCTGTTCTGCGATATCGGATTTGAGCGGGCGCGGCCTGCGTTGCGTCAGCCCGTAAGCGACATTGGCCGCCACATCCATATGGGGGAACAAGGCATATTGCTGGAACACCATATTGACGGGGCGGTGATGCGCGGGCGTGCCATTGACCACGACGCCGTCAATCAGAACCTCGCCGTCGCTGGGCTGTTCAAAGCCTGCCAGCATCCGCAAGGCGGTGGTCTTGCCACAGCCCGAAGGCCCCAGAAAGGACAGGAATTCGCCCTGCCGGATGGTCAAATCCAGTTGGCTCGCTGCCGTCACCGGACCGAAGCGTTTCGACACATTGCGGAGTTCGGCAATCGGTTGACTAAGCATGACGGATCCGTCGTATATCCCTTGACTTAGGTGTTAAGCTAAAAAATCATTGATTTACTGTATATATCACAAAAGGCATAGATCGTGGCAGAGCATCCCTATCCCGACAGGTTGGCGGCAGCGGTCGACGCCCTGCATGACACAGGTTTCGCCCCTGCGCTCAGCCGCTGGTTGGCCCAGATCGTGCCTTACAATTTCACCGTGATCTTCGGCTATCATTTTGAGGCAAAGCCGCTTGATATATATGACGATTTTCCTGCGGATCGGCGCAAGGTCTTTGTCAGCGACTATACCGAAGGGCCCTATCTGCTGGACCCGTTTTACCAATCGGCAATCCGGCCGGTGGCGCAGGGGCTATACCGCTTGCGCGACGTGGCGCCCGACCGGTTCTATCAAGGCGAATATTGCCGGACTTATTATCAAAGAACCGAAATTGCCGAAGAATTGGGCTTCTTTGCCCATATCGCGGGCGATTGCCAAATCGTGCTGTCGCTGATGCGCCAAGAGCGCAGCTTTTCTCCGGCCGAATTTCGCAAGCTGGCGGCCCAAGCCCCCTTGGTCTGCGCTTTGATGCGGCAGCATTGGGCGGGCATCGCCACCGCTTTCGCAGCTCGCGGCGCGCCGCCGCCGCCGGTCTCTGGGCATCTGAATACCCTGACCCCGCGCGAAGGGGAAATCGTCGGCTATATCCTGAAGGGCCATTCCTCGGATGCCACGGCCACGGCGCTGGGGATCAGCAGCGGCACGGTGCGGATCCATCGGCGCAATATCTATGCCAAGCTGGGCATCTCCTCCCAACGTGAACTTTTCGCCCGCTACCTGGGTGCCAAAAGCACATGATGGAACCTTGCGGGGGATCAAGGGTTTAATCCAAAATCCCAAGGACGGAGCCAAGGATGACCCCCCAGCGCAAAGCCCCCCGCGACCCGCACGAGGCGCGTAAGTTTCCGGCCCAGCATGACGAAAGCTATCCGGCAGGCATGGAAGCGGATCGCGGCGCGCCCGCCGGCATCGGTCAGGACAAACCAGGCCCCAAGAACCCCGAACCCGCCAAAACCGCGCCTGCCGAAGACAGCGAGGGCAAGGATCTGGACAAAGCGCGCGGCTAGGCACCTTGTCCCATATTCGACTTAAGGCTTCATATTCTTGACAGAAATTTAACATATTGGCTGTTCACTCTGTAACGATGCGATTGCGCCCGTAACGAGGTCTATTGATGGTCACGTCATCCACCAGCCCAGCCAGCGCGCCCATTGGATGGCGTATGCTGCTGCTGCTCGGGCTTTTCGGCTTTGAGCTGGGGCTTTTGGCGCTGACCTACCAGTTTTTGGTGCAGATCGATTGTCACCTGACCGAGGATTTGGCCGTCTGCCGTGGGTTGCGCAATCAATTGGGGCGCGTGATTGCGGTGGCGGCAATGGCCGCATTGCTGAGTTGGGCACGCCCCACGCTCATATCCCGCTTCTTACAGGAACGGGGGCAGGTGGCCGCGCCCCTTTGGGCCATCGCCCTGCATTTTATCGGCATTTTGTTGCTTTTCATGCCATATATTTTGGCACAGCAAGAAAATATAACATCTGATTTCAATAGCATAACGCCCTATCTGCTGATCGGATCGCTCTGCGCCGCGATCGGCGGCATCCTTTGGCTGGCCCCGCCCTCAATCTGGCGGGATGCCTTCGGGCCGGATGTCAAGATTTTAGGTCTGGCGCTGGCCGTGGCTTTGATCCTGCCCGATCTGGCCGAGTTGATGCTGCCGCTGTGGCATCTCTGGCCGGTTCTGACGCTTGGCACCTTCGCTTTGGTCGCCTTGATGCTGTTGGCGAGCGGCTTTGAAATCGTGGGTGACGTCAGCCGCTATATCATCGGCACGGGCGATTTCGCCGTAGAGGTGTCTCAGCAATGTTCCGGCGTCGAAGGCTTGGCACTGGTCAGCGGCTTCACCCTGATCTACGCGGTGATGTTTCATCGCGAATTGCGAATGACCCGATATTGGCTGGTGGTGCTGCCCTTGGGTTTGCTCGCAAGCTGGCTGCTCAACGCGGTAAGGATCACGGTTTTGATCGCCTTGGGCGATCTTGTTTCTCCGGAACTCGCGGTCAACGGTTTTCATTCCTATGCGGGATGGCTGTTTTTCACCTTGCTCGCCTTGGGCCTGATGTATCTGGTCCATTTCAGCCCTTGGCTGCATCGGGCGCCTGACATCACAGCAGAAGCGCAAGCGCCCGCCCCAATGATACCCCTGCGTGAAGATTGGATCGCAGCCTGCATCTTGCCCTTCATCCTTTTCATGATCAGCGCGACGATTGCGGCCAGCTTCTTCGTTCACCCCGAGCTGGGCTATCCGCTAAAAGCAGCCGCTCTGGCCGCGGCGGTCTATTACTTCCTGCCCGCCTTGCGACAAAAAAGCTGGGATGGATCGCATATCGCTTTGCTCACCGGCGCGGCAATCGGGATATATTGGGTCGTGAGCGCGCCCAACACGGCGGGCCCTTCCTCTGAATTGAACAGTCTTTTGGCGGGCCTATCGGGCGTGATGTTCAGCCTTTGGGCGGTGTTGCGGCTGGCTGGCACCACCATTTTGGTCCCGCTGGTGGAAGAATTGTTCTTCCGCGGCTATCTGTTGGAACGCTTCGCTGCAGCGCAGATCGCGCAGCCGCGCATCCGGTTGGGGATGACGATTTGCGGCGTGATCTTGAGCGCAGGGCTTTTCGGCCTGTTACACGGACGCTGGTTCGACGGGTTTATCGCGGGCCTATTATTCGGCCTGATCTATCTGCGTAGACGATCGATTGCAGATGCGGTCTGGGCGCATGTCGCGGCCAATGTGATTGTCGCCGCCGCGGCCCTGATCAAAGGCGATTTCACCTTGATATAATGATCAGCCCTCGACCAAGTAGCGCTGCGCCAAGGGCACCGCCGCCGCGCCCAAAGCGCGTGCCATCGGACCAATGGTACCGGCCCGGATTTGCGGTGGCAAAATCCCCGACAGATCATGACGATGCAAGGCCGCTTGTGTCTCGGCAATCAAGGCATCGCGCATCGTTTCCGGAATCCAGCCATCGATAAGCACGGCTTCGGGCTCGACCAATGCAGAGGTTGACAGGATGGCCGAGGCCAACCCCTCTGCGGCGCGGGCAACCCAAGCGTCAATCAGATCGGGCGGACAGTTCCAGCGATCAGGGTGATCCCACAAGCTGTCCGCATCCAGCCCCGCGGCTTCCATCGCTTTGCCCAAAGTCGCGAGCGAGGCCACATCGATCAGCCGCAGCATCCGTCCGTCAGGGCCCGGGACCGGCATCGGCCCGACGCCCGCCGCATTTCCGGTGCGACCGCTGAACAGCCGACCATTCAGGACCAACCCGCCGCCAATGAAGTAACCACAATAGAAATAAAGGAAATTCTGCACCTGATCGCCTTGGCCAAAGGTGCGTTCGGCCCCGCAGGCGGCGGTGGCGTCGTTTTGCAGGAACACCGGCAGATCTGTGGCTTCACGCAAAGCATCAAGCACATCGAAATCGCGCCAGATATCCATCTTCCCCTGCGGCGCGCCCATATGGCGGCCCCAACTCCACAGCTCGAAGGGCATGGCAACGCCAATGCCACCAATGCGCGCCTGCATCGGCTTGGGCAGGGCGGTCATCAGGATCGGCAGGCCCTTGACAACAAAATCAATCACTTGATCAGGCTCGGGGTAGCGATAGGTCATCCGCTCGGTGGCCAAGACTTTTCCCAAAAAGTCGATCACCAGCAAATCCGCCGAGCGACGTCCCAGTTTCAGCCCGAAAAACGCAGCCCCCTCGGGGGACAGCGCCATCGGCACCGATGGCTGGCCGATCCGCCCCCGCTGCGGCGTGCCCTTCAGCAGCAGACCTTCCTGTTCCAAGGCGCGCATGATCACCGACACGGTCTGCAGCGATAAGCCCGTCAACCGCGCGATATCGGATTTGGCCAGCGGCCCGTGTTTGCGCAACAAGGTCAGCACCAGGCGTTCGTTCTGCGCCCGCATTCCCGACTGGTTGGTGCCACGTGGATTTTGATCACCAAGCCCGTTGCGGTCCGGGGCGAATTCCATCGAGGGTTGCAACCCTGACAGCGGATCCGCAATCACCATCTCTGCTTGATTGAACCGCTCGTCAGAGGTCGTCATCGGCTTACTCCGTCTCGAAAATCACACCTTTGCGCAGGATGACATTGGCGTATAGCGCGCGCTCACCGGTGGCAACGACTGTATGCGCGGTTTTTACGCGGGGATAAAAATTCGCCCCCGCAAGGGCTTGGACGGGGTGATCCGGACGCATCCTTGCACAAAGACCATCCAAGTCGTGATGCACCTTCGCCATTTCGGGCGGCACATTGTTCTGCGCGGTGCGAAAGATCGCATGTTCGGTCACATGGTCCAAGGGCAGCACGGTCAGGATCGCTTCCAACAAAGGCAGCAACCCCACACCATCGGCGCGGATCAAGCGGCGCGCGTGGTCTTGCGCCGGATAATTGGCATCGACCAAGGCGATTTCGTCACCATGACCCATGGCGCGCAGGCTCGCCAATAGCTCGGGTCCAAGAAGCGGGGGAATGGCAATCAGCATGGCGGCTCCGATGCGATGTTGCGATTGGGTCAGACTGCGCGTCCCCTTGGTTCCTGTCAATATTAAATCACTCTTATTTATTTAGTTGACGCAAGCGATGATTCGGCCTTTCATAAGCCATCACGACGGAGGAGGTCGTGCCCTGACCCGCCCGCCACCAGACGGGCCGCATTGCGACTGCATGAAACTTGCACAAGGCCGGACGGCTGAAACCGCCGGTATAACGGGAGGAATTCAATGAAATTAGCGATGACGACCCTATTGGGATCGGCGGCTTTCGCGCTGATGGCTGGCGCTGCAGCGGCGCAAACCACTGCCTGCCTGATCACCAAAACCGACACCAACCCCTTCTTCGTCAAGATGAAAGAAGGTGCTGAGGCCAAAGCGAAAGAGCTTGGCGTCACGCTGAAAGCCTATGCGGGCAAGATCGACGGCGATCATGAAAGCCAGGTCGCGGCAGTGGAAGCCTGCGTGGCCGATGGTGCCAAGGGCATTCTGATCACCGCATCCGACACCAAAGCGATTGTCGATAGTGTGAAAGCTGCGCGCGACGCAGGCGTTCTGGTCATCGCGCTGGATACGCCGCTCGATCCGATTGACGCCGCCGATGCGACATTTGCCACCGACAACTTCCTTGCCGGCCAGCTGATCGGCCAGTGGACCAAGGCCACTTTGGGCGACAAGGCGGCCAGCGCCAAGATCGCGATGTTGGATCTTGGCATTGCACAACCTTCGGTCGACGTGATGCGCGATCAGGGATTTTTGTCGGGCATGGGCATCGATCTGGCCGATCCCAACAAATGGGGCGATGAAACCGATCCGCGTATTATCGGCAATGAAGTCACCTCGGGCAATGAGGAAGGCGGCCTGAAGGCGATGGAAGCGCTGCTGACAAAAGACCCTGATATCAACGTGGTATACACGATCAACGAACCTTCGGCCGCAGGCGCCTATGAAGCGCTGAAGGCTGCCGGCAAGGAAAAAGGCGTGTTGATCGTGTCGGTCGATGGCGGCTGTCCGGGCGTGACCAATGTCAAGGATGGCGTGATCGGCGCGACATCGCAGCAATATCCGCTGCAGATGGCCTCGCTTGGCGTGGAAGCCATCGCCAAATTCGCAGCCGATGGCACCAAGCCGCAACCCACTGAAGGCAAAGCCTTCTTCGATACCGGCGTCGCTTTGGTCACCGATCAGCCCGCGGCAGGCGTCGAATCCATCGACACCGCCAAAGGGACCGAGCTGTGCTGGGGCTAAGCCCTTTGTGAAAAGTGCTTTCGGCGGGGACGATCTGTCTCCGCCGTCGCCGCCGAAACGACGGTGGGCAAGTCAAGGGAGGACCGGCCAATGGTCAAAGACGCCACGCAGGCGCGCAATTTCGAAGAGGGCCTGACCGGCGCCTCGGAAACTGTCGCCGAATTCCACGAGCCGCGATCGCCGCTCAAAAGCCTGCAACATTGGCTGCATCAGACGCCATCCGCCGTGCCGATGATTGTGCTGGTGGTGGCAATCATCATCTTCGGCCTGCTGTCACCGAATTTCTTCAAAGCGGGCACCTTGTCGACGATCCTGCAGCAGATCGCGATTGTCGGCATCTTGGGCTGTGCGCAAAGCATCGTCATCCTGACCGCGGGGATCGACCTATCGGTGGGGGCGATTGCGGTCTTCTCATCGGTTTTGATGGGCCAATTCACCTTCCGCTATGGCGTGCCTGCTGAACTGGCGATCCTGCTGGGATTGATCTGCGGCACCGCGATGGGCGCGGTCAACGGGGTCTTGGTGGCCAAGATGAAACTACCGCCCTTCATCGTGACCTTGGGCACATGGCAGGTCTTGCTGGCATCCAACTATATCTTTTCGGCCAATGAAACGATCCGCTCCTCGGATATCGCGGCCAATGCGCCCGCGCTGCAATTCTGGGGCGGATCGATCCAACCGGGCGGCGTGAAGATCCTCTATGCGGTCTTCCTGATGATCCTGCTGGTCCTGGCCTTGTCCTATATCTTGCGCCATACCGCTTGGGGTCGCCATGTCTATGCAACGGGGGATGATCCGGTTTCAGCAGAACTCGCCGGTGTGCCGACCAAGAAGGTTCTGATCCAAGTCTATGCTTTGGCCGGATTTTTCTGCGCCGTCGCGGGCTGGGTGATGATCGGACGCTTCGGATCGGTCTCGCCCACCGCATCGACCGGACAATTGGGCAATATCCAAGCGATTACCGCCGTGGTGATCGGGGGCATCTCGCTCTTTGGCGGACGCGGATCGGTCATGGGCATGTTCTTCGGCGCGATGATCGTCGGCGTCTTTGAAATGGGCCTGCGACTGGTCGGCACCGACCCGCAATGGACCTTCTTCTTGATCGGCGTCTTGATCATCTTCGCCGTCGCCGTCGACCAATGGATCAGAAAGGTATCAGGCTGATGGAACCGATCCTCAAAGCACGCAATCTGGTGAAACGATACGGCAAAGTCACCGCGCTGGACCATTGCGATTTCGACCTGATGCCGGGGGAAATTCTGGCGGTCATCGGCGATAATGGTGCCGGAAAATCGACGCTGATCAAAGCTTTATCCGGCGCCGTTATCCCCGATGAAGGCGAGATCACCTTGGACGGCGCGCCGGTCAACTTCGCCTCTCCGATTGCCGCGCGGGCGGCGGGCATTGAAACTGTCTACCAAACCTTGGCCATGAGCCCCGCGCTGTCGATCGCCGAAAACATGTTCATGGGCCGCGAATGGCGCAAACAGGGCGTGATGGGGCAAATCTTCCGCCAACTCGACCGCCCGCGGATGGAGAAATTCGCCCGCGAAAAGCTGAACGAATTGGGCCTGATGACGATCCAGAACATCAACCAAGCGGTGGAAACCCTGTCGGGCGGCCAACGCCAAGGGGTAGCGGTCGCGCGCGCCGCCGCTTTCGGCTCGAAAGTGGTGATCTTGGACGAACCCACCGCCGCCTTGGGCGTCAAGGAAAGCAGGCGGGTGCTGGATCTGATCCAAGACGTCCGCTCGCGTGGGATTCCGATCATCCTGATCAGCCACAACATGCCGCATGTCTTCGAAGTGGCCGACCGCATCCATATCCACCGGCTTGGTCGCAGGCTGGCGGTGATCCGACCGGATGAGCATAGCATGTCCGACGCGGTTGCCTATATGACCGGTGCGAAACTTCCCGACACTCTGGCAGAGACCGCATGACCCCCCAAGAGATCGCCGCCGACATCCTGACCCGCGCCACTCCGGCCCAACGTTTCATCATCGCTTTGGCCGGACCGCCGGGCTCGGGGAAATCGACCTTGGCGGGCGACTTGGTGCAAGCTTTGCGCGCCGCGCGAGCCGATATCGGGGCCAAGGTGGTGCCGATGGACGGCTATCATTACGATGATGCGGTGCTGATCGCGCGGGGGCTGCGCCAGCGCAAGGGCGCGCCGGAAACCTTTGATGCCATGGGGTTTTCCCATATGATGTCAAGGCTGCGGACAGAGGATGAGGTGGCGATCCCGATCTTCGACCGCAGTCTTGAATTGTCGCGGGCGGCGGGCGATGTGGTCACCGCCCAAGACCGCATTCTGGTGGTGGAAGGCAATTACCTGCTGCTGAACCAAGCCCCGTGGAATGCGATCCATTACGACATGACTCTTTGGCTTGATGTCCCCGAAGACGAATTGCGCCGCCGTCTGCTGGATCGCTGGGCCCATCATGGCAAATCCCCAAGCGAGGCCAACGCATGGATCGAAGGCAATGACCTGCCCAATATCCGCGCCACGCGGGCCGGATCACGTGGCGCGGACCGCCAGATCACATGGGCGCCAATATATTGAAATCGCTTTGAAAATGACAAAGGTCCGGCAGGTTGCTCTGCCGGACCTTTTCCTTATTTAAGCGCCATAGGGCAGCCAGATCGTCTTGCATTGGCTGGCACGGCGCAGCCAGTCCAAGCCGTTTTCCTGCGCCCAATCCGGCAAGATGCCATCATTGGCCCAGATCTGTTTCAGATTATCTGCGCCCCGCGCTTCAATCTGGCGTTGCAGATCAGCCGTGCTCACCGCCCAAACCGCATCCACCGCGTCATGTTCGGCCAAGGTCACCGCCAAAGCTTTCGCATCCCCCGTCACCAGATTGATCACCCCCGCCGGCATATCGGATGTATCCAACAGCTGATAGATCAGCGCCACCAGCGGGCCCAAACGGGGCGACGGCACCGCCACCACCGCATTTCCGGCGGCAACCAGCGGCAGCACCAAGGAAATCAGCCCCAGAAGCGGCGCGTCATCGGGTGCGATCACGCCCACCACACCCAAGGCTTCCTGGGTGGTCAGGCATAGATGCCGCGGCTTAACCGCCTGCACGGCCCCATCCAGCTTGTCGGCCAGACCGGCGAACAGGAAGATTTTGTCAATCGCCGCCTGCACTTCCGCCGCAGCCTTCGCCCCACTTATACCAGTCATCCGCGCCAGCAACTCCTGCGCTTCCGGCGCGCGGGCGGTGAAATTCTCGGCCAGATAATACAGGACCTGCGCCCGCAGATGCGCATTCGCCGCCCAAGATTTGGCCTTCAGCGCCGCCTCGACCGCATTGCGCAGGTCCTTGCGGTTCGACAAGGGCGCCAGCCCCGCCGCCGATCCATCGGCAAAACGCGTGGTAAAGCTTGCGCCGCCATCGGGGCGTTGTTGCTTGCCGCCGATATAATTCTTCTGCGTTTGGTCTATGGCTGCATCTGACCCACCCTGCCCCGTGCTGACGGTGAAATCGAAGGACATAGGCACCACTTTCGCCGCCCCCTGCCGTTTGGGGTGCAGATAGGCCCCCATGCCGACCCGCGCGCCTTCACGGCCAAAGCCGCTTTCCTTCACGCCGCCGAAGGGCGCATTGGCATCGAACATGTTCGATCCGTTGATCCAGACCACGCCCGCCTTGACCCGAGCTGCTAAGTCCGTAGCGGTATTGATGTTTTCCGACCAGACCGATGCGGCAAGGCCATAGGCGGTGTTATTGGCCAAGGCCACCGCCTCGTCGATCGATCGAAACGCCATGGTCACCGCAATCGGGCCGAAGACTTCCGTCTGGCTGATGGTCGCGGCGGGTTCGGCATCCACCACGAAACCCGGCGCGATGAAATGCCCACGCGCGGGCAAAGCGCAGGCGGATTGTTCCAGCGCATAGCCTTCTTGCACCGCGCCGCGCAGCAGCCCTTCGATCCGCGCCTTTTGCTTGGCGCTGACAATGGCACCCATATCGGTGGATTTGTCCAAAGGATCACCCAGACGGATGGTGTCCAAGCGCTTGCGCAACTTGGCGGTGAAAGCCTCCGCAATGCCCTCTTGCAGCAAAAGCCGCGATCCGGCGCAGCAGACCTCGCCTTGGTTGAACCACACACCATCGACCACCCCTTCGACGGCGGCATCAAGATCGGCATCGGCACAAACGATGAAGGGGGATTTTCCGCCCAGTTCCAAGGTGATGCGCTTGCCCGATCCGGCGGTCGCGCGGCGGATTTCGCGGCCCACGGCAGTCGATCCGGTAAAGGCGATCTTGTCGATATCAGGATGGCTAACAATCGCCTGCCCCGTCGCAGCCCCGCCTTGCACGATATTGACCACCCCCTTCGGCAAGCCGATATCGACCAGCAATTCCGCAAAAGCGATGGCCGAAAGCGGGGTCAGATCGGCGGGTTTCAACACAACCGTATTGCCCGCCGCCAGCGCGGGCGCGATCTTCCATGCCAGCATCAGCAGCGGGAAATTCCACGGAATGATCTGCCCGCAAACCCCCAAAGCCGTCTGATCGGGAAATTCCTGCGACAGCGCCGATGCCCAACCCGCATGGTGATAGAAATGGCGGATCGCCAAGGGCACATCCGCCCCCTTGGTTTCCTTGATCGGCTTGCCGTTATCCATGCTTTCCAGCACGGCAAAGAAGCGCTCGCGCTTTTGCAACTGCCGCGCGATGGCGTAAAGATAGCGGCCCCGTTCGCTCCCCGACAGGGCCTGCCATGCCGGATAGGCCGCCCGCGCCGCTTGGACCGCGCGGTCCACCGCTTGCGCATCGGCTTCGGGGATATGGGCCAGAACCTCGCCCGTGGCGGGGTTTTCAACCGCAATTGATGCATCATCCGCAGGTTCAAACGCGCCGTTGATGAAATGGCCAAAGGCCGAGCCACGCGCGGCAAGCCAAGCGGTGACATCCGAATTCGCCTCGATCGAGGGGCCGTAATCCATCTGCTCCATGATATCCTTGATCGTCATTTTATGGCCTCAGCTCAAAGCGTTATGGTCGGCATTGGCATAGCGGCCAGTGACATGGTGATGCAGCTGGCGTTCGATATCGGCCAGCAAAGATGACGCGCCGATGCGGAACAGATCGGGGTGCAACCATGGCGCGCCTGCTTCTTCCTTCATCAGCACAAGCCAGTTCAAAGCGTCTTTCGCGGTGCGCAACCCGCCCGCCGGTTTGAAGCCGATCTGGATGCCACTGCGCGCGCCGTAATCGCGCAGGGCCCGCACCATGGTCAGCGATACCGGAAGTGTCGCGTTTTCCGCCTCTTTGCCGGTGGATGTCTTGATGAAATCCGCCCCCGCCTGCATCGCCACCATCGAGGCGCGATAGACATTCGACAGCGTGTCCAATTCGCCGGTGGCAAGGATGGCTTTCAGATGCGCGTCGCCGCTCGCCTCGCGCATGGCGCAGATTTCGTCGTAAAGCGCGGTCCAATTGCCGGTCAGCACATGGGCGCGGGTGATGACGATATCGATTTCCGCCGCACCCTCTTCGACCGCATAGGTGATTTCGGCCAGCCTTTGGCGCAAGGGCGTCAGCCCCGCCGGAAAGCCCGTGGCCACCGATGCCACCGGAATGCCGCTGCCTTCCAACGCCTTGACCGCATGGGGCACCATGGTCGGATAGACGCAAACCGCCCCCGTGGTCAGGCCGATATCGCCAACCCCCATCGCCTCTAGCAGTTCAGGCCGCACGGGTTGGCGGGCCTTGGCGCAAAGGCGTTTGACTTTGGCAGGGCTATCATCGCCCGCCAAAGTGGTCAGATCGATACATTGCACCGCGCGCAACAGCCACGCCGCCTGATGATCCTTCTTCAAGCTTCGCGAAGCGGAGAGCGATGCCGCCCGCCTTTCCGCGGCGGATCGATTGACATTGACCTGTTCGAACCACGACGGGTCAAACGGCATGATCTGGTTGCGGGGACGGTCGTGCGACATATCAAGCCTCTGCTTTGGAAGGCAATTCAAGACCGGCGCGAAAAGCTTCGAAGCCTTCCGCACTGGCATAGGATTTCTGTGTGCCACGCCCCGTCACCGAATGCGCGGCATAAAGCGCGGCCAGATGCAGGGCCTGCTCCGCATCATCGCTCGCGCCCAGAAAATGCGCGAAAGAGCCGATGAAGGCATCGCCTGCGCCCGTGGTATCCACCGGATCAACCTTGACGGACGGTATTTGCGTCATGCCATCGCGGGTCACCAGCCGTGCACCCCGCGCCCCCAAGGTCACGATCACCCGACCGATGCCCCGCGCGATCAGCGCGCGGGCAGCCGTTTCGATCTGCGCCTCATTGCCGGTCGGCAGGCCCGACAACAGCGCGAGTTCGGATTCATTGGGGATCAGATAGCCAAGCCCGTCAAGATCTTCCAAACGCAGATCGGCAGGCACCGGCGCGGGGTTCAACAGCGTGGTCACGCCCCAGTCTTTCGCGCGGCGAATGGTGTGGCGCACGGTGTCCAAGGGGATTTCCGTTTGCAACAAGATCAACTTGGCCGCCTTCAATGCGCTTTCGGCGGCATCGACATCGGCGGGCTTCAGGTCTTGGTTCGCACCCTTGACGATCAGGATGGAATTCTCGCCGCTGCGGTCGACAAAGATCGGCGCCACGCCTGATGACCGGCCTGCAACCACCGTGACATGCCGCGTATCTATGCCGAAAGCTTCAAGATTATGCTTGGTATTGGCGCCGAACAGATCGTCGCCCACCTTGGTCACCATGGTGACCTGACTGCCCAGCTTGGCCGCAGCGACCGCCTGATTGGCCCCCTTGCCGCCGCAACCGATTTCGAATTCCGGCGCTTCGACCGTTTCACCCGCATCGGGCATCCGGTCGATATAGGTGACCAGATCGACCATATTCGATCCGACCACCGCTATTTTTCCGCCTTTTGGCAAGGATTGCATCAGGGTCTCGCCTTTCCTAGGTCATGGATAGAGCTGATGGCCGCGCGGGCTTCACGCTCGTCGAGGTAGCCGAAAGTCACGGGGAAGCGCGCCACTTCGGCAGGCTGCAGCAGCCGCACATGGCCCTTGGCCTTTTCCGCCGTATAGCCTTCGGGCTCGCAGGTGGATGGCAGCGCGAAAGCCGCGACCTGCGCATCGCCATCGTTGAAAATCCAGCGCACACAATGGGGGAAATCGGCGGGGCGATAGGCGACACTGAAGGCGTCGCCTTCCGGCAATTCCATCACCTGTTGACATACCCCTGCCGCATCAACGCCCAAGCCTTTGATATAGAACACCTGTTCGGGGCTATACAGATCCGGCTCCGACAGTTTTTCCATTCGCGCAGGGGTGTCGCCCAGATCGGCCAGCAGTTGCAGGAACGCATCCGACGGCACGACATGGCTTGGCACCGCACGGCGCACCACCACATGCGCCGGATCATAGGGCGCGGGCTGATGGATACGCGCATCCGCCACGAAAGCGAAATTGGCATGCAACATATACATCAGCTCCATCGGATGGGCTGATCGGTTTTGCACCACCATTTCCACCTCGATCAAAGCCTGATCCGCCCCCAGCCGCAGCCGCGGCGTGGCGCGATAGGCGGGACCAAAGCCCGTGGTATGATCGACCTGACCGACCAATTCGACAAAAGCGCCGCGCTGATCGCGGCCAAAGACCAGCGATGCCGCGTCAAACCGCATGGTCGGCATTTCGCCATGTAAAGGGTGGGTATCCGCAGGCCCCGGCGTGCCGTTGCGCAAGACCCCTGCGTGATAGGCCAAAGCGCCGTAAGTATCCAAGATCGATCCGCCGTGACGCGGCTGCGGGAACAGGCTGCCCATGCCAAGATTGCGGCCATCGAATACCGCTTCCCAGATCATCTGACCCAGAAAAGGCAGCACGATGACATGGCCACGCGGGGTTTCCAGCCGCAAGGCCTCGACGCCCGAGGGATAGCGAAAGGTGCTGGCGGAGATATCGCTTGATGCCGCAATCACACGGGGGACGTCGGTGAACAGGGCGGGATGCAGCGGCAGGGTGACATCGCTCATGTGCGGCTCCGTAAGTAGTTGATGGCAATGACAAGCACCAGAAACGCGCCCCAAACCGCATCAATCAGGAAATTCGATACCCGCAGCATCTGCAGCCCCGATGACAGCAGCATCAAGGCCAGCAGCGCCAGCAGAACACCCAAAACGCGCCCTTTGCCGCCTGCCGGATTGGTGCCCGCCAAGACCGCGATCAGCACGGCTTGCAGCAGATAGGATGCGCCGAAATCGGCCTTGGCCGCATTGGTGCGCCCCGACAACAGCACCCCCGCAATCGCCGACAAGACGCCGGTCAGCATATAGCTATAGACCAGCATCCGCCCCGAGCGGATTCCGGCAAAGATCGCGGCTTTCGGATTGGTGCCGATCAGCATCAGATTGACGCCCAAGGTGGTGCGCCGCAACAGAAAGGCGATGACCACGGCGACCGCCAGCATCACCCAGAACGGCGTGGCCAGCCCCAATATCTTGCCCGATCCGATCCAAGCCCAGCTTGGCGGAAAGCCCACCAAAGCGGGGCCACCGGTGGCGACCAAGGCCAATCCGGCAAAGACCTGCCCCGTGCCCAGTGTGGCCAAGATCGGAATGATCCCGACCCGCGCGATCAAAAGCCCGTTCAACAGCCCCGCGAATAATCCCACCGCCAAAGCGATGCAAACGCCCGCGATGGTGTGCAGGATCATCACCCCACCGCCTGCGGCCAAACCCTCGGCCACTGCGGGCGTGCGGAAATAAAGCCCCGCGGTGATCGCCGCCAGATTGGCAATGCCCACCACCGACAGATCGATCCCGCCGGTCAGCATCGCCACCATCATGGCAATCGACAGGATGCCCAGTTCTGGCATTACATAGGAAATCGATTCAAAGTTGTAATAGCCCAAGAATTTCGTGGGGCTCAGCGCCGCCATGGTCACGAAGATCAAAACGGTGAACACCACCAGCTGGGCGATAGCCGGATCCATGCCCAACCATGTCGATTTTGCGGGGGATTTTTGGTTCATCATATCCTCGCTCAGGCTTTCTTACGGTCGCGCCAGACGGTGATGGCGGTGGCGGCAATGATGATCAAACCCACCACCACGCGCTGCCATGTGGTATCGACCTTCATCAGGATCAGCGAATTCTTGACCATCACAAGAATGAACACCCCGATCATGGTGCCCAAGACCGATCCCCGCCCGCCGAAGATCGACGCGCCACCCAGCACGACGGCGGCAATCACGTCCAGTTCCAGCCCGATGAAATCGCGCGGATTGGCCTGCCAGATCATCGCGGCATGCAAGATGCCCGCAAAACCCGCCAAGAGCCCCGCCGTGCAATAGACGAAATACAGGATGCGCCGGATGTTGAACCCGGCGCGCCGCGCGGATTCCGCATCCGTCCCATAGGCATAGACCGCTCGGCCCATCATCGTGTGGCGCAGCACCAGATGGATGACCAAGGCGATGGCGAGATAGACGAAAACCATCGCCGTCAGCCCGAAATTCGCGCCATTGGCGGCGGTCACGCTGACCAGATCATGCTTGCCGAAAGCGATCAGCTCTTTCGGCATCTTGTTGATATTGACGATGGATGTGCCAAGCAGCCCCAGCAGCAACCCCCGCGTGATGGATGCCGTGCCCAAGGTCACGATCAGCGGGATCATCTTGAAGCGTTCGATGATGAAAGCGTTGAACGCGCCCAACACCAGCCCGATCAGAGCCGCCGCCATAAAGGGCAGCCAGACCCCGTCATAGCCCAGCCAGACCATCGCGCGCACGGTGATATACATCGCCGCCACCGCGAAAGCGGTAAAGGACACATCGATGCCGCCCGATATCATCACCAGCAAGACGCCAAGCGCCATAATGCCGATCACCACATTGGATTTGGCAAGGCTAAAGAGGTTGTCGATGCCCCAGAAGGCCGGATTGACCAGCCCGATCAACACCATGGCGATGATCAGAACGGCGGCAATCACGGCCTCGGTCGATTGGAATATCCGCATCATGCCCCCCTAGATCAGCGCCTTGAGCGCATCATTCAGGACCGCCTCGCTCAGCTCATCCGCGCCGATTTCGCGGGTGAAGCGACCGCGATGCATGACCAGAACGCGGTTACAATTGGTGACCAGTTCCGGCACGTCGTCGGAAATCATGATGACGCAAAGCCCTTCCTTTTCGGCCAGATCGCGGATGATCCGGTGGATCACCGCTTTCGACCCTACATCGACGCCGACGGTGGGTCCGTTCAGGATCAACACCTTGGCGCCGATCAACAACCAGCGCCCCAACATCACCCTTTGTGCATTGCCGCCCGAAAGATTGCCCACCGGCGTATCCGGAGAAGGCGCGGCAATCTGCATAGATGTGAACATGCCAGATGTCGTCTCTTGCAGCTTGGCGCGGTCCAAGAGCGGCCCCTTGCACAGACGATCCAAGATCGACACCACCAGATTGCGCTCAATCGATTGCGACAGGAACAACCCCTCGCTCAAGCGGTCTTCTGGCAGATAGGCCACGCCCAATCTGACAGCCTCTTGCACCGAACGGGGATGAACCTTTGCGCCATCAAGGCGGATCTCCCCCGTCATCTTGCGTTCCATGCCGAACAAGGCACGGGCAAATTCGGTGCGGCCCGATCCGATCAGGCCGGAAATCCCGACAATCTCGCCCGCGCGCAGCGAAAGATCGACGCGGTCAACCGATCCGGCAACCGACAGCCCCGTCACCACCAGACGTGGCTCACTGTCATCCAACACCGGACGATAGGGATGATCGGCCAGTTCCAATCCAGTCATCGCGCGGGTGATCTTGGCCTCGTCGAAATCGCGCATCCAGCCTTCGGCGACTTTGCGGCCATTGCGAAACACCGTCAGGCGTTCGGAAATTTCCAGCATCTCGCGCATCTTGTGGCTGACAAACAGCACGGCAATGCCTTGGGCCTGCAAATCGCGCGTCAATGCGAACAGGCTTTCGGCCTCTTTCGGCGTCAATGCGGTTGTCGGCTCATCCATGATGATCAGCCGCGCTTTCGCCAAAAGAGCCCGCGCAATCGCCACGATCTGCTTGCCTGCGGTGGGCAGGCTGCCCACTTCGGCATCAATATCGAAATCCACATTCAACCGCGCGAAAATCTCGCGCGCCATCTTGCGCGCGCGCGGCCAGTCCATCCGCTTGCGGCCTTCGTGCAGATAGCTGTTCAGCGCCAAATTTTCCGCAACCGTCAGGGTCGAAAACAGGGAAAAATCCTGATAGATCACTTGGATGCCATGATGCACCGCCGTCACCGGATCCAAAGCGCCGATCCTTTGGCCGTCGATATAGATCTCGCCCGCGTCGGGGGTATAGACGCCGGACATCACCTTGATGATGGTCGATTTTCCCGATCCGTTTTCGCCCGCAAGGCAATGGATTTCACCGGGCCTTATCGCCATCGACACGCCATCAAGCGCTTTGACGCCGCCGAAATGCTTGGCCACATCGCGCAGCTCGATCAGATAGTCGGACATGGGCCTCTCCCAAAGGTGCGGACCCGCGCGGCAAACGCGGGTCCCAAGGCGATCAGAAGTCGTAATCGGCCATATTGTCAGCCGTCACACCCACCCAGCCTGCGCCATACAACAGGTTCGGCTTGGCGCTATCGGGTGCGATGATGCTGTCATAGCCTTTCAGGCCAAGGTTCAGACCGGCTTTCAGCTGATCCTTTTTGCCTTCCAGCGCTGCCACCGCCAGCATATTCATCGCATAGCCCGCAACAGCCGGATCCCAGAACTGGATATATTGGATATCGCCCGAGGACAGATATTCCCCCGCCACCGAGGGCAGACCAGTGCCTGCGAAGAACACCTTATCCTTCAACCCGCCTTCGGAAATCAGACGACCTGCACCCGCCGAAGTCGGCATCGGCGCGCCCAAGATACCGGTGATATCGGGATAGGTGGTCATCGCTTCCTTCAGCTTGGTGTAATCGGTCGCTGCATCGTCATAGGTTTCCAGACGGTCGCCGACCAATTCCATCTCGGGGAAGTTTTCCTTCTGATAGGCCACCGCCCCGTCGATCCATTCCATCTGGCTTTTCGAGGTCAGCGAGCCGACAGTGGCGACATATTTGCCCTTGCCGCCCATGGATTTGCCAAGCTCTTTCATCAGATTGGCGCCGTAAGCAAGGTTGTCGAAAGCTTCCAGATCGAAATCGGTATTCTGCAGGTTCGAGGCTTCATGCGAAATCACCACGATGCCGCGATCGCGCGCCTTTTGCAGCACCGGCTCCAAGGCCTCGACCGAGAAGGGCACGACCGCAATCGCATCGACGCCCTGCGCGATCAGGTTTTCAACCAGCTGCACTTGGGCAGCCGCATCGGCTTGGCTGGGACCGACCATCCAGACATCATGGCCGGTATCGGTCTTGAACTGTTCAATCCCGTCGCGCATCCGGTCGAACCAAGCGATGCCGTCAACCTTCACCACGGTCGCGATGGTGTATTTCTTATCATCCTTGGTCGCGATCAGATCCTTGTTGATCGCGCTGGTATCGACGATCTGGGCCAAGGCAGGCCCGCCCAGCAAAGACAGCGCCAAGGCTGCCGACGAAAGCAGAGACTTCATGAAATCCTCCCCTCGGATGATGCGCGCGGGCCTCCTCTGCCGTTGCGGATCATCGGTTATATTGATCGGATAGTTGCAATATGATTGTATTCAGTCAAAATAAAATCTCACTGTCAACGCTGTTGTTAAGCTGCCGCAAGCGGCGGCGCGTCCGAAAGGAAGATGCATGGCCCGCCCTTCTGGGAAAGTTGAACGACTGGAAGCGCTTGGCCGGATTTGTGCGCCAGGCCAGATTTTGCACATTGCGCAGGTGGCCCAACAGCTTGGCACATCCGAAGCAACCCTGCGCCGCGATCTGATCGGTGGTGCGGGCGATCTGGTCTGTCTGGGCGGCTATGTGATGCGCGCGGTTGAAGCCGCCGAAGGCTATTCGCTGCATCGCGCCGAAGGATCTGATCCGGAACTCAAGGAAGCCTTGGGCCGCGCCGCCAGCGCCTTGGTCGACCCCGAGGATGCGATTTTCATCGATTGCGGATCGACCTTGGTGCATCTGGCCCGCCACCTGCCACAACGCGCAGGGGTGACGGTTGTGACCCAAGCCTTGAATATCGCGCAAGAAGTGAGCCGTTTGGACGGGGTTCGACTGGTGCTGCTCGGCGGTCATTATCATGGTGAAACCGCCAGTTTCAGCGGGGCACAGGGTCTGCAGATGCTGGACGAGCTGTCGCTGACCAAAGGCTTTTTCTCTGCCGCGGGGGTGGACCAACAGCGGGGCGTGTCCAGCTTCCACTTCTACGAACAACCGACCAAACGCGCCGCTCTGGCCTGTTGCCGCCAAAAGTTTCTGGTCTGCGATGCATCAAAGCTGGGCAAGCTGCGCCCTGCGCATTACGCCCGTCTGGACGAGTTCGACCAATGGATCGGCGCGCCTGCCAAGATGGATGCCTGATAAACAAGGGCCGGTCGCGATGACCGGCCCTTGTCTGGTAATTGCCAATTGGCAATTTTCTAAGCGCGCGAGCTGAGGAACATCTCGAAAGCCGCACGCAGGGCATCATCCGACAAAGTCTCGGCAAATTCCAAACGCACTTTGCCCGCACGACGCGACATCGCCACCCCGCTTTCGGCCGGATGACGACGGAAAATCACCCCCTGCTTGTCGGTCTTTTTCGCCACTTCCCCATGGCCTGCCGCCTTCAACCGCGCCCAGACTATGGCCGCGGTGATCGCGTCCGAGCCAGCGCTGCGCGCCTCTTTCTGCTCGGCCGCGATCAGATCGGCCTCGGCCAGCACGCGGATACGCGCCTCTTCATCCGCCAAATAGGGTTTCAGCGTGCGGGCATGCAGCTCTTTCAACTCGCGAAGATTGGGATAGGCCGCCACGATCTGCATCGGCAGCTTGGCCAATTGCAAATAGCGCGACAGCCAGCCTTCCGACACTTCCAAGCGTTCCGCCATCGATTTCTGGCGACCGTTGTAATAGGCTTCCAGCGCCTGCGCATAATCGCGGGCGCGTTCGTAATCGGAAATATCCTCGCGATCACGGTTCTCGATATCGGCCAGACGGAAGGCTTCTTCATCGCTCAAGTCGCGCACTTCGACCAGATAGCGGAACTGCGGATAGTTATTGGCCCGCAGCCAGCTGACCGCGAAATGCCGCCTTGCGCCGCAGATCACCTCATAGCCCTCGCCCAGACGGCGTACGATGGCCGGAAATTCCTGCTTGCCCTGCGCTTTGATCGAATTGATCAGATCGGCGCAATTGCTTTCGTTCAGTAGCGCATATTCGCGGTTGTGACGTTCCCACATGACGCATTGCGCCGGATCGACCCAGCGCAGCACCTTTTCTTCGCGCTCGCCACTTTCGGCCAAAGCATTGGAACGCTTCAAAAACCGCGCGCCGCCCTTGTTTTCGGGCGCAGGGCTGGCGGTGTCCAACCCCTTCAGCACATCATCCCAAACGGCATCGTGACGCTTGCTCATAGCATCCCCTCTTTGCGCAATGCGCTGTGGTGGCTGGGCCAGGTCTTGCGCACCAAAAGTTCGACTTCCCGCCCGACGGTATCCAGATAAGCGCGGCAACGCTTGTGGGTTTCCGTCCGCGTCGCCGCCCCCGTCAATTCATACACCGTACACAGATTGGCGGTCGCATTGTCGATTTCCGCACTGTCTTTCAAGGTGGCAAGCAGCATGTCCTGCGGGAACACCGCATCCATCATCCGCTTGATCGCCAGATGCGCCGATTTCTGATCGTTCATCTTTGACGCAAGAATCTTAACAAAGTTATAAGACCGCTCGCCGCCATGCTGGGCGAGTTCGGCCAAAGTAGCCTCCATCATCTTCAGGAAATGCGCGGTGGAGGCAAAATCGATATTATTGGGCGGGGTTGGGATCAGCAGCGCATTGGCGGCGCGCAGCACCGACAAGGACAGCATCCCCAGCGCCGGCGGCGGGTCCAGCAAGATGATATCGAATTGATCGGCAATGCTTTCGACGCCATCGCGCAGACGGTCCAGAATGAAGGTCGGCTCGCGCGCCATGCGGGCCGCGAATTCATATTCCGCATCGTAAAGCCCCAGATTGGCGGGGATCAGCGCGATGCCGGGCCAATAGGTGGCACGCAGCGCGTAATGCAGGCTTTTCGGCCCGCCATGGCGCAAGAACGGATAGAGCGTGTCTTCTTCTTCGTCGACATCCACATCCGGATTGAGCCCGAAGATCGCGGTGGTCGAGGCTTGGCTGTCGCAATCGATCACGCAGACACGATAGCCGCGCAAAGCGAAATACTGGGCCAAATGGCTGACAACAGTCGATTTTCCGACGCCGCCTTTGAAGTTCTGCACCGCCAGCACGGTGGGCGGATCGTTTGGATCGCGATGCGGCAGCGTGCCGAAAACCTCGCGCATGCGGTTGATCTGCGCCAAGGTATAGCCGGTGCGTCGCCCTGTTTCGGGCGCTTTGTCTGGTTCGGGCAAACGGCCATCGGCCTCGGCGTCGCGGATCGCTTTTTCGGTGCGGCCAACCATTTCGGCGGCGGTGCGGACGTTGAAGCGGATATCGAGTTGTTTTTCGGTGTCGGGTGAAAAGACCCGCTCACGCAGCCGTTCGATGACGGTATTGGCGCGATTGGTCAATTCGGACAATTCGATCAATGTGACCGGAGGAAGTGCGGATGTCATGATATACCCATAAGCTTAGGACTATCATGGGATATTTTGACGGCATCGTAAAGTTCGTATTTTTCTCAGCATTCGCTGAAAAAGCGGAAGTTGCTGCTTGTGGGGATCAGGTTGAAACCTTTTCTGGGCGATTCTCGGTCTAGGCACCCAATTTGTAGGGTTTCGATTTCTTCAGGCTTGACAGCGGCGACGGTGATTATGGGGATAACTTTGGCACAAGCTGTTCAGATTCTTTAGATTCACATGTTCATAGGTGCTAATTTATTGAATCTTTTAGCTGAATCCTGCCAACTCTTACGGATTGGGTGCTTAAACTTACATCTTGGGATGTGAAAACTTACGAATCGGATGGCTTGGCGCTACATTTCGGGATCACGCTTATTCTTACATTTTGGGTGTCTTGAAAGACGTGAAGTTGGTCTTGATTTTTATGGCGTATTTTCAATAGCCTGCTGACGGTCGGATCTGTGTGATTCTGTTCAGAGCTTACATTTTGGGTGGCCAGCCGTCAGGCGCTGGAAGATTGCTTGAAAGCTTACTTCAATATCCCTACAAAAGTAAGGATTCTGGGGTAAGGGTATGGCTGAGAAAGTTTATCGCACCATCGAGGCGAAGCCGAATGTCGAAAGCATCATCAAACCGGGTGAGCTGGTCGATTTGGTCGAAGTTACGCCGCTGACGCTGAATGACCGGCGGATTTACAACCAGCTGTTGGAAAACGCTTGGGAGGCGATCGATAAGCCGGTCTCGCACCGCATCGCCAAATCGGCTTTGCGGGGCTCGCATAATTCCAACGACCGGATTGGCGATAGCTTGGAGCGGTTGATGACCGCAATCGTCAAGGTCGCGGTCATCTGGGACGGTGAACCGGCGGTGGAACGCGTGCAGCTATTGGGCGGCAATATCGAAACCAATCGCTCTGACGGCTTGATCGAATATGAAATCCCCGCGCGATTGCGCCGTGTGATCTCGAATTCGACGGTCTTTGCCCGTCTGCAGCGCGAGGTGATGTTCGCGCTATCGTCCAAATATGCGCTGACATTATACGAAATGGTGCAAAAGCGCGGCAATCTGCGCTGGCGGTCATCGGAGAAATTTTCGGTCGAAACCCTGCGCGGCGTCTTGGGGGTGCCCAAGGGCAAGCTGGGTTCTTGGTCGAATTTGAAGCTGCGCGCCATTGATCCTGCGGTGAGCGAAGTGAATGCGCTGAGTGATTTCATGGTGTCGATTGACCCGATCAAGACGGGGCGCAGTGTGACCCATGTCGAATTGCGCTGGTGGCGCAAGGAAAACGAAGTGGGTGATGCGGCGGAACTGGCGTTGCAGTTTTCCAAGGTCGAACGCCGCGTGAAGCCAAGGGCGGAAAAGGCGGTGGCGGGGCCGCGTCCGGCATGGTTGGGCGATCGTGGATCGGCTTTGAAAACAGAAACTTACGAGACCGCGCGGATGCGTTTCCCGGGATATGACATCTATTTTGTCGAGGGGGAATGGCGGTCATGGGCGGATGGGAAGGGCGATGCCAAGGATGCCGATAAGGCGTTTTTGGCCTTCTTCCGCAAGTTTGCCGCCGAAAATCCGATCTAATTGCCAATTGGCAATTTTCGGAATTGCCTTGTTTTAAACGAAAAACGCGCGCCATACCCGGCGCGCGTTTGGTATTTTACCTTAGCGTGTGCGGACCTTGACCGCGCCGGTGCCGCCCAATGCCGCGCCCGCAACTGCGCCGACGGGGCCAGCGACAACCGCGCCGGTTGCGGCACCGGTGGTGGCGCGGGTGGCAGTGTCGGGGCCACAAGCGGCAAGAAGGATCGCAGTGGTGGCAAGAAGCGTCATAGCTTTGAGTTTCATCAGGAAACCTTCCGTATTGGGTTGCACATTTCTTGCTAACCAACGCGCGCAGCGGCAGAAAGTTTCCAAACTGCTGGGTTAAGATTGTGCGACCGCCCGACGGCGATCTCAGTCGTCGCTTTGGCGGGACAGCAGATCCATGTGAAATGCCGCGTCCAGATCATGCATATAGCCTTCGGCGCAATGCATGTGGTGGCGCATGATGCCTGCCAAAGCAGGGTGATCATTGGCGCGCAGGGCGGTTAGCAATTCACGATGGGCGTCGATATTATGCTGACCAAAGGCCGCATGTTCGCGCATCGATCCGGTGCGTTTGGTCACCAGATCGCGCAGCATCGCGTTCAGGAAGCGACACATCAGCGACAGGATGGGATTTTCGCAAATCTGGCACAAGATGTCATGGAATTCGACTTCCACCACCCGCGCGGCTGCCAGATCTTCTTTGGCGGCGGCCTCCTCGCAAGCGATGATATTGGCTTCGAGCCGCGCGAAATCGGCATCGGATATCTTTCCGGCGACGCTTTCGATCAACATGACCTCCAAGGTCTTGCGCAGATCATAGACGTCTTTGAAATCAAGGTTCTGGAAATGGAAATATTGGCGCATTTGGCGGATCACCACTTCGGGCGTGGTGGCCTGCACCTCCGGCCCGCCATTGGGTCCGGCCTGCATGATCAACAGCCCGTCGACTTCCAGCGCCTTGAGCGCCTCGCGGATGGTGCCTTTGGAGCAGCTGAAATGCTCCATCAGCTGTTTTTCATGCGGCAGCCGATCCCCCGGTCCAAGGTTCTCCCGCCCGATCCAGCGACGCAGCTCTTCGGCCACTTGGTCGGAGAGTTTGATCCGCTTCAGATTGGGTTTGCGCGGGCTGCGCGCGGCAGGGGGGGCGTCAGGCGGGGATTGCGTCATAATTTTGCTTCCAATCGGCTCCCGCATCCAAAGGATAGATCGGGCGCCGCAAATTTCTAAATTCAAACAAGCCGAAGTCGGAACCGGTGACCCCGCCGCCTGCGCATTCAACCACCGCCTTCGAGATAGGTTCGAACACCGGACGGCAATACATGCGCGATTTCAGCAGCAAAACCTTTTCCGCAGCAGGGTCAATCCCGAGGCTGGTGAAAATCGCCAGATCCCACGGCTCGTGCGCGGTTTCGGCAATCAGGATTTTGGCAGTCCCCATTTGCAGCAAAGCCACGCGCCCCATCTGGCAGGCCATGCCGGTATAGATCGGGCCTGAAACGGTGTAAGTGCCATCCCCGAGCCGCAGGATTTTCACGCGCAGCGCCAAGGGCGGGGCAGGCGGGGCGAAGTTTTTGGCAGCAATCTTGTTGCCCAGACGGATATCGATTTCCGCCCCCTCTCCGGCGGCGAAAGCGGCGGCGACGACTTCGGGGTCGTGGATCGGTCCGGCCAGCAGATCGTCAAAGCCCATCTGCAAGGCGCGTGCCAGAATATCGATATTGTCGCAAGTGCCGCCCGACATGCAATTGTCGCCGTGATCCAGCAGCAAAACCGGACCCTTGCCCGCCGCTGTCACAGCCGTCGCGGCAATCGCCAAGGATTGGTCAAGCGGTAGCTGGTCATAGACGAATTCCGCGCGGCGATCCCAGATCTGCTGCGCCAAGCGGTTCAACGCGCCGTCCAGATCGGCATCCGCATCGGCAAGGCCCAGCAGCGCCATGCCGGTGTCCGAGGTATCGGATGCCGGAAAGCCGCCGAACAGGCTGATATCGCGGATGCCGTTCCGGCCGGTTTCTTGGGCGACAGCGTCCAGCATATCGCGCATCACGCCGGGCACGGCGCTGTTCATCGGCAGGGTATGGGCGATGATTGGCAGCGAAAGATGGCGCATCTGCAAGGGCTTGCCTGCCAAGCGCGCCTCTATCTGCTGGCATAATCTTTGCCCCGTTTCATACATGTCGATATGCGGATAGCTGAGATAGCCGCATATCGCGTCGCTTAAGGCAACCATGCGGGCCGATAGCTGCGTATGCAGATCCAGCGCCACGCCGATCATTATATCGGGACGTTTGGCGCGCAGACGGCGGAGCAGCTCGCCTTCGCCATCGTCATGGCTTTGGGTCACCATCGCGCCGTGCAGATCCAGCAGCACCAGATCAATGCTGTCGTCCAAGGCCCGCAGCAGGCTGTCGCAAAGATGGTCGAAGCTGGCATCATCGGTCGGACCCGATGGCCAAGCATGAGCCATCACCGGACAGATCAGCTGATGGCCGCCGGTTTCCGCCCAATCGACAAAGGCCCCGATCGGTGTGCGCTTGCCGCGCGCCGCCGCTAAAGCCGCATCGCCATAGAGCGGGCGAAAGGCTGCAAGCGGCGTCGGCAAGGGCGAGAAGGTATTGGTTTCGTGGTTGATCTGGGCAATCAGAATACGCATCAATCAGGTCGGTTCCTTCATGGCCGCGCGGCTGCGCGCCTCGCTTTGCGATTTGTCATAGGCCAGCACCGCATCCAGCAGGACCTGTGTGCCTTGGGCGCATTCCTCTTGACTGGTGGATTCGGCGGGATTATGGCTAAGTCCATCTTTTGACGGCACAAAAATCATCGTGGTCGGGATAAGTTTCGCCAGATGCACCGCGTCATGGCCAGCCCCCGAGACGATGTCGCGGGCGGATAGCTTGGATTTTGCTGCCGCCTGGCGCACCGCATCGATGCAATCGGGATCAAAAGCCACTGCCGCCACATCGGAAATCGGCACCAGATTGCCGGTGATGGGGCGATCTTTCAGCACCGCATCGAAGGCCGCGTGCAAATCGCGGTCCATCTGGGCCAGCACCTCGTCCTTGGGATGGCGCAGGTCGATGGTCAGCCGCACCTCGCCGGGGATGACATTGTTGGAATTGGGGCTAACCTCGACAAAGCCCACGGTCGCCACCGCATCGGGGGCATGGGCATGGCCGATCCGGTCCACCGCCTCGATCAGCTGGGCTGCGGGCAGCAAGGCATTGCGGCGGAGCGGCATCGGCGTCGATCCGGTATGGGCGGGGCGGCCCAAGAAGCGCGCTTCATACCATTTCAACCCTTGCACGCCGGTGACGATGCCGATGGATTTCGCTTCGGTCTCTAGGATCGGGCCCTGTTCGATATGCAATTCGAACATCGCGCCCAGTTTGGTATCGCCCGCCGCCAGATCGCCGCGCCAGCCGATGGCATCCAGCGCCGCGCCGAAGGTGATGCCCTCGCTATCGGTGCGGGCATCGACGGCTTCGGGGCTATAGACCTGCGCGTGCCCGCCCGAACCCAACATTGCGGGGGCGAAGCGCGATCCTTCCTCATTGGTCCAATTGACCACCATCAGCGGGGCTTCGGTTTCAAGTCCGGCCTCATTCAGGCTTTGGATCACCTCAAGCCCTGCCAAGACGCCCAGAATGCCATCGAATTTGCCGCCGGTGGGTTGGGTGTCCAGATGGCTGCCCATGGCGATGGGCGGCAGGTCGGGAATGCGGCCTTCGCGTCGGGCGAACATATTGCCGAAGACATCATGGGTGACGGCCATGCCTGCGGTCTGCGCCGTGGCCTTGAACCAATCGCGCATCTGCGCATCTTCGGCGCTCAGCGTCAGACGGCGGATACCGCCATCTTCGGTGCCGCCGATCTTGGCCGTATCCATCAGCATTGACCAGAGCCGGTCGGAATTGATCTGCAGATTGCTCATGCTTAGGCCTTGACCCCCAGATAGCGGTCGCGGGCATCCTTGTCTTGGATGAATTCCGCGCCCGAGGCGTGATAGACGATGCGGCCCAGCTCGATGATATTATGGCGCTGCGCCAAGGCGGTGCAGACCGCAAGGTTCTGCTCCACCAGCAAAATAGAGACGCCGGTTGCGGCGATCCGTTTGATTTGGGCCACGATTTCATCGACGATGACGGGGGCCAGACCTTCGACCGGTTCGTCCAGCATCAGAAGTTTCGGCCCCGTCAGCAGCGCGCGGGCAATCGACAGCATCTGTTGTTCGCCGCCCGAAAGCTGACCGCCGCCATTGCGCTTGCGCTCTTCCAGTCGGGGGAAGATCGCATAGACATCCTTCAGCCCCCAAGCGCTGCCACGGCGTTCGGCAATGCGCAGGTTTTCTTCCACCGTCAGCAGCGAGAAGATGCCGCGATTTTCCGGCACCAAGGCCACGCCGCGTTTGGATATTTTGAAGGCCGCATCGCCTGCCACTTCCTTGCCCGCCAAGCGGACGGACCCTTGCGAGGGCGTCATCGCCCCCGCGATCGAGCGCAGGGTCGTGGATTTGCCCGCGCCGTTGCGGCCCAGCAGGGTGACGACTTCGCCTTCATCGACCGACAGCGAAACGCCTTGCAGGATATGGCTTTTGCCATAATGGCTGTGCAGGTTTTCAACTTCAAGAAGTCGGCTCATGCGATGTCTCCGGTGATCATGCTGCCCAGATAGGCGCGTTGGACATCGGGGTTTTCGCGGACCTCGGCGGGGGGGCCTTCGACCAGTTTGCGCCCTAGCCGCATGACGGTGATGGTGTCGGATATATTCATCACGATCCCCATATTATGTTCGATAAACAACACGGTATGATCCGATGCCAGATCGCGGATCAGCCGTTTCATATCTTCGATATCTTCAACCCCCATCCCCGAAGCCGGCTCGTCCATCAAGATGACCGAGGGCCTTGCCGCCATCGCCATGCCAACCTCAAGGCGGCGTTGTTGGCCGTGGGACAATTCGCCCGCCGCGCGGGCGCGGACATGGGTCAATTGCAGGCGTTGCATCACCTCGTCGGCGGTGGCGAGTGCGGGCCTGTTGGCTTCGGCGCTGCGCCACGGGGCCAAGGCCTGCCACGGGGTCTTGCCTTGCGCCGCCAGCCGCAGGTTTTCTTGCACGCTCAGCGTCGGGAACAGGCTGGTGACTTGGAAAGACCGCGCGATGCCTTGGCGCACGCGTTCGTCATCGCGCAAGGTGGTGATGTCCTGCCCGTTCAGCAAGATCTGCCCCGCGCTTGGCATCACCCGCCCCGTGAGCGCATGGAACATCGTGGTTTTGCCCGCGCCATTGGGGCCGATGATCGAATGCACCGAATTGCGGCGAATGTTCAGATCCATATCGGCAAGGGCGACGAATTTGCCGTAGCTGACGCCCAAGCCTTTGGTGGAAAGCGCAAAATCTTTATTCAATGTCCCGCCTCCTTCTTATCGCTGGCAGAGGTATCGCGTTGCACCGCCATCACCCACAGCTTTTCGATCAAGCCCCAAAGTCCCTTTTGCAAGAACAGCGCGACACAGATCAGCGCGACACCCAGCAACAACAGCCAACGCGGCCAGATATCGGAAATCAGATCGGCAAAAAGCATATAGGCCGCGGCCCCCACGACGGAGGCATATAGGCTGGTCGATCCGCCGATGATCGTCATGATCAGGATCATTTCCGAGGTGTGGTGTTCGATATTGGCCAAGGGGGCGACGCCGATCAGCATGGCTTTCATCGCGCCCGCATAGGCGGTGACGCCACCCGAAATCGCGAAAGCGGCGGTTTTGAAGGCCTTGACGGGGAAGCCGATGGCGGCGGCGCGTTCCTCGTTGTCGCGCACCGCGATCAGCGTGCGTCCGAAGGTCGATTGGGTGGCCTGCAACATCAGCGCGAACAGAACCAAGAAGGAGACCGCCACGAAGATGTAATAGGACCAAGCATCATTCAGGGGCGCGCCGCCAAAGGAAGGCCGCGGCACATCCATCAGCCCGTTATCGCCGCCGGTATAATCCGAGAAAGTATAGGCGAGGAAATAGAACAGCTGCGAAAAGGCCAGCGTCAGCATCACGAAATAGACGCCCTGCCTGCGGATCGACATCCAGCCGACAAGGGTGGCGATCAAGGCCCCCAAAGCGGTGGCGATCACCATCACCGCCCAGACCGGAATGCCGTAGCGGGTCAGGAAAATCCCCGCCACATAGCTGCCGACGCCGAAGAAAATTCCTTGGCCGAAGGACAACAGGCCGGTGTAGCCCAGCAGCAGGTTACAGGCCGCCGCGATCAGCGCATAGATCAGCACTTCGGAGGCCAGAATGCCCGAGCGCAGGAACAAAGGCAAAGCCAGCACGGTCAGCACGGCAAGGGCGAATTGCACTTTGGGATTGTTGATGAGCAACATCTTACGCCCTCCCGAACAGGCCGCGTGGCATCATCACGATGACACCCGCCATGCCGATATAGATCATCAGCCGCGCGCCTTCGGGCCAGATCGTGGCCATCAGGGATTGCACGACGCCGACCAGAATGCCCGCCGCCAAAGCGCCGACATATGATCCCATGCCGCCGATCACCACGACCACGAATGCGATCGACAGCGCTTCGATGCCCATGAAGGGTTCGACCCCGCGGATGGGCGCGATCAAGCCGCCCGCAAGACCGGCAAGGCCTGCACCTGCCGCGAAGACCAAGGTGTTGATGCGCAAGGTGTTATAGCCCAGAAGCCCCATGTTTTCCGCGCTTTCCGATCCGGCGCGGACAATGGCGCCAAGCCGTGTGCGTTCCAGCGCCCAATACAGGCCCAAGGCCAGTACGGCCGTGAAGGCGATGGTGAACAGGCGGTATTTGGGATAGATGAAATCGCCCCAGATCACTACGCCGTTCAGCCCGTCGGGTGGCGCGACATTGCCGCCCAAGGGTCCCCACAGGATGATCACCAGCTCTTGCAGGAACAAAGCGATGCCGACGGTGACCAGAATATGGAATGTATGGGGTAACTTATAGATCCGCCTGAGCAGCACCGCTTCGACGGCACCGGCCACCACGGCCACGATCACGGCGGCCAGAACCATGGCGAGCCAGAAGTTCATGCCCCGCTCGACCAGATCATAGGTGAGATAAGCGCCCAGAAGGTAAAATGCGCCATGGGCGAAGTTGACGAATTGCAAAAGGCCGAAAATGATCGTGAGGCCGACGGCAAGCAAAAAGTAAAGCATGCCCAGCCCGATGCCGTTAAGCACCTGGAAGAGATAGGTCATTGCGGATCTCCGAAAGGATGCGACAGGCGTGGGGGCTACCCACGCCTGCGGTCACTCAGGCCAGCTTGCAGCCGGTCTGGTCGACGGGCAAGAAGGACTGGCCGGCCGAAATCACGTCGGCATAATCATCTTCATTGGTCATCGCGGATTTGGCTTTGGCCTTCAGCAGGTAATAGTTCTTGATCACCTGATTGTCTTCGGGACGCACGAGTTCGGTGCCGGTCAGGCCGTCATAGCTCATACCCTTCAGGGCGGCTTGCACGGCTTTCTGGTCGTCCGATCCGGCCTTCATTGCCGCATCGATCATCAGTTTGGTGCAGATATAGGAGCCCGCGAGCGAATAGTTCGGGTTTTCCTTATATTTGTCTTGGGTCAGCTTGACCAATTGGTGGTTCAGCGGGCTGTCGATGCTATGCCAATATTGCGCGCCGAAATAGATGTCCTGACACAGATCCGGACCCAAAGCCTTGAACTGTTCCAGACCCGATGCCCAAGCCACCACGATGGTCATGCGTTCCTTCAGCCCAAAGGAGACCGCTTGGCGCAGGGTATCGGCACATTGCGCGCCGAAGTTCAGGATCAACAGCACATCGGGCTTGGCCGCGATCGCATTGGTCAGATAGCCCGAGAATTCCTTTTCGGTCAGCGAGTGATAGCTGTTGCCCACATGTTCAAGGCCCTTTTCCGCCAAGACGTCTTGCGCGGCCTTCAGCAGGCCCTCGCCGAAGACATATTGCGGCGTGATGGTATACCAGCGCTTGCCTGCGGGGATCGCATCGATGATCGGGCGCACGGTCTGGTTGATCGCGCCGAAGGTCGGCACCGACCAGCGGAAGGTGGCGGCATTGCAGTCGGTGCCGGTGATTTCATCGGCCCCTGCGGTGGTGATGAAATTGGCGCCGCCCTTATCGGCTTCCTTGCCCATCGCCAGCGATTCCGACGACAAGATGCCGCCTGCGAACAGCTTGATGCCGTCGGATTGGATCGCGTCTTGCACCTTGCGCACGGCGACCGCGGGCTTGCCTTCGGTATCAAGGTCGAAGGTCTTGATCTCGCGGCCGTATTTTGCCGATGCTTCTTCGGCCGCCAAGATCGCCCCCATCGAGGCATATTTGCCATTGGCCGCGTTGCCGCCCGAAATCGGCACCGGAATGCCGACTTTCAGCACCTCGCCCGCCGCGCGCGCATGGCGCAGAAGCCCCGGGCTGGCCAGCAAAAGACCTGCACCGGCCGAACTTAACAGAAGTTGTCGTCTTCCGATCATCGTTTTTCCCCTGTTGGAAGGATTTTTGGATCATTTCGTCCTTATATTACGAACTATACGGATAGATTTTTTTATCCGTCCAGTGTTTTGTAAGGCCGGATCGGCGCGCTATGGCTAGACCGTTGGATTTCCCTGAAATAAAGATTCCGCCACGGGCCTTGCCGCGCGGCTTGGATGCGAAATCTTTCGACATTCGGCGCGGGCCGCCCCATGCTGGGCGAAACGCTCCCGCAACGCCCTGCGCAGAATTCTGGATCCCGGCTGATGACAGATACCCCTTCTCCCCGCGCCCTGAACGGTGGCGCCTTATTGGTTGAAAACCTGCTGCTGCAAGGGGCGGATAGCGTCTATTGCGTGCCGGGCGAAAGCTATCTGGCGGTGCTGGACGGGCTTTGCGACGCGCCGCAGATGCGGGTGGTCACCTGCCGCCAAGAGGGCGGCGCGGCGATGATGGCCGAAGCCTATGGCAAGCTGACCGGCAGGCCTGCGGTCAGCATGGTCACGCGCGGGCCGGGGGCCACGAATGCCAGCGCCGGTCTGCACGTGGCATATCAGGATTCGACGCCGATGATCCTGCTCATCGGCCAAGTCGCCCGTGATCAGATCGAACGCGAGGCGTTTCAGGAAATCGATTACCGCCGCATGTTCGGGCAGGTGGCGAAATGGGTGGCGCAGATCGACGATGCCGCGCGGATCCCCGAATTCATTGCCCGCGCCTTCAGCGTGGCGACTTCCGGACGTCCCGGTCCGGTGGTGCTGGCTTTGCCCGAAGATATGCTGAGCGATATCGTCACATCGCCGCCTTCAGCGCGCAAGGCGGTGGCGGTGGAAGCGGGGCCATCTGCGGATGATCTGCAAGCGGGCTTGGCCTTGCTTGCCAGCGCCGCGCGGCCGATGATCTTGCTGGGCGGCGCGCCTTGGGATCAAGCTGCCAATGATGCGATCGAAGGTTTCGCCGCCCGCCACGGCCTTGCGGTCGCCACCACCTTCCGCCGCGCCGATCACTTCGACAATGCGCATCACTGCTATGCAGGCGATCTGGGGATCGGGCAGAACCCCGCCTTGACGGCGGCGGTCAGGGACAGCGATCTGCTGCTGGTGATCGGCTCGCGTTTGTCCGAGATGACCACTGGCGGCTATAGCCTGATCGATATTCCCTGCCCTGCGCAGAAGATGATCCATATCCATCCCGATGCCTCGGAACTGGGGCGGGTCTATCAGCCCGATCTGGCCATTGTCGCCTCGCCCCGCCGCTTTGTGGGCGCGCTTGCCAAGGCCGATCTGGTGGCAAATCCCGCTTGGTCCACACGGACCAAGACGCTGCGGGCAAGCTATCTTGACTGGCAAAGGCCGCTGGCCACTCACGACCAGATCCAGCTCTGCGAGGTGATGCGGCATCTGGAAGACAGCCTGCCGCCCGAGGCGATCTATACCAATGGGGCGGGCAATTTTTCGGTCTGGGCGCATCGTTTCCATCAATACCGCCGCCATGGTGGCCAGCTTGCACCGACATCGGGCTCTATGGGATACGGCTTTCCCGCCGCCATCGCCGCCGCGATCCAATGTCCTGACCGTCCGGTGATCTGCTTTGCGGGCGACGGCGATTTCATGATGACATCGCAGGAACTATCCACCGCCATGGCGCAAAAGGCCAAGCTGGTGGTTTTGATCTTCAACAACGGCATCTTTGGCACGATCCGGATGCATCAGGAACGCCATTACCCCGGTCGCGTGATGGCCACGAGTTTGCATAATCCCGATTTTGCGGCCTTTGCACGGTCCTTCGGGGCCTTTGGCGAAACCCTGCGCAAGACTGCGGATTTCGCCGATGCCTTCAGTCGCGCGATGGATCATGACGGCCCCGCCGTGATCGAGCTGGTGCTCGACCCCGACATCATTACGCCCACCGCGACCTTGGCGGGGCTGCGGGCAAGCGCCCTTGCGGGCAAGTCCTGATCCGACCCAATAGGCGCTTAACCTTTTTTCAACCGGATCGGAACATTCATGTCGCATAACTATACATCGTTCATCCGCTGGACCGGCAATCGCGGCCAAGGCACGTTTGGCTACAAAGGCTATGACCGCACATGGGATATCGCGGTGCCGGGCAAGGCGGTGGTGCAATGTTCGAATGACCCGCTGCTCGGCGGCGATCCGGCAAAGATGAACCCCGAGGATTTGCTGCTCTCGGCGCTCTCGGCCTGTCATATGCTGTGGTATCTGCATTATGCCGCGGTGTCCGATATCGTGGTGACCGGCTACGAGGATCGTCCCGTCGGTGAAGCGATCGTCGAAAAAGGCGGCGCGGGGCGGTTTACCGCGGCCACCTTGCATCCGAAGATCACCTTGCGCGCGGGGGCGGATCTTGGCCTTGCCGAAGCCCTGCACCACAAGATCCACGCGGTCTGTTTCATTGCGCGTTCGGTGAACTTTCCGGTCAGCTATGCGCCGGAATTTGTCATCGAGCCCTGATCTTTCGCCGCCGCCAGCGGAAGTTTTCGGGCAAAGGCAATGTGGCGATCAGCTTATGAGCCGCCCGAATAGCCCGCATCGGGATAATGCAGCAGCACCTCATGGACCAGTTGCTTCATCCAGTCTGCCGTGGCGGGGGCGGGGGTGGCGATGCCGCCCAAGCCGCTGGTCAGCTTGCGCGGATCGGTGCCGTAGATCACCGCAAGATGGGCAAGCGCGATCAGATAGGCGCCTTGCGGATTGAGGTGGATCATATCGGTGAACAGGTCTTCGATCCGGCTTAGGCCGGGCGCCTGAGCCGCCGCAATCGCATCATAGACCGCGGCCATGATCAGCGGGCCGGGGATGACGCGCATCGGTGGGGAACCCGCAGGGCGTTGGGCATTGACCTGATCGGCAATGGCCTGCCATTGCGCCATTTCCAAGGGCAAACGTTCGCGGAACGGCAGATGGCCTTCGGGGTCGCCATAGGGGTTTTCGAAATCCGGCCCGCTGTTGGTATCGACCCAAGTGGCGTAAAGGATGGTCGCGGCACCTTGGCCTTTGTTGCCCATCGTCCAAGCATGGGTGAACCACCGCAGCGCCATCTCGCCGGAGTGGTGCCATGGGACGGTATTCGACAAGGGCACCCGTTCGGTGATCACCAATAGCGCGTAATCGGCGATATCATGGCGGGCATCGGGATCATGTTCGACACGGTGGTCCCAGCGCCATTCCATCGGGCTGCCGGGGATGGTGGAGCGCGCATTCTGTCGGCCCCGCGCATCTTGCTTACCCACGGCTACGACCATGGCGTCCAGCACGGGCACGATCGGATCGGTCAGCGAATGTCCGGAATGGATCACGCGCGTTGAAAACGGCCGCGTCTCGGCCGCATGGGCCGCCGTGCGGCCCAGCCCGATGATCAAGGGCAATGCGCTTGTGGCCGCCAAAAAGCGGCGGCGGTCCATCGGCTTGCCTTGACGGCGGGGAGTGGGGTCTGGACTGTCCATATTCACCACGTCTTCGTTAAAGGGTGGATCTGTAGCGGTGGCTTGATGCTAGATCGGGACGGATGCGAATGTCACGGATCATTTGCCATCGGGGCAATCGCTTTACTTTCCGATCCTTATCTGACCCAATCGCCATCATGGCAGGCATTGGGAAAGACCCAACCAGATTGCCCCATCCTTAAAGACTGCGTGAGCCTGATGGAATTGAAGTGGCTGGAAGATTACCTGTCGTTATGCGAGACGCTGAATTTCTCGCGCTCTGCGGCAGCGCGGAATGTGACGCAATCGGCCTTTAGCAGGCGCATTCGTGCGCTGGAGATCTGGCTGGGGGCGGATTTGTTGAACCGCAGCACCTATCCCGTCACCCTGACCACCGAAGGGCTGGCCTTCCGCTCGACCGCCGAAGAAATCGTCCGCCTCAGCTATCAAAGCCGCGCCAATCTGAGCGGCAAGAAGCGATCCAAATCCGAATTGAAAATCACCGTGCTGCACAGCTTGGCGCTGACCTTTCTGCCGCATTGGCTGAACCGGTTGAAGGCGCAGATCGGTGAGGTGTCAACCAGAGTGCTGCCGGAAAACTATTCCGTCTGCCTGCAGGCCTTGGTCGATGGCGATTACGATCTTTTGCCGACCTTCCACCACCCCAGCATACCGGTGCCGTTGGACACGCGGCGCTTTCCCTATCTAAGCGTCGGCCAAGATGCTTTGGTGGCGGTCGCCGATCCGGCAGGGCTGCAGCTGTGGGCGCAAAAGGGGCCCCTGCCTTTGTTGCAATATTCGAAGGGATCATTTCTGGGGCTGCTGACCGCGTTGGCGCAGGAACAATCCGGCGCGCCGCGCACCTGGACGGCGCATGTCAACGAAAGTTCGATGGCCGAGGCGATGAAGTTCATGGCCCTTGAAGGGCATGGGGTGGCATGGCTGCCGCGCTCCTTGGTGGCGGGCGAAATCGCCAAGGGGGTGTTGCAGGTGGTGGGGCCGGAACTGCCGATGGAAATCCGCCTCTATCGCAATGGAAATAAGGCCAAAGCGATCATCGACCGCTATTGGCAGGCGCCAAACTATGCAAATCCGGAATAGATACAGTCGCTGACAGCATTGGCCGTATCGCCGCTCGCGCCCTAGGTAGACGGCATATCTCTCAACGAGGCTGTTGTTATGCTTGGTGCCACCACATTCGCCGACACATCGGAATTTCGGGTCGAACATGACCTGCTTGGCAATCGAAATGTGCCTTTTGCCGCCTATTTCGGCATTCATACCCTGAGGGCGGTCGAAAACTTCCCGATTTCGGGCCAAGCCCTGTCAACCGCCCCCGCTTTGATCGAGGCTTTGGCCGCCATCAAGCAAGCCGCTGCCGAGGCGAATATGGAATTGGGCCTGTTGGATCTGGCCAAGGGCGAGGCGATTATCGCCGCCTGCCAAGACATCCGCGCAGGCAAGCTGCATGATCAATTCGTGGTCGATCTGATCCAAGGGGGGGCGGGCACCTCCACCAATATGAATGCCAATGAGGTTATCGCCAATCGCGCCTTGGAACTCATGGGCCATGTGAAAGGCGACTATACCCATCTGCATCCCAATGAACATGTCAACCTAAGCCAATCGACCAATGACGTCTATCCGACCGCCTTGAAGCTGGCGGCAGCAGCGGGTGTGGCGGATTTGATCGGCGCGATGCGCTCGCTGCAAAGTGCTTTTGCAGAAAAGGCCACGGAATTCGCCGATATCCTCAAGATGGGCCGCACGCAATTGCAAGATGCGGTGCCCATGACATTGGGACAGGAATTCGGCACCTATGCGATGATGCTGTCGGAAGATGCGCTGCGTCTGACCGAAGCGGTGCAGTTGATCCGCGAGATCAATCTGGGCGCGACGGCGATTGGCACCGGCATCACCGCCCATCCCGCCTATGCCGAAAAGGTGCGCGAAAAGCTGTCCGCGATCATCGGCATCGACCTGATCACCGCCCCCGATCTGATCGAGGCGACCCAAGATTGCGGCGCCTTCGTCCAATTGTCGGGCGTGTTGAAGCGTGTCGCGGTGAAGCTGTCGAAAACCTGTAACGATCTGCGTCTGTTGTCGTCTGGGCCACGCGCGGGGTTCAACGAAATCAACCTGCCCGCGCGTCAGGCGGGATCGTCGATCATGCCGGGCAAGGTCAATCCGGTCATCCCCGAGGTCGTCAACCAAGTGGCCTTCGAAGTGATCGGCAATGATATCACCATCACCATGGCCGCCGAAGCGGGGCAGCTGCAGTTGAACGCCTTCGAGCCGATCATCTTTTACAGCATGTCGCGCTCGATTTCCCACCTGACCCATGCCTGCGCCACCCTTGAGGTGAACTGCATCCGTGGCATCACCGCCAACCGCGATGTCTTGCGCCGGATTGTCGAGCAATCGATTGGCATCGTTACCGCGCTCAATCCCTATATCGGTTATGAAAATGCCACCGCCATCGCCATTGAAGCGCATCAGTCGGGCCGTGGCGTCTATGAAATCGTGCTCGAAAAAGGCCTGCTGCCGCGCGAGAAGCTGGACGAAATCCTGCAGCCGGACATGCTGACCCGCCCGCAGGCAATGATCCGCTGATTGGGTGATATCTAGCAATAATCCCAATAGGTTGGCGTCATGATATGCGGCGGGAATGACTTGACACAATGCCCTTTGCGGTTAGGTTCACCCCGAAGGCCGTGCTTATTTCGGCCGCTAAGGAGAGCCCCATGATTTCCCGCTATGCGATTTTCGACGGCACCATCCACGAGGGCCAAGAGGCGGCGTTCCGCCAAGCGGTTTTGTCCGAACTTGTGCCGACGTGGCGCCGGTTTCCGGGGGCGGTTGGCGTCGATGTCGCTTTCGCCGAAACCCGTGATGACGGCGCGCCGGAATATCCGTTGATCTTGTCGATCACCTATCCCGATATGGCGACGCTTGAACGGGCCCTGGCCGATCCGATCCGCAAGGAATCGCGGGCGGAAACGGAATCTGTGCTGGCGCGCTTTTTCACGGGGCGCATCCATCACCATGTGACGCAAGCGCAGCATTTCCCCGCCATCGGCTGACAGGTCATGGCAAAAACGACGGGCCGAAGATCGGCCCGTCAACTATGCGTTTTGCTATGAGGGCCGGAAGGATCAGGCCGTTTTCAAAGCGATCATCGCCTCTTTGGGAATGATCGCGCCGCGGTGGCAGACCACTTCACCGGCCAGCGCCGCCGCCTGTGCGATGGCATCTTCGACCGTCCAGCCCAGATCGCGGCACACCATCCATGCGGCGTTGAAACTATCGCCCGCGCCGGTGGTGTCTGTCGCGGCTTTTTTCGGCGGCAGGGGCACAGCGTCATAGCTGGCACTTCCCGCGGCGCGGTATAGAACTGCCTCGCCACCGGTGGTCAGCACCACTTCCGCCGCGGTCAGCGATTGCAATAGCTGCATCGCCCGATGCGGATCGGGGCAATCGAAACACGCGCCCATATCATCCAAAGAGGGCAGCACCAGACCTGCGATAGCTGCGGCATCACCGATAACCTTGGCGGCGGTTTTGGCATCGGGCCAGAGGCGCGGGCGGTAATTGGTGTCCAGCACGATCAGCGCGCCTTCATCGCGACGCTTGCGTAGGGCATCCAGCAAATGCGCGCGGCCTTCGGGATGCAGGATCGCAAGGGTGATGCCGGACAGGAACAGCACATCGCATTGATCCAGCAAAGCGATTTCATCGGCCGTCTGGAACAGGCGGCGCGCGGGCGACTGATCGCGCCAATAGGTAAAGCTGCGTTCGCCCGTCGCATCGGTGGAAATGAAGCTCAGGCCCAGACGCCCGCCCGCTTCTGTCGGGGACAGATCGACCAGCCCCTCGGCGGCGATATAATCGCGGATGAACAGGCTCATGGCATCGTCGCCAAGGCGGGACAGATAGCCCACGCTTTGCGCCGCACTCAACCGCGCCAGATAGATCGCCGTGTTCAGCGTATCGCCGCCTGCATTGCGGTTGAACTGCGAGGGGGCGCTGGCTTGATTGTTGAATTCGGCCAAAGGCTCGCCGATGCAGAGAAATTTCATCTTAACCCTCAAAACGGCTGGGCAGGGGGCGTCCTGCGACAAAGGCCGCGATATTGTCCAGAACCAAGCTTGCCATGGCGCGCCGCGCCTCTTGGGTGGCCGAACCGATATGCGGGGCCAGAACGCAATTGGGCGCATCGATCAGCGCTTGCGGCACATTGGGTTCGTCATCGAAGACATCCAGACCCGCGCCCGCGATGTCGCCCTGCTGCAGCGCCGTGGCCAAAGCCTGCGCATCGACAACGGGGCCGCGCGCGACATTGATCACCATGCCGTCACGCCCTAGCGCTTGCAGGACGGCAGCATCGACAAGGCCGCGCGTTTCCACCCCGCCTGCCGCGGTGACGAACAGGATATCGCAGGCTGTGGCAAGGCTGGTTGCATCAGGACAGAACTGGTCGGGGCTGTCGGATTTCGGGCTGCGCGCGGTATAGAAGACCTCCATCCCCATGCCGCGCAGCAGATCGGCCAATTGCCGCCCGATCCGGCCATAGCCCAAAATACCCGCCTTGCGCGTCAGCACCGAGCGCCCGAGCGCGAGTTTGCCGCCCGCGGCCCAATCGCCCCTGCGCACGAAGGCATCGCCTTGCGCGATGCGCCGCCCCGTGGCCAAGGCCAGACCCAAGGCCATTTCCGCCACGCTCATCGACAGGACATCGGGGGTGGTGGTGATCGCAATGCCGCGGCGGCGGGCTTCGGCCAGATCGACGGCATCGACACCGACGCCATTGACCGCGATCAGTCGCAGATCGGGCAGCTGTTGCATCTGGGCGGCGGAAAACCCCACCGCGCCAGAGGTGACCACGATCTGCGCATCCCGCGCTTGGGCCGGATCGCTGACGACGCGGTAGCTGTCATGCAGCTTTTGGCCCATATCGGCAGGCTTCAGCTCGGCCACTGCCAAGACAAGCGGCTTGGTCATGCGATCTGCCCCAAGAAGTTCTTCAGGCGCTCGTTCTGCGGATTGCCGAAGAATTCATCGGGCGCGTTTTCTTCGACGATCTTGCCGCGATCCATGAAGATCACCCGATCGGCCACCGCACGGGCGAAGTCCATTTCATGGGTGACGCACAGCATGGTCATGCCTTCCTTGGCCAGATCGATCATGGTGTCGAGCACCTCTTTGACCATTTCGGGATCAAGGGCGGAGGTAGGTTCGTCGAACAGCATGATGCGCGGCTTCATGCACAAGGCGCGCGCGATCGCCACGCGCTGTTGCTGGCCACCCGAAAGCTGGGCGGGGTATTTATCCGCCTGTTCGGGGATGCGCACGCGTTCCAGATAGGCCCGCGCGGTCGCTTCGGCGTCGCTGCGCGAGACTTTCAGGCTTTTCATCGGGGCCAGAACGCAGTTTTCCAGCACCGTCATATGCGGGAAAAGATTGAACGACTGGAACACCATGCCGACATCCTGACGGACCTTGGCCAGATTGCTTTGGGTCAGGGTCACGCCATCGACCACGATTTCGCCCGAATGGATCGGTTCCAGCTGGTTGATCGTGCGGATCAGGGTCGATTTCCCCGATCCCGACGGGCCGCAGATGACGATCTTCTCACCCGGAGACACCGTCAGATCGATATCTACCAGCGCATGATAGGCATGATAGAACTTGTTCACATTGCGCATGGTGATTGCGGGTTGGTTCATGATCTTTCCCCCTAAGAAAAGGCGGCCGGTTTCACGGCCGCCCAAGGCCTGACTGCACAGGGCCTACTGGGCCGAACTTACTGGGCCGATTTGACGAATTCGGGCAGCGGCTCGCCCAACCATTTCTGGTACAACCCGTCCAAGGTGCCATCGCTGCGACCCTTGACCACGAAGTCGTTGACCGCCGCCAAAAGCTCGTCCGAGCCCGGTGCGACTGCGATGCCCTGCACTTGGCTGGACAGGTCGAACTTCTTCTCGAATTTGTCGCCCGCGACTTTCGAGATCTGCGAGAAGACCACGTTGGACAGGCCGATGGTCTGCACCTGACCCGACATCAGCGCCTGAACCGCGCTTGCGTCATCGTCGAAACGGCGGATTTCCGCATCTTTCGGTGCCACGGCGGTCACGCCGGTATCTTGGGTCGAGGCGCGGGCGACGGCCAAGGTCTTGCCCGACAGGCCTGCCGCATCGGTGACGGCCACATCCTTGCCGCCATAAACGCCGATGGCGATACCGGCATAGGGGGTCGAGAAATTGACCCGTTCAGCGCGTTCGGCGGTGATGCCAAGCGATGCGACCAGAACGTCGATCTGACCCGAAAGCAGATAAGGAATGCGGTTCGGACCGGTGACCGGCACGATTTGGGCTTTCACGCCAAGGCTTTCGGCCAAAGCATTCGCGACATCGGCATCATATCCGTCGGGCTTGCCCGAAGCATCAAGCACGCCGAAGGGCGGGAAATCGACCAGCATGCCGATGCGGACGGTGCCAGCATCTTTCAGCGCTTTCAGGTCAGCCGCCCAAGCAGGGGCGCTCAGGCCCATGACCAAGGCTGCGGCGGATAGGCCGGCGAAAAGGCGACGCGTGGGTTTCATAGTGTTTCCTCCCTACTATGAATGATTAACGGCTAAAGGCTCGACGCATGCGGGTTTCCATCCGTCGCGCCAAAAGCGACAGCGGCCAGCACAGCATGAAGTAAAGGGCGGCGACCGTGCCGAAGACCAAGAAGGGCTGGAAGGTCGCATTGTTGACGATCTGGCCCGCGCGGGTCAGTTCGGTAAATCCGATGATCGAGGCCAGCGAAGTGCCTTTGATCAGCTGCACCAAGAAGCCCACGGTCGGCGCGGTCGCCACCCGCATCGCTTGCGGCAGCACCACATGCTGCATCCGGTCGCGATAGGACAGCGCCAGCGCATTGGCGGCTTCGGATTGGCCCTGCGGCACCGCTTCGATCGCGCCGCGCCAGATTTCGCCCAGATAGGCGCTGGCATGCAGGGTCAGGGCAAGCGCCGCCGCCAGCAGCGGATTGATGGCAACCCCCATCACCGCCAGACCGAAATAGACCAAAAACATCTGCATCAACAGCGGTGTGCCTTGGAAAACTTCGATATAGCCGGTGCTTAGGCGGCGCAGCAGCGGCTTTGCCGAGGTGCGCGCCAAGGCGATGATGATCCCGCCGATGGCGCCGCCTGCAAAAGCGACCAGTGACAGGATAAGCGTCCAGCGGATGGCGCTGACGATGAACCAGATGTCTAAAGCGGAAAATTCACGGATCATATCAACGGCTCGCAGGATAGTTGAAGAACATGCGGCGCAGCAGCGCGAAGAAGCGCGAGAAGCCGAAGGCCAGCAGGAAATACATCACCGTCAAGGTGAGGTAGATTTCAAAACTGGCGAAGGTGCGCGCGTTCAGATCGGCCCCCGCAGATGCCAGATCATTGGCCGAAATCACCGAAACCACGCTTGAGGTCAGCATCAGATAGATGAACTGGCTGGTCAGCGAGGGATAGATATTGCGCAGCGCGGGCTTCAAAATCACATAGCGCAGGATCTGCACCCGCGACAAAGCCAGCGCACGACCGGCTTCGATCTGGCCGTTCGGAACGGATTCGATCCCCGCCCGAATGATTTCCGTGCCATAGGCCCCCACATTCACCACCAAAGCCACCAAAGCGGCGGTATTGGGCGACATGCTTAGGCCCACGGCGGGCAGGCCGAAGAAGATGAAGAAGATCTGGATCAGGAACGGCGTGTTGCGGATGATTTCCACATAGCAATCCACCAGCCAGCGCAAGGGTTTAATCCCCGAGGTTTTCGCCACAGCGCCCAGAATGGAAAGCACAAGCCCCAGCACCATCGCCCAGAACGACAGCTGCACGGTCAACCATGCTCCGTAAAGAAGCATATCCAGATTCTCAAACACTGGATTGAAGTTGAATTGATACATCTATCCTCCCCGACGATGCGCCATTCTGTAATATAGAACGATCTAAATCGTGAAGAACAGGGATGTCAACCAGATTGCCACCTTAAACTTTTGCAGAACTCTCCCGCACGATCAGCCGAGGCTGGATAATGAACCGCTGCACCGATGCCGCATTGTCGTTCAGGCGGCGGTGCAAAAGCCGCGCGGCGTTGTTGCCGATCTGGACCGGTTCGACCGCGACGCTGCTGAGGGCGGGATAGGTCAGCGGGCTCAGCGGCAGATCGTCCAGACCGACCACCGCCATATCCGCACCCGGCATACAGCCCGCGCGTCTAAGCCCCGTCATTAGCCCTGCCGCCAGAATATCGTTGAAGCATAGAACCGCCGTCGGCCGGTCGGGCAAGGCAAGGATGGCGCTGGCGGCGTTGGCAGCCCCTTCCCATGTCAGATCGCAATCGATGATCCCCGCATTGGTTGCCCCAGTTTGGCTCAGCGCACGTTCAAAGCCCAGCATCCGTTCCACCCGCGCCGATGTGCGCGCAGGCACCGACAGAAAGGCGATCCGCTTGTGACCCTGTTCGACCAGATGTTGCATCGCCAGACAGACCGCCTGCTGATAATCCGCCCCCGCGTAATCGGTCAGATCTTGGCCGACTTCGCGCAGCGCCTGCACCACCGGCATCCCCCAAGTGGTGATGCGGCTGGGCAGGGCCGCTTCCGTGCCTTGGGCGGGACACAGGATCACCCCGTCAACCCCATGTCCGCGAAAGCGATGCAAGATGTCGTTCTGCCGGACGGGATCATCCATGCTATTGGCCAGAAGCACCACGCGGTCATGCTGTTCCATGACCTGTTCGATCCCGCCCAGAAATTCGGTGAAGAAAGAGTTCACCAGATTCGGGACAATCACGCCGATGGTATGGCTGCTGTTATTGCGCAGCCGCGCCGCGCCGATATCGCGCACATAATCAAGATCGGCCATGATCTGTTCGACCTTCGCCCGCGTTTTTTCCGCGACCAAGGGGGAATTGCGGATAACCAAAGAGACGGTGGCGCGCGAGAGGCCGGCGACTCTGGCGACATCCTCCAATGTCGGACGTTTGGGTGACACGATATACCTGCGTTTTTGAAATGGCCTCAAGCTAGACACCGAAAAATCGAAATGTCAAAGAGGCTTATGCTGCGGCTATGCTGGCCTCAGGCCCCAAGACCACATATTTCCGGCGGATCGCGGCCATGACGCAGATTGGGTCAGAGGGGCCCATGCAATCACGGGGATCAAAGCCTGCAATGCGGGAGGAAAATCGCGGCAGACGCGGCGCAACGGTCATATGTCGGCTATGGGCGCAGCGCCTAGCCGCCGCGCCCGCCGCACCCATCGGTTGTCAAACCGGCCAAGTGAATAGTATCAGCGGCACCCCGACCATCAGCACCAAAAGCGAGAGCGGCGCGCCGAGTCTTGCGTAATCGCCGAACCGATAGCCCCCTGGACCAAGGACCAAGGTGTTGCACTGATGGCCGATCGGGGTCAGAAAATCGCATCCCGCCCCCACAGCAACCGCCATCAGATAGGCATCCGGCGAATGACCCAGCCGTTCGGCGAAAAGGACCGCGATCGGGGCCATCACCAGCACGGTGGCGGCATTGTTGAGAAAGGGGGTCACCGCCATGGCCGCGGTCATGATCAGCATCACCGCCCCCCAGGCGGGCAATCCGGTTGCCATGGCCGAAAGGGCCTCTGCGATCAGTTCGGTCCCGCCGGTGGTCTGCATGGCGCCACTGACGGGGATCAAGGCGCCCAACATCACCAAAAGCGGCCATTCGATCGCATCATAAGCGGCTTCAAGGCTGATCGCGCCGCTTAGGATCATCGCCAAAGCCGCGCCGGAGAAAGCGATTGCGACCGGCACCAGACCAAAGGCAGTCGCGCCCATGGCCACAGCAAGGATAACCACCGGCAGGATGTCACGGCGCACCGAGCCCAGTCGCAACTCGCGCTCGGCCAGCGGCAGTAGACCAAGCGCCTGCATCCGGTCCGCAAGCTGCGCGATCGGGCCCTGCAACAGCATCACATCGCCCGGAGCCAGCACCGTCTGTGCCAAACGATCGGTCATTCTTTGCCCCGAGCGGGAAAGGGCGATCAGATTGACGCCATGCTGATCGAAGAGACGGGCCTGCGCAACGCTTTGGCCGATCAGCACGGAATTCCCCTTCATGACGGCTTCGATCACGCCGATCTTGCCCTCGGGGGTGTCGGATCGGGACGGGCGGTTTTGTCGCGCAAGGATGAGTCCCGCCTTGGTGACCGCGCGTTCCAAGCTGTCGGGCTGGCCCCGAAGTTGCAGGATATCCCCCACCGCGATCTTTGAATCCGACAGCGTGATCGCGCGCCGCTTTCCATCGCGGATCACGCCCGTTATGGTGACTTCCCCCGCCGCCAGGCTTAGGAATTCACCGATCATTTTATCAGCGATCACCGCATCCTGCGGCACGCGGGCCTCGGTATTATAGTCGGTGATATTGAGGGCCTCGCCCAAAGAGGCGGTGGCGCGGCGGTCCGAGGGCAGCAGGAAGCGCGAGGCAAAGACCAGAAATGTCACGCCGACAATGGATAATCCCAAGCCGACGGGGGCATAGTCCAACATGCGAAAGGGCGCGCCGGTCATCTGTTCGCGGAGTTGACTGACGATGATATTCGGCGAGGTTCCGACCAGAGTGATAAGCCCGCCCAGCAGCGAGCCAAATGCCATCGGCATCAGATACAGCGAGGGCGACTTGCCGGATTTCTTCGCCATCATCAGCGCCGCAGGCATCATCATCGCCAGCGCGCCGATGTTCTTGATCAAAGCCGAAAGCAATGTCACGGAACCGACCAAAACAACAAGTTGGCCCCGATAGCGCGACAATCTTCGCACCAGCCAGCGCAGCACCACCTCAATCAGTTCCGAACGCGATATCGCCGCGCTGGCCACCAGTGCGCTGGCAACGATGATGACGATATCATCACTGAAACCGGTGAAGGCATCCTTGGGGGCGACGATCCCCGTCACCACCGAGGCCGCCAAGGCAAGCATCGCCACCACATCATAGCGTAACCGGCCATGGATAAAGAGCGCCATCATCCCGAGGATGATGGTGAAGGCCGCAATCTGGGGCGTGGTCATCTGTCGGAGCCTAAAGCATGAAGAATGATCTTCTAAAACGCTGACAGATAACGAAGGTTCCTCAGCGTGATGCCGATATCCCCCGCGCGCGTCATCAACAAGGCACGGGAATATGGTCCGGCCCGAAATCCGCGAAATGAATCACTGCGCGATCCGGCGGATATGGGGGCAGCCCGATGACTGGTCACATCGCCATGGCGCTAGGCGGCCGTTTTGCGGTTGCGCCGTAGCATGAAGGCTGCAACCAACAGGATCATGCCAAGGCCGCCATAGGCGGCGCCAAAGATGATCAGCAGGCAGAAGGCCGCCACCGCGGGCCTGCAAAAGGGTGATAGGGGACAGCGCCCATCATGCTTGGGCGGGGGGGGATTTGCGCGCGCTCCAACTGGTGATCAGACCAGAGATCACGCAGGCGATGACCGCCAGAATGGCGCCTGCGACCAGATCGACGAATTGGTGGCGATGCAGCTGCAGGATGGATGCGGTGATCGCCAAGACCCAGACCGCCAAGGCCATAGTCCACCATGGCCGTGCAAAATTGAAAAGGGCACCGAAGGCCAGAATGCTAAGCGCCACATGCAGCGAGGGCAGGCAATTGACCAGAGTATCGACGCGGATCAACAGGTTCAGGGTCCGCACGCTTAGACTGGAGCCCGTGACTTCGGGGAAGGTCATGGTGGTGGGATAGACCGCAAAGACCAGCCCCGCGCCCAAGGCAGAAAGGATCATCGCTTGGGTCAACCCCCTCAACCGCGCGGGGGCGCAGGCAAGATAGGCCAAGGGCACTAGCAGGAAGAACGAGAGATAAAGCCAGATGCCCGCCGGATCGAAGGCGAACCACAGATCGATCGGGCCGGGGGGCAAGAGATGCGCCTGCTCGACGGGGCGTTGTGCCGAAATGCCATAGACCACGCCCACGCTGCCCCAGCCCAGCAGCATCGCCCCAAATCTGTGCCAGAGCGGGATGGATACGGATTCCGCGGCCTTCATGGCATCACCTCTGCCATCTGGCGCAAGGGGTGGTGGTTGATGACACGGCGGCGTTTGTGATCGGGGATCAGCGGCAGGCCACGGCTGAATTCCAGCCGCGGGGGCAGCGCCGCCAAGGCCTGCGCTTGGGTCGCGATGCCAAGGCTTACGGCGCGTTCGGCATCGGGGTGGTCGCTATCGAGCGTCAGGCACAGGCGGTCGGGCCCGTATTGCGCGGCGCGGTAGTCGCGGATCGGGACCGGCGCATTGGCAATGGCTTGGCGGATCGCATCCGACGGGATCATCCGCAGCCCGCCATGCTGACCACGCCAATACAGAATGTCGTCGCAGCGCCCCTCGATCCGCAGCAGCCTTTGGCGATTGCAGCCACAGGGGCAGGGCTCGGGATCGGGGATCAGCACATCATCCAGCCGATAGCGGATGATCGGCTGGGTTTCTCGGGTCAGATCGGTGATGATCGGCACGAATGCCCCCGAAACCGGATCGATTACCTCGCGTTCGATATGCAGATGGCTTTCGTTCAGATGCAGGTTGCCCGCAAGACAGGTCATGCCCAAGACGCCTTCGGTGCATTGATAGACCTGATCAAGCGGCTTGCCGAACGCCTGCCGGATCAGCGCCGCATCCTCTGGGCTGGCGACCTCGGCCACCGAAATCACCACCTCGGGTTGCAGCGTCACCTTGCCCGAAAGCTGGGCTTGGGCCAGCAGCCCCAAAATCTGCGCGGGCGCGATCAGCACGGTCGGATCCTGCTGTTCCACTGTCTCCAGATGGGTCTCGAAAGGGGTGAGCAGGTCGTAGAAGTGGAACTCGATCAGCGGGTTCGACAGGCTTTCGTAAAGCCGGTTATTGGCGCGCAGGAAAAACGCCACGCGCTGGCGCTTTAACATCGACGGGATGAAACGGCCCAGCATCAGTGCCGCCCAAAGCCCGCGCTCGCGTCGATTGGTGGCGAAAATCCCGCGCTGGCCCGATGTTCCGGTCGATAGCCCGACGGCCACCTTGCCGATCATGGGCGAAAAATCTCGGCTGACCTCGGCCTGTAGGGCGATCTGCAAGGCACGCTCGCGGTCCAGCCCTGCGGTATTGATGGCGGTGAAATCCTCCATCATCCTCGCCTTGTTGATCACCGGCCATGCCGCGAAGGGTTGGTCGGCGAAGGCGGCATAGAAGGGCGATTTTGGCATGATATTGCGCCGCAGATGAGCAAAGCCCTTCTGTTGCAGCAGATCGATCTTCTGACGGCTGAGCGCGAAATTATAGCGTGATTGCAGGAAGACGGAGAAGGGATTCATGATCTAGCCCTGTTCGGGGAAGGTTTCAGCGCAATGCGAGGCGATCAGCCGCAACGCGGGGCGCAGGTGATGCAGCGCGCAAAGCTTCGAAAAGGTATCGAGATAGGCGGCGGCATCACCCAAACGCTTCAAGGTGGTGCGCGGCGGCGGGCGGTTGTCGCGCAGGGCCGCCAAGCTCCATGCGGCATCGGCGATCAGGAAGGCGGGGCCGTCGGTCAGATCGGGCAGATAAAGGCCGAATTGTCCCTGACCGTGACCGGGCAAAGGCACGGCCAGCATGGATCGATCGCCCAGCAGATCGCGCCCGGTGCGAAACGCCCCCAGCTCATCGGCTTGAAGCGTGATCAGCGGGTGGTCTTCGATCAGCTCCATCGGCTGGCGGCGCAAGCCATCACGCAGCAAGCGCGGGCAACCGGCTTTCAGGCTGGCGATCCGCCCCGCCTCCAGTCCCGCCTTGGCCTGCGCCGAGGTGATGATCGCGGGCAGCGGCTGGGGCAGATCGAACAGTCCCGCCACGTGATCGGCATGCAGATGCGACAGGATCACCTTGTCGGGGGCGGTCAGGCCATGGCGCTGCAGGTGGTGGCTCAGGCCTTGCGCTTTGGGCAGGCGCACGGGGGTCAGCCAGCGATAGACCCGCTCGGGCAGGGCGTGGGTCGCGTCGAAAAAGCTTTGGCCATAGCCGGTATCGAACAGGATGGTGCCGTGGCGCGGATGGCGGATCAGCGCCGCGCCCGCCGGAAAGCGGCCCAAGCGCCACGGGGCGCCTTGCGCCGTCATGGCCATGGGCGCGACGCAATGGCCCATATGCAGCAGGTCAAGGGTCAGGAGGGTTTTACCAGACATCGGCATAATCCTCGATCCCTTGGGATAGGGGCATGCGTGGCACATAGCCCAGATCGGTGGCGGCGGCGGTGATGTCTAGCGTCAGGCTGCGCCCCAAGGATGACACGACCTGACGGCTGAGCGCAGGCTCGCGCGCGGGGGCGAAGATGCGGTGGACTGCCTCTAGCGTTTTGGCGATCGCCATCGCTTTGGTATAAGAGATATCCACCCGCCGCGGCGCCTGTCCGGCGCGCTGGCAAATGATGTCGATGATCTGATCAAGGCGGTAAACCTCGCCCGAGGTGATGTTATAGGCCAGCCCGCCGCTGCGGGCTTGTCCTGCCAAGACAAAGGCATGGGCGGCGTCCGACACATGGGTCAGATCGATCAGGGCGCGTCCGCCTTCGATCATCGGCACGCGCCCGCGCCGGATCGCCGCCAGAAGGCGCGGCAAAAGCGAGCGATCCCCCCGCCCATAGACCGCCCGCGGGCGCAGGCTGATGCAGCGCATGGCCTGCGGATCATCGGCCTTTAACACCAGCTGTTCGGCCTCGAATTTCGACCGCGCATAGGGGCTTGGCATATGGGCGGGCAGGGGGGCGTCTTCGCTCACATTGATCCGGTCGGTGCCATCGGCATAGATGCTGGGCGACGAGGCGAAGAGGAATGTGCCGACGCCTGCCTTGCGCGCCTGATCCAACAGCATCGCGGTCGCTTGCACATTGATCTGCCGGAAATCATCGGCCCGCCCCCAAGCCGATGACAGGGCGGCGCAATGATGCAGCTGATCGATGCCTTGCAGGTCTTGGGGTGTAATGCCTTGACGGATATCGCCTTTCAGCAGGTGCGCCCCCGCCTGACGGATCGTTTCAGCGGCGGCCTCGTCGCGGATAAGGGCGGTCACCTCATGGCCATTGGCCAAAAGGTCCAGCGTGAGGCGATGGCCCAGACAGCCCGTCGCACCGGTGACAAAGACCCGCGCCATCAGTAGCGGACCACCGCGCCGCCCAGCGATATCCCCGCCGAGGTGCCGATCAGCAGGGCCAAATCGCCGCGCTGCAGACGGCCCGTGATGATCGCCTCATGCAAGGCGGTGGGGATGGATGTCGCGATCTGATTGCCGAAACGCGCGAAGGTCTGGATGATCTTGTCGCCCGCAATGCCCAGACGCGCGGCGCTATGGTCAAGCCCCTGCGCGCTGGCTTGATGCGGGATGACGCTGTGCAGATCCTGCGGCGAGATGCCTGCCTCTTGCAGCAGCGAAATCAGGAAACGCGGCATGCGGCGGGCGGCCACGCGATAGGCAAGCGCCCCATCCATCTGGAAAAAGGACGCGCGCCGCGCCGCTTCGGGATCGATCGCGGCGGTGATCCGCGTGCCACCGCCTGCCAGAACGCAGGCTTGCGACCCTTCGGCATAGGTCTCGAAGCGGCTGGCAAGCAGACCCTCGCCATCGGCGGTGCAGACCACCGCAGCCGCCCCGTCGCCGAAGATGCTGGCCACTTCGGGACGCGTCCAATCAAGCCCCACCGAGGCGATATCTGCGGAAAATATCAAGATATTCTTGGCACGGCCGGAAGCGATTTTCAGCGCCGCCAGATCAAGCGCTTGGATGAAGCTGAGGCAGGTCGCATTGATGTCATAGGCCCCGATCCCCGAGCGCCCCAGCCCCAGCTTGGCCTGCACCAAGGTCGCGGTGGACGGGATCGCCTGTTCCATCACACCGCAGGCGCCGATGATCAGATCCAAATCCGTGGCCGTGATCCCGGCCGCTTGCAGCGCGTCCGTCGCGGCAAGCGCCGCCATTGTCGAGCTGGTTTCATCGCCCTCGGCGACATGGCGCGACGTGATGCCGAAGCGGGCTTCGATCTCGCCCTTAGGCCAGCCCAAACGGGCATCGATTTCGCTGGACAGCAGGCGGCGGCGCGGCAGATAGCGTCCGGTCCCCTTGATCCGAAGTCCGGCCCGAAGTCCTGAGGGGTGAGCGGCGGGGATATGCGGTGTCTGGGGCATTGGAAAATCCGACTCGCGAGTTATGGAACGGCGTTCATTAATTGATGTATTACGTTTTTCGCGTCAATCTCATTTTTGAACATTGTTCTAAAATGATGAGATCGTGGTGCAGTCCCTCGGCCGAAGCCAGAGGGGCCGCACCTTCTGTCACAGGTTCGGTTTGAAGATCACGCCACCCATATCCAATTCCAACCGTTGCAGACCCGAGGGGCGGATTTCCGGCCCGTTGCGATGGATTTTGTCGATCGACGCGGGCATATCGGCGGCATAATTGTCCCAGATCAGCGCCATGCGGATCCATTTGTCCTTGGCGTCGGTTTGGCTCCAGCCTGCGACTTGCGCTGCCTGGCCCGCCGTCAGGATCATCGCCTCGGCGCCCGCGCTTTGGCTGGTGAAATCGCCCAAAACGGCGACACAGCCCTTATTCCCGTCCGGCGTGCGCTCTTCGCAGGCGGCCAGAAGGACCTGCAATTCCCTGACGCTGGTGATCATTTTCTGCACGAAATCCTTGGCCTCGGGGTGGTCCGCGGGCAGGATCGTCAAGTGTTGCGCCACATCTTTGCGCAGGTTTTGCAGCAGGATCTGCCCCGCCAACTCATCCTCCACCTGATCGGGCGAGGGCGCGTCCCAAGGCGCGGTTGTGGCAGTGTAGGATTGGTTGAGTTTGGCCAGAATTTCCGGATCATCCGCATGGCGGGCGCGCAGCGCCTCTAGCCCGTCGCGACCGGCCTTGCCCCAGCCGCGTGCCAAATCGCGGATCGGCAGGTCGTCGAGCGTGATCTCGCCCTTTTCGTAGCGGGCGAGCTGGCTTTTGGTGCCGATGGCCTCGGGCGAATAGATCCCCGCGACCCAAAGGACCGACAAAAGGATCAGTGCGGTGGCCATGGTCACATTGCCCTGACGAATGCCGCCCATCCAATGGCCGTTCCAACGCGTGACAAGGGCGATCATATAACAGGCGGCATAGCCGGCCGCGATCAGCGCCAAGGTCAGGACGACGACGCGTTCGGGCGTGAAGCCATAGGCGGCCACGCGTATCGATATCGCCCAAACCGCCAGCCCCGCCATCGGCACCATGATCAGGCAGATCGCGCGCGCGCCCCAGCGCAAGGCCGGGGCTTGGCTTGCATCGGTGTCATTGGAATCCAGAATGGCGCTGACAAGGGTTGCTGCGACCATCACGCTCCAGGACGTCAGCAGCGTCAGCGAAATCGCCAGAGCGTTGACGCCGCGAAACGGCAGGGCGACCAGAAAGATCACCAGCACGGCCAAGAAGGGCAGGGCCAGCAGCCGCAAAAGCCGCAGGATCTCGCGGCCCGGACGCGCCATCTGCAGTTCGGCCGCCACCGCCCCGCCCAGCCCCAGCATCAGGCCGGTCAGCATGCAGACAGCCCATTCGCGTTCCATCAAGGTGTCGAGGATCGGCAGGCCCACCAGATCCAACAGGGCCCCGCCGCCAAAGACCACCCCCCATGCCAGCAGCGTGAAGATCAGCCCCATGCACCAGATCAGCAGCATATGCCAACTGCTGTGGAACAGGTGGGTATAGCTTTTCCAATCGCCCCGATGGGCCGCGACGACAAAGGGAAGCGGCAGGGTCGCGAAGATCACGAAGCCCAGAAATGCGGTCTGACTATTGTCGAGACTGCCCAGTTCGGCCACGCCCGCGCCGTTCGAAAAAGCGATCAGCAGAAAGGCCAAGGCCCCATGCGCCACAGCAGCCGCCATGGCCCAAAGGGGCGGAACCATCGCCAGAAGCGTCAGGCAGCCAAGCGCCGTAACCGCAAGCGCGCCAAGCAGCGACACAGCCCAGAGCGGGCTTTCAAGCGGCGCCATCCATTCCACCATGCCATAAAGCGCAAGCGCAAAGCCGGACCCCGACAGGGCCATGACAAGTCGACGCTGCGCGGGGGAAAGCGAGAGAGGGAAAGATAACATGCAGGGACCTTTTCTGACGCGAGGCTTCATCTTGGCGAAACGGGACGTCAGGCAGAAGTCCCGAACGTCCTTGGATCAAAGGTGTTTGATGATAAGACGTCGCGATTTCCCTGCATCTTGGTGGCTGGGGAAAATTTGCGGCAATTGAACGCGCCGAAACGCGTCCCTTCTGCTCAAGGCGCCAAGGGTAAGACGTATTGGGAGGGGTAGGAGACATTGGCCATCATGCGGCAGTCCTGCGCCGAGCACGGGTCGCGTTGTCACAAATACGGCGTGAGTCTGGCGTGGCCCAAAGGAGGGACGGTATCATCCGCTCCCTCGGGCCAATACGTTAGGTTTCATAAGGGCCGACAGCGACGCGCTCGTGCCTGAAATCCTGCCGTTAGCGTGCGGCCCACAGCGCGCCACGGCGATAGATTTCTCGCATCTGCGGCACGGAAAATTCCTTCGCCTGATGCCCCAGCGCGGAATAGAACACGCGGCCCTGACCGTGACGGCGTTTCCACGCCACCGGCATCACCACCCCGTCGATCCAAGACGCATGATCCCCCGTGAAGGTCGTGGTCGCCAAGACCTCGTTCGAGGGGTCGACATGCATGTAATATTGTTCGGAAGTATAAGGGAAATCGCCGATACCGGCCATGATCGGGTCATCGGGGCGGGTGATATTGACGGTATAGTCGATGATATTGCCCGGATGGGCGACCCATTGGCCGCCGATCATGAATTGGTATTCGACGCAATCGCGGAAGCTGTCGCCCGCGCCGCCGTGATAGCCCGCCAGACCCACGCCCGCCTCGACCGCGGCGGTCAGGTTCTTGATTTCTTCCTTCTCGATCTTGGACATGGTGATGATTGGCACGATCAGGCTCAGATCGTGGATCGACGGGTCGGCAAAGGCTTCGGTCGAATTTTCGACATAGACCTTGAATCCTTCGGCTTCCAACAGCTCTTTCACCACTTCGGAACATTGCTGCGGCTCGTGCCCGCTCCAGCCGCCCCAGACGATAAGCGCTTCACGCATGGTCAATTCCTTTTGCAAATTATTTGGCCAGAACATTGTCGACCAGCGACTGCGACAGCGCAGCAGGACGATCAACGCGAGTGGTGATGACGATGGCGCGCCCCTCATCCGAAGCGGTTTGGAAGGCTTCCATCACTTCCAGAACATGCAGGGCCAGATCGCCATTGGCCCGATGCGGCCGGTTCGAGCGGATCGCATGGGCCATATCGGCCACCCCGAGCGAGCGGTAATTGCCATCCGCATAGGGGGCGGTGGTCTCGCAGACCTCGAAGGTGCCGCCCTTTTTCAGATATTCGACATCGCCGCCGAAGAAGTTCGGGTCGGGCACGATCAGCGTGCCTTCGGTGCCATAAAGTTCGAGCGGCACATGCTTATGTCCGGCCACATCGAAGCTCATGCCGATTTGCACCACGGCGCCGTTCTCAAAGGCCATCGCCCCCGCGACATGGGTGGCGACATGGACGGGGATCGTGGCCCCGTTGCGCGGCGCGCTGGTGATGATGCGTTCGCGGCGCGGCGAGAAGGCAAAGCCTGCGACCTTCGCCACAGGGCCGAACAGATTGACCAGATCGGTGATGTAATAGGGGCCCATATCCAGCATCGGGCCACCGCCGATTTCGTAATAGAAATCGGGATTGGGATGCCAGCGTTCATGGCCGGGGCACATGAAGGTGGCGGTGCCGCCCACCGGCAGACCCAAAGCGCCTTCGTCGATCAGGCGGCGCGCGGTCTGATGGCTGCCGCCAAGAAAGGTATCGGGGGCCGATCCGATCCGCAGACCCTTTTGGGCGGCGAAATCATGCAGCGCCTTGCCTTCGGCGAAAGTGATGCCGAGCGGCTTTTCCGAATAGGCATGTTTGCCCGCCGCCAAGATCCGCTTGCCCACCTCGACATGGGCCTTGGGGATGGTCAGGTTCACGATGATTTCGATGTCCGGATCGGCCAGCAGCGCGTCGATGCTGGTGGCGTTCAGCCCGAATTCCGCAGCCTTCGCTTTCGCGGCATCTTCGTTCATGTCGGCCAAGCCGCGGATGTCCAAAATAGGGAATGACGCCATGGCCTTGAGATAGGCGCTGGAGATATTTCCGCAGCCGATAATGCCGATGCCGACCTTGTTCATCTCATCCTCCTCGTATGAAATTAGGCTTAAATAGACGGTCCCGTCGTATTCCATGGCGATTCATAAAGCGCGTTCAGCGCCACCGCAGCCGCGCCCCGCGCCCATAGATCATCGTCGGATTGATCGAAGATCAGCTCGGCCACCCCGTCGAGCGAGGGCGGCAGGCAGGACTGGAATGCCGATTTGATCGGGTCGATGAAAGCGGCCCCAAGCGCCAAGCTGGACCCCACCACGATCACGCGGGGCGGCGCGAACAGCGTGACGATATTGGCCAAAGCCATGCCGATGGCATTGCCCGCATGCGCTATGGCCGCTTGCAATTGCCGGTCATCCTCTGCCAGCAGCTTGCAGGCCAATGCCATGCCATGACCCAAGCGGATCGCTTCCGTGGCGGCGGGATCGGCGCTGTGACCGCTGAGGATCGCATCTTCGCCCGCCTGCGAGGCAAGCCGGATCGGGCCTTGCGCATAGGGGCCTAGCGCCAGATCGCCCAGATTATGGCTTAACCCGCCTGCGCCGCGGAACAGGCTGCCGTCGTAAAGCACGCCAAGACCGATGCTTTTTTCCAGCGTGATCAAGACCAGATCCGATGTGTCGCGCGCCTGACCAAACCAGTGATGCGCCAAGGTGACGGCATTGGCATCGCTTTCGATGATGGTGCGCAATCCCAGGCGGGCGGTCATTTCATGGGCGAAATCGACGCCGGTGTCGCGCAGGATCGGGCTGGTGCGGATGGTGCCGGTGCGGTGTTCGATGACACCGGGCAGGCCCAGACAGACCATGGCGATATCGCTGATCGACAGCTGGGCATCGGCGACGCAGCGGCGCACGCCGTCTTCGATCAGATCGGCGATGACCCCGATCGGCTGGCGATCCACGCGGATCGGCAGGCTTAGGGTGGACAAGACATTGCCGCAGAAATCGCTGACCGCGAATACCATCCGATTGGCGGCGATCTTGGTGCCCACCACCCGCGCGGCATGGGGGTTTATTTCCAGCATCACGCGGGGGCGGCCGCGGGCGGCATCATTGCGAATATCCCCCAAATGCTTGGACAGGATCAGGCCGTCATCCAGCAGCAAGGCCGTGATGGCCGATACGGTGGTGGTCGAAAGCATGGTCCTTTCGCTGATTTCCACGCGCGAAATAGGCCCATGGCGACGGATGGTGTCCAAGATTGTGAAGCGATTGATCGCTCGCATCAGTTCGGGATCTGCGGTTTTCATTATGCGCGAGCGTATCCAGCTAGAGGGTATTTTATTCGGATTACGGATTTAATAGCCCAAGCCACCATGGCCTTGTCAATGGTTTTGCGCGTATTTTGCCAATTTCAGCAAGATTTCCGAGAAAATTCTTGACGCATGAAAAAACCTCGTCCTAATTTATCCGCATTGGGGAATAATTGGTGAGGATGCCCCCAAAGGGAGGAATATCCATGACATTTATGCGCGCACGCTCTGAACGGGGCGGGGGCTTGACGTCGCTTGCCTTGACGACAGCATTGGCTTTCACGATGGGGACGGGCAGCGTTGCTGCCGATACGGTCGTGAAATGGATGCATGTCGAGCTTGACCCGAAAGCGGTGGCCGTCTGGGAGGAAATTGCCGCCGATTTCGAGTCTAAGAACCCTGGCGTCGATGTCCAGCTTCAGTTTCTTGAAAACGAAGCCTTCAAAGCCAAACTACCGACGCTGTTGCAGTCCAATGACGTGCCGGACTTCTTTTACAGCTGGGGCGGCGGCACCTTGGAAGAGCAATCCAAGACCGGCGCCATCAAAGATCTGACCGAGATATTCGATGCGGAGAGTGGCAAATTGCGCGCCGCCTATACGCCGTCATCGGTCAATAGCCTGACCTTCGACAACAAGGCTTGGGCCATTCCCTACAAATCCAGCCTTGTCAGCTTCTTCTATAACAAGGAAATTTTCGCCAAGGCCGGTGTGGATGCCGAAGCCATCAAGACATGGGATGATCTGGGCGCGGCGGTCAAGACGCTGAAAGCGGCAGGCGTCGTGCCGATCGCGGGCGGTGGCGGCGAGAAGTGGCCGATCCATTTCTACTGGAGCTATCTGGTCATGCGCAACGGCGGCCAAGAGGTCTTCGAGGCCGCGCGCACCGGTCAAGGCGATGGCTTCAACCATCCGGCGATCATCAAGGCCAGCGAGCAGCTGATCGAATTCGGCACGCTTGAGCCCTTCCAACCAGGCTATCTGGGGGCCACCTGGCCGCAATCCTTGGGCGTCTTTGGCGATGGCCGCGCGGCGATGATCCTTGCTTTCGAAAATGTCGGCCCCAATCAGGCCAAGAATGCCGGCGACGGCAAAGGGCTTGATCTGGACAATATCGGTCGCTTCGCCTTCCCTGCCGTCGAAGGCGGCGCGGGCAAGACCACCGATACCCTTGGCGGCATCAATGCTTGGGCAGTGACCAAGAACGCCTCGCCCGAGGCCTTGGCCTTTGCCACCTTCCTGACCAATGCCGAAAACGAGAAGAAAATGGCCGAAGCGGGCATGATCTTGCCGGTCGCTGTCGGGGCGGAAAGCGGCGTGGTGCAGCCTTTGCTGGCCCAATCCGCACAGGCCTTGGGCGCCTCGACATGGCACCAGAATTATTTCGACCAAACTTTGGGGGCCTCCGTCGGGCGCGTGGTCAATGACGTCTCGGTCGAGCTGGTGTCGGGTCAGATGAGCGCGCAAGACGCGGTCGATCAGATCCAAGAGGCGATGGACCTTCGCTAATCGCATATCCAAAGAATGCCGCGGTCCAAGGGCTGCGGCATTCGCCCCTTTGGAGGACAGGTATACCCGATCCGATGACCCAGATTTCCCCCGCCTTGAACGAGAACACCCTGCGCCCTGCGAAGGCTGCGAAGAAAAAGAAACAAAGCTCCGTCGCCCATGACCGCGCGCTGACCTTGCTGGTCTTTCTTCCGCCGGCGCTGCTTTTGTTTACACTGTTTGTCATCCTGCCGATGGGCGAGGCGGCATGGTACAGTCTTTACAGATGGAACGGCTATGGCACGCCCACCGAATATGTCGGTTTGGGCAACTTCCAGATCCTGTTCAACAATTCGGCCTTTTCAAAGGCCTTGTTCAACAATGGTCTGATCATTGTCGTCTCGCTGATCGTGCAGATCCCGCTGGCGATCTGGCTGGCGATGATGTTGGCGCATAAAATTCCGGGCGTGGTCGCCTTCCGCCTGATCTTCTTCCTGCCCTATGTCTTGGCCGATGTCGCGGCGGGTTTGATCTGGCGCTTCGTCTATGACGGAGATTACGGGCTATTCGCAGCCATTGCGGGCTTCTTCGGCGTGGCGACACCCTATGTCTTGGCCGACAGAGATCTGGCGATCTATGCGGTGCTGGCGGTGATTGTCTGGAAATATTTCGGCTTCCACATGATGCTGTTCATCGCGGGGTTGCAATCGGTCGATAAAAGCGTGCTGGAGGCTGCGGAAATCGACGGCGCGACCGGCTGGCAGAAATTCCGCTATGTGACCCTGCCGATGCTGGGATCGACACTGCGCCTGTCGGTCTTCTTTGCGGTGATTGGCTCGCTGCAGCTGTTCGACATGATCATGCCCCTGACCGGAGGCGGCCCGTCCAATTCCACCCAGACGATGGTGACCTTCCTCTACACCTATGGCGTCATGCGGATGCAGGTCGGCCTTGGCAGTGCGGTGGGCGTGGTCCTGTTCGTCATCTGTGTCACTTTGGCTTTCGGATATAAAAGGATTTTCATGCGCCATGACTGATCAATCCAGCTCCGTGCGACTATCCGCGACATCCAAAACCACCTTGTATCTGTCCTTGATCCTGATGGCCGCCGTGGTGTTGACCCCGCTGCTGACCACGGCCCTTGGCGGGTTCAAAACTTTGGGGGATCTGCGGGTGAACCCGTTCGGTCTGCCCGATCAGTGGCAGTGGGACAATTACGGCGATATCCTGTTCGGCAAGCGCTATTGGCTGCAGATCTTCAACTCCTTCGTCATCGCGATCCTGACGGTCTTTCTGACCTTGGTGGTCTCGGGCATGGCGGCTTTCGCCTTCGCCCATATCAAGTTCTTCGGATCGGATTACCTGCTGAACTACTTCCTGCTGGGGCTGATGTTTCCGGCCGCGACCGCGATCCTGCCGCTTTTCATCCGCATCCGCGATCTGGGGCTGCTGGACACCTATTGGGGGGTGGTGCTGCCGCAGGTGGCCTTCGGTCTGGGCATGAGCATCCTGCTGTTCCGCAACTTCTTCCGCAACCTGCCCGAAGAACTGTTCCAAGCCGCCTTTGTCGATGGCTGCGGCTATCTGCGGTTTTTCTGGCATGTCTCGCTGCCGCTGTCGCGCCCGATCATCGCCACCGTCGGCATCGTGTCCTTCGTCGGCAGCTGGAACAGCTATATCCTGCCGCTGATCATGCTGAATTCGGAAAGCAAATATCCATGGCCCTTGGGCATCATGGTCTATCGCGGCGAATTCGGCACCGAATGGCAATTGGTTCTGGCCTTCATCACCCTGACCATCCTGCCGACGATTATCGTCTTCTTCCTCGCGCAGAAGCACATCATTGCGGGCCTGACGGCCGGCGCGGTTAAGAACTGACCAAGGAGCACCACATGGCATCCGTCGCCTTCCAAGACATCAAGAAGTCCTACGGCCTGCACGAGGTCATCCATAGCATTTCCCTTGATATTGCCGATGGTGAATTCATCGCGCTGGTCGGGCCGTCGGGCTGTGGCAAGTCCACCCTGTTGCGGATGATCGCGGGGCTTGAGGATATCACCGACGGCCAGATTCATATCGGCGAGCGGCTGGTGAACGAGCTGACCCCGCGCGAGCGCAATATCGCCATGGTCTTCCAATCCTATGCGCTTTATCCGCATATGAGCGTGGCTGAGAATATGGGCTTCAACCTCAAACTCGCGGGCCAGTCGAAAGCGGTGATCGCCGAGCGGGTGGCGGAAGCCGCGCGCATGCTGGACCTTGGCCCGCTGCTGGAACGCAAGCCCGCGCAGCTATCGGGCGGCCAGCGTCAGCGGGTCGCCATGGGCCGCGCGGTGGTCCGCAATCCGGCAGTCTTTTTGTTCGACGAGCCGCTGTCCAATCTGGACGCCAAGCTGCGGGTTCAGATGCGCAGCGAAATCAAGGCTTTGCACCAGAAGGTCAAGACCACCTCGATCTATGTCACCCATGACCAGATCGAAGCGATGACCTTGGCGGATCGTGTCGTGGTGTTGAACCAAGGCCGGATCGAACAGCAGGGATCGCCGCTCGACTTGTATAAGACGCCGGCCAATCTGTTTGTCGCCTCTTTCATCGGCTCGCCGTCGATGAACCTGATCGAGGGTGTGGTCGAAGGCGATGGCGCGGGGCCGGTCGCGCGCCTTGCCGACGGCACGGCGATGCGCATCGATCAGACCAAGCGGGTGAGTAGCGGCCAGAAGATCACCCTTGGCCTGCGCCCCGAACATCTGGAACTGCGCGGACAGGGCGATGTCTCCTTGCAAGGCCGCACCACATTGGTCGAACCCACCGGCGCGCATAAGCATGTCACCTTCGAGGTGATGGGAAATCCGATCCTCGCCTTGGTCGATGCCGAAGCGCCGGTGCCCCATGACATGCCCTTCGTCGCCACGATCAACCATGAGCGCATCCATGTCTTCGATCAGGCAAGCGGCTTGGCGCTGTGACTTTCATTCGGCAAACTTCATGGCGTGAGCAGAGATTACCCCTGCCTGCCGTTCAATCAGCGGAGGATTTGTTGTGAAAACGATCAAAGGACCGGCCCTGTTTCTGGGCCAATTCGCCAGCGACGTCGCCCCGTTCAACTCATGGGATTCCATCACCAAATGGGCGGCGGGGATCGGCTATGTGGGGGTGCAGGTGCCCAGCTGGGCCTCGCAGTTGATCGACCTGAAACTGGCGGCGGAGTCAAAGGATTACTGCGACGAATTCGTCGGGGTCGCCCGTCAGAACGGCGTCGAGGTGACCGAGCTGTCCACCCATTTGCAGGGCCAGCTGATCGCGGTTCACCCCGCTTATGACGAAGCCTTCGATGGCTTCACCGTGCCGGAAATGCGCGGCAATCCCAAGGCGCGTCAGGCTTGGGCGGTGGATCAGATGCGCGCGGCGCTGAAGGCATCGGGCAATATGGGATTGAAGGGCCATGTGACCTTTTCGGGCGCGCTTGCTTGGCCCTATATCTATCCTTGGCCGCAGCGTCCGGCGGGGTTGGTCGAAACGGCATTCGACGAATTGGCCCGCCGCTGGACGCCCTTGCTGGATTACGCCGATGAGCAAGGCGTCGATATCTGCTATGAAATCCACCCCGGTGAAGATCTGCACGACGGCGTCAGCTTCGAGATGTTTCTGGACCGCGTGAACCAGCATCCCCGTGCCAATATGCTGTTCGATCCCTCGCATTACGTGCTGCAATGTCTGGATTATCTGGATCATATCGACATCTACAAAGACCGCATCAAGATGTTCCACGTCAAGGATGCCGAGTTCAATCCGACGGGGCGGCAGGGCGTCTATGGCGGCTTCCAGCCTTGGGTCAATCGCGCGGGGCGGTTCCGCTCGCCGGGCGATGGTCAGGTGGATTTCGGGGCCATCTTCTCCAAGCTTGCCGCCAATGATTTCGACGGCTGGGCCGTGGTCGAATGGGAATGCGCCTTGAAGCATCCCGAAGACGGCGCGCGCGAGGGGGCGGAATTCGTCCGATCCCATATCATTCGCGTGACGGAAAAGGCATTCGACGATTTCGCGGCGGGCAGTGCCGATCAAGCCGCCAATCGCCGCATGTTGGGCATATGAGGTAAGTCATGAGCATCGAAGGAAAAACCACGGATCACGTCCATAAGCGCATCCGGCTAGGCATGGTCGGCGGCGGCGCGGGCGCCTTTATCGGCGGCGTGCATCGCATGGCTGCGCGGCTGGACAACCGCTTTGAACTGGTGGCAGGCGCCTTGTCGTCCACGGCCGAAAAATCCGTCGCATCGGGGCTGGAACTGGGCCTTGAGCGCGACCGGTGCTATGGCAGTTTCGAGGAAATGGCTGCCGCCGAAGCCGCCCGCCCCGACGGGATCGAAGCGGTCGCAATCGTCACCCCCAACCATGTGCATTACCCCGCTGCCAAGGCCTTCTTGGAACGCGGCATCCATGTGATCTGCGACAAGCCCGTCACCTCCAGTTTGGCGGATGCGCAGGCGTTGAAGGAAATCGCGGATCGGGCCAATGCCTTGTTCGTGCTGACCCATAATTACACCGGCTATCCGATGGTGCGCCATGCGCGCGAATTGGTCCAAAGCGGCGTTTTGGGCGATATCCGCTTGGTGCAGATGGAATATCCGCAGGACTGGCTGGCCGAACCGATCGAACAGCAAGGCGCTAAGCAAGCGCTGTGGCGCACCGATCCGGCCCAATCGGGGGCGGGCGGATCGACCGGCGATATCGGCACCCATGCCTATAATCTGGGCTGCTTCATTTCCGGCCTGAGCGCGGTCGAACTTTGCGCCGATATCGACAGCTTTGTCGCAGGGCGAAGGTTGGACGACAATGCCCATGTCATGCTGCGCTTCGACGGCGGCGCGAAAGGCATGTTATGGTGCAGCCAAGTGGCCTTGGGCCATGAAAACGGCCTGAAGGTCCGCGTCTACGGCACCAAAGCGGGTATCGAATGGGTGCAAGCCGATCCCACCTATCTGTGGCTGACCAAACTGGGCGAGCCGAAGCAGCTGATCACCCGTGGCGGGGTCGGCGCAGGCGCTGCGGCGGCGCGGGTGACGCGTGTGCCATCGGGCCATCCCGAAGGCTATATCGAAGCCTTCGCCACCATCTATACCGAAGCCGCCCAAGCCATCGAAGCCTTCCGCGATAACAGCGCGCTCGATCCGGCGGTCACCTATCCCACCATCGACGACGGGATCAAAGGCATGGCCTTTATCGAGGCCTGCGTGGAATCCTCCAAACAAAACAGCGCCTGGGTCAAGTTGTAACGCGCGGGGGCGGGGGCGCGCCACCTTTGTTGCCGACATGTCACATGCCCGACATGTCGGCGTTACAAAGCGCCCCTAATGCCTTCCTCAAGTTGTCTTGAGGGAAAACCATGACCGCACCTCTGCTTACTGCCGCTTCTGCTTTGGCGCTGCTCGCCAGCCCCGCGCTTGCCGATAGTTTCAACCGGATCGCATCCTTCCCCGTCCATAGCAATATGGCCGAGGGGGAGGATAAGTCGCGTGTCACATCGGCAGAGATCATCTCTGCTTCTGCCGATGGCAACACCTTGATCTATACCGACAGCCCGCTTGGGGTCGTGGGCTTGATCGATATCAGCGATGCCAAGGCGCCCAAACCGCTTGGCAATATTGCCCTGAACGGCGAGCCGACCACCGCGCATATCGTCGGCGGCAAGGCCTTTGTGGGGGTGAATACCTCGCAAAGCTATACGACGCCCTCGGGCCGTCTGGCCGTCATCGATATGGCAACGGCCAAGGAAGTGGCCTCCTGCGATCTGGGCGGCCAGCCGGATTCGGTGGCAATCGCCCCCGATGGCAGCTTCCTTGCTGTTGCCATCGAGAATGAGCGTGACGAAGAGGCGGGCGATGGCGGCCTGCCGCAGATGCCTGCGGGCTATGTGGTGAAACTGCCGCTGGAACATGAAGCGGTCGACTGCACAAAGCTGCAAAAGATCGACCTGACCGGCCTTGCTTTGGTCGGCGGCGAAGATCCCGAGCCGGAATTCGTCGATATCAACGCGGCTGGCGAGATCGCCGTCACCTTGCAGGAAAACAACCATATCGTCGTGATCGGCGCGGATGGGGCGGTGGCCGCGCATTTTTCTGCCGGTGAGGGGATCGTTGAAAATATCGACACCAAATCGGACGGCAAGCTTGATTTCACCGGCAAGACGGATGCGATCCCGCGCGAACCCGATGCGGTGAAATGGATCGATGCCGATCATTTCGCCACCTCGAACGAAGGCGACTGGAAGGGGGGCACGCGTGGCTTCACCATCTGGAAGAAGGACGGAAGCCTAGTCTATGACTCGGGCAATTCGCTGGAACATGCGATCATCGAGATCGGCCATTATCCGGAAAAGCGGTCGAAATCCAAAGGGGTGGAAATCGAAGGCATGGAATTCGCCCGCTTTGGCGATGTGCCTTATCTTTTCGTGCTGTCCGAGCGCGGGTCGATCGTCGCGGCCTATGATGTGACCGACCTTTCGGCCCCCAAGCTGACCCAGTTGCTGCCATCGGGCGTCTCGCCGGAAGGGGCCGTAGCGATCCCGTCGCGCAATCTGCTGGCCACGGCGAATGAAGCCGATCTGGGCGAGGACGGCGCGGCGCGCGCGCATGTGATGATCTATCAGCTGTCCGATGCGGCCCCGTCCTATCCGACGCTGACCTCGGCAGGGGCCGATCGGCTGATCGGCTGGGGGGCGCTTAGCGCGCTCGCCGCGGTCGAGGGCCGCGAGGGCCGTCTTTTCGCGGCCTCCGACAGCGTTTATGGCAACATGCCGTCGATTTATGAAATCGACATCACCCAAAGCCCCGCCAAGATCATCGCCCAGACCCTTGTCACCCGTGACGGCCAGCCCGCGCAAAAGCTGGATATCGAAGGGCTGACATCGGACGGGAAGGGCGGCTTCTGGCTTGCCAATGAAGGCAATGCCGAAAAGCTGGTGCCGCATGCGATCCTGCAGGTGAATGAAAAGGGCGAGATCAAGCAGGAGATATCGCTGCCGGTGGAATTGCTGGCCCATCAGACCCGCTTCGGTGCCGAAGGGATCGCCAAGATCGGCGATAGGATCTGGGTCGCAATGCAGCGCGAATGGGCGGATGATCCGAAAGGTCAGGTGAAACTGCTTGCCTATGATCTTGAGACCAAGGAATGGGGCGCGCTCGCCTATCCTTTGGAGGCGAAGGGGGAAGGCTGGATGGGCCTGTCGGAACTGACGGTGAAAGGCGAACACGCCTATGTCATCGAACGTGACAATCTGATCGGTGACAAGGCCATGGTGAAGAAAATCTTCCGTGTGAAGCTTGACGATCTGAAGCCGGTGAAGCTGGGCGGGGTGCTGCCCGTGGTGGCGAAAGAAGAGGTCCGCGATCTGATCCCCGCGCTGTCCGCGCTGACCAATGGCTATGTCGTTGACAAGGTAGAAGGTCTTGCCTTCGATCATAAGGGCGATGCTTGGATCATCACCGATAATGATGGCGTCGATGACAGCTCGGGCGAGACGCTGTTCTGGAACGCAGGCCAGCTCTAAGCGGTCACCCATGAAAATCTTAACCGGACTGCATCCCTGCGGTCCGGTTATGTGATATAAGACCCTGCGCCATCCGAGGCCGAGCCGCGCCCAAGGACAAACGGCACAGCGAGATGCCGATTTACCTCACATCGCCTCGCGGAAATTTTATCCTGAGTGTTTTTGTTGACATTCCGCGGCAAATACCGTTTCACCTCGGTTAGCCGTCAAAATCAGGCCCCTTCTTGGCCGCCCGTGTTTTGCGAGCCCCTCGCCAGCTCTCTTGCCAGCATGTTCCGATCTTCTCCGAAACTCAAAGGCAATGCCTGCCAGGAGCGCTGTGCCAGATGCATAAAAATCCTTCCCCGACCCTCGGGCTGCTGCCCGTTCTTGCCTTTTCGACTGCGGCCGGGCTGGCCGCTCCGGCTATGGCGCAAAATATCTTGCTCGACACGATCGAGCTGCAAGGCCAGCGCGGTGGTGCGGCGGCCAACAGCTATACCACCCCTACCAGCACCAGCGATAAAGTGCTGACGCCGCTGAAAGACACGCCGAAGACCGTGAAGGTGATCACCCGTAAAGAGATTGCCGAACGTGGCCAGACCTCGCTCAGCGATATCTTGCGCGCCACACCGGGGATTACCCTTGGCACCGGCGAGAATGGCCAGTCTCCGGGGGTAAACCCCACAATTCGCGGCAATTCCTCTAGCAACGATGTGATGGTCGATGGCTTCCGCAGTGGCTTGCGCGCCGAATTCGAAGCCTTCAATATTGAAACGGTCGAAGTCAGCAAAGGCCCGGGGGGCGCGGCGGCAGGCCCCGGCGCCACCGGCGGCACCATCAATCTGGGTTCGAAAAAGCCCATCTTCGGCGAGAGCTTCAATGATGTCACCCTAAGCATGGGCACCGGCGCGTTCAAGCGTGCGACGGTCGATATGAACCATAGCACCGGCGATTTGGGCTTTCGCTTGAATGCGATGCTGCAGGATGCGAATTCGCTGAACGGGCGCAAGGGACGCACCTCGGATCGTTTCGGGATCGCGCCCAGCATCAGCTATAAACTGAACAATTCCAGCACCTTGACCGCTGGACTTTATTACATGCGCGACAAGGATTTGGTTGATTATGGCGTGCCGCTGTCAACAGCATCCACACCGCTGGCCTTCCGGCGCGGCGCGGGCACGGCGCAAAACCCCTATCTGCCCGCCGATGTGCCCACCGATGCCTTCTACGGCAATCAGGCGCGCGACTACAACGACGCCAAGACCAGATCGGCCTTCCTGCGCTTCGATCATGAATTTAATCCGTCCTTGCGCTGGAGCACCCAACTGCGGGTGCAAAACAGCGACATCGACTATTACGTCTCGCGGCCGCAATCTGCCGCGAGCGATCTGACTGCGGTCACCCTGAGCGGGGTGGGGCGTGATCGCCATGCCGATGATATCGCGTTCAATTCCCAGCTTTCGGGCGAAACACAAATCGGCGGGCTGACCCATCGCTATGCCTTGGGGATCGATCTGTCGAATTCCGATGTCAGCTCGCGCACGCCTACGGCCACGGGGCCTGCCTTGACCACGCCTTATGATCGCCCCGATCCGCTGCAACCGTGGTCGGGCAGCTATAGCTATGGGCTAGCGACCGAAAGCGAATACCGCAATCGCGCGATTTATCTGTTCGATGTGGTCGAGCTGGCGCCGAAATGGGAAGCAAGCTTCGGCCTGCGCTATGACAAGTTCACGTCCGAAAGCCTGAGCGGCACCGGTGTGGCCAATGCGAACCGCTCGTCCTTCTGGAACGGCAGCATCGGTATTGTGCACAAATATAGCGACACGCTGAACCTTTACGCGTCCATGGGCAGTTCGGCCAACCCCGCGGGCGAGCCGAGCGGGCAGGGCGGCACGGCCAGCACGACGCTGGACGCGCTTGATCCCGAACGCGCCTATTCCTATGAGCTTGGCGCGAAATGGTCGATGTTCGACGATCAATTGCAATTGTCTGCCGCCCTGTTCGAGACCAAAAAGAACAATGCCCGCCAAACCAACCAGTTCGGCGAGACGGATAATATCGGCAAAACCCGCAGCCGTGGCTTCGAAGTTGATGTGGCAGGTCAGATCAATAGCAAATGGGGCATCTCGGCGGGCTATGCCTATACCGATGCCAAAATCCTTGATGCAGGCTTTACCGGCTGTCCCACGGCCTGCGTGCCAAGCGCCAGCAACAACAGCCGTGTGGCGGGCGTGCCGCTGCATGCCGTATCGCTCTGGAGCACCTATGCCGTCGGTGACAAGCTTACCTTGGGCGGTGGCGCGCAATTTACCGGCAAGCGCAACCTGAATGCGGCAGGCACGGTTGCCATGCCCAACCAAGTGCGCGTCGATCTGATGGCCAGCTACAAGGTCAGCGATACCGCCACGATCCGCTTCAACGCCAATAACGTCTTTGACGAACAGCTTTACAGCGGCAACCGTGGCAATGGCTGGGCCAATGTCGAGCCGGGTCGCAATTTCGCGATTTCGCTCTCCACCAGCTTCTAAGCGCTTTGCGGCGCAGGGCGACCTTTGGGCCGCCCTGTCCTATCTTTGAAGGGCGGGGCTCTGCCGCCTGACATCCTGAAGTTTTCCGTCCTGTGGTTACGCTTGCCCCGAACCAGCGTTGTGGAGTTTTATCATGCTTGTCACCATCCCCGATCTGCTGACGGCCGAGGAAGTCGCCTATATGCGGCAGGTGTTGGAAGGCACGGCTTGGACCGATGGCCGCGACACGGCGGGCGAACAGGCGATGCAGGTGAAAAACAACCTGCAGCTTCCCGCAGAAAGCGATGAGGCGCGGCAATTGGGGAGCATCGTCTTGCGCGCGCTGGGGCGCAATCCGACCTATTCCTCGGCCGCCTTGCCGTTGAATGTGCTGCCGCCGATGTTCAATCGTTATGACGTGGGCATGACCTATGGGGCGCATGTGGATGGCTCGATCCGCGTGTTGGCGCCAAGCGCGCAACGCCTGCGGACCGATGTTTCGACCACGATTTTCCTGACCCCGCCCGAGGATTACGACGGCGGTGAATTGGTGGTGCATGACACCTATGGCCGCCACGAGATCAAGCTGCCTGCAGGCCATGCCGTCGTCTATCCCGCCACCAGCCTGCATTCCGTCAATCCGGTCACCCGCGGCTCGCGCTGGGGGTCGTTCTTCTGGGCGCAGTCGATGGTGCGCGATGATTGGAAACGGCATATGCTTTACGATCTTGACCAGTCGATCATCCGTGTCCGAACCGTCATCGACGACAATGATCCGGCGGTGACCGGCCTGACCGGCCATTATCACAACCTGATCCGCCAATGGGCCGAGATCTGAGCCGATGGCAGATCCCCGCCCGATCCCCGCCGATGTGGTCGCCTTGGAAGATTACGCCCGCCATGCCGCGCGGCTGATCCCGCCAGAGGTCGCCGCCTATATCGACGGGGCGGGGGCGGATGGCCTGACCCATGCGGCGAATATGGCGTCTTGGCGCGATATCGCCCTGCAAGGCCGCGTTTTGCGCGACATGCGCGGCGCAAGCACCGCCACCAGCCTTTTGGGTCAAAAGCTTGCCCATCCGATCTTGCTGGCCCCCTGCGCCTCTCACGGGTTGGTGCATCCCGATGGCGAAGAGGCGACGGCCTTGGGCGCCGCCGCCGCCGAGGCGGTGATGGTGGTCTCGACACAGGCCGGTCTGCGGCTTGAGGATATCGCCGCGCGCGCGCAAGGACCGCTGTGGTTCCAGCTTTATCTGCAATGTCGACGCGAAGACAGCCTGCACCTTGTGCGGCGTGCAGAAAATGCAGGCTATCGCGCCTTGGTGGTCACCGTCGATGCCCCGGTGAACGGTATCCGCAATATCGAACAGCGCGCGGGCTTTGCCTTGCCGCATGGCCTGCGCCCGATCAATCTGGAGGGCTATGCCGCGCCCGATCTGCAACCGCAGCCGGGACGGGCGGCCACTTTTTTAGGGCTGTTGGATCAGGCGCCGCGCTGGGAGGATATCTTCTGGCTGCGCGGCCAGACTCGCCTGCCGATCCTCTTGAAAGGCATCACCGCGCCGGAAGATGCGAGAGCCGCGATTGAGGCGGGCCTCGACGGGATCATCGTCTCGAACCATGGCGGGCGCGTGCTGGATAGCCTGCCCGCCACCGCGCAAATCCTGCCGCGCATCTTTGACGCGGTTGTGGGGCGGATGCCGATTTTGGTGGATGGCGGCATCCGCCGTGGCACGGATGTTCTGAAGGCCCTCGCTTTAGGGGCGGATGCGGTCCTGATCGGTCGGCCACAACTGCACGCCCTTGCCGTCGGCGGCGCGGCGGGGGTGGCCCATATGATCGGCATCTTGCGCGCCGAGCTTGAGGTCGCCATGGCGCTTACAGGCTGCGCAAAAATCGCGGATATCGACCGGAAGGTGTTATTCTAAGGGCAGGCCTTGATTCACCTCAACATTATGGGGAAAGGCCGTCCAGATATGGCAATTTGCTGCTGTTAAGGGGGGAGACGTGGGTGCTTCCCTCCGCTGGGATAATGATAGGCACATCAAATAGACCAGACGGCTGGAACCCAATTGAACCCCCAAATCCCCGACCTCATGGCGTGACTACAGTCCAGATTTCTGTCCGCGCCCCAAAAAAAAGGGGGGAGTCAAGCCTGCAGGCCTGAACCCACCTTGGGTGACGCATATCATGCCACGTCAGAATGCCTGTTGATACAATCCGAGCGCATCGGTTTGCGTCAAATCAACGGGATTGTTTCCCAGCAGGCGGGTCTGCAACATCGCATCCGCGGCCAGAAGGGGCAGCTTCTCTTGCTCGACCCCGACGTCGCGAAGACGTCGCGGCGCGCCGGATGCATCCATCAATTCAATCAGGCGCGCCACAAAGGCTTTGGCCTTGGTCGCGTCACTGGCATCAATGGCGAAAGTGGCCCCGACCGTCTCGGCCAGTTCGGCGTAAAGGGCTTCGGCGGCCTGCATGTTGAATTCCAGCACCGGCGCCAGCATCAGCGCATTCGAAAGCCCATGCGGAATGTGATAGCGACCCCCCAAGGGATAGGCCAAGGCATGGACGGCCGCGACGGGGGCATTGGCGAATGCCTGTCCGGCCAGAAGTGCCCCCAAGGCCATCGCTTCGCGCGCCGCACGATTGGTGCCGTCTTGGCAGGCCGTCACCAGATTGGCGGATAACAGCCGCAATGCCTCGCGGGCGACCATATCGGACAGGGGGTTCTTCTTGTGGCGCGAGGTATAGGCCTCGATGGCATGGACCATGGCATCTATGCCGGTGGCCGCCGTATGAATCGCAGGCAGGCCCACCGTCAAAGCCGCGTCAAGCAAGACGAAATCGGCATAAAGCTGATCCGCGACAACCCCCATCTTCGTATCGGCAGGTGTCGTCAGGATGGTGATATTGGTCACTTCCGAACCGGTGCCCGAAGTTGTGGGGATTTGTACCAAGGGCAGGCGCGCGCCCTTGACATTGCCGATACCATACATCGTTTCAAGGGCTTGGTCGCCGTTGATCAAAACCGCCGCCAGCTTGGCCACATCCAGGGAGGATCCGCCTCCCAGCCCCAGCACGATATCGGCCCCTGCCGCGCGTCCTTGCGACACACAGGCCAGCAGCACCGCCTCTGGCGGGTCGGCCACCACCGCATCAAAACGCGTGACGCTGAAGCCAGATGCGGCAAGATTTGCCTCGATCGGGGTCAAAAGGCCCGACTGCGACAGGCCCCGATCGGTGACCAGCAGCAAGCTGCGGGCGCTGAAACGGGCGGCAAGGATTTCGCCCAACCGCTGCGCCCCGTTCCATTCAAGATGAAGCTGCCCGACGGTGGAAAAACTGAAAGCGGCGATCGTCAAAGTCTCTCTCTCCCCAATGCGGCCCGATGACTTGCGCACCGTGGCCGGATTTATGTTTTGCCCCACCTCACAGGTCAGGCGGGAACATGCGCGCTGGCATGACGGCTCAGGTGATCCCGTGGATCTGTGTGGCGGCAAGGGTGCGGGCCATGGCCTGCTGATCGGCGACGGTTTCCCCGTCGCGCCTGCGATACCAGATCGCTGTCCAGTTGATCGCCCCCAACATGCCTTTGACCGCCAATGATGCATCTGTGGCCCCGATGCTGCCGTCCTGCTGTCCGCGTCGATAGGTGGTGACGAACAGCGCCTCGAAATTACGCCGGATCGCCATGATCTCGTCCAGAACCTGTCTTTGGGCCAAGGTGGTCGCGCCCAGACGGTGCATATGGACGCCCTGTACGACCACGGCCAGATAGGCGATGTTTTGCAACATGGTCAGGGCATGGGCATTGAGCATGGCGCATAGCATGTCCCGACCCGAGGCGGGCTGTTCCATCGCGTGGGCAACGGCAGCGTCCAGCCTGCGCATGCCTTCGCGGTGGACATCGAAAAACAAATCCGTCTTCGAAGCGTAATAATGATAGATCCGCCCCTTGGTGGCCCCCAGCCTACGGGCCACGTCGTCAATGCTGGTGCCTTGAAAGCCCATTTCCATGAAGCATTGTGCGGCACAATCAAGGATATCCGTCGCACTATCCGTGTCAGAGGTCTCTTGGCCAGCCTTCGAGCGGCGGGCGCGGCTCGGTTTACGCGCGCGCTGCGCTTGCAAGATATCCTCGATCAGCGCGGGCGACAGGGTATCGGCAGAACTTGCCGATTGCATGGCTTCGGCCAGCACCGAACTGGTCATGACCGAGTCCGGCTGCGTCGAATCTGCAGTGCCCGCTTTCGTGGATGAAGGAACCTTTACCATAACTCTCTCAATTTGCTGCAGGAATCCAATAATACGCAGGCTTTCTTTTATGTGTCGCACTATCCCTGATAACGATGCCCCTCTTTCAATCGCAATGGCTGATATCAGCTTGCACACTGATCTTGCGCCGTCGCGAGAAAAATTCTGGACGTCTCATCTTAAACATACTACCGAGTATGTTGCAATATCACGTTGCAGGAAATTGCATCTGCAACGGGGGACCGGATTCGAAAGGAAGTTTCGCATGAGCGCCATGCCGCAGGATGCGCCGTCAGAACCCAAATATTCCGACTGGCTGCTGGTCGACCAAGCGATGATCGACCGCTTTGCCGATGCCATTCATGACCACCAGTTTATCCATACCGATCCCGAAATGGCCAAGAACGGCCCCTACGGCGGCACCATCGCCCATGGATTTCTGGGGTTGTCTTTATTGACCCATTTCACCCGCTCGGCGCTGCCCTCGCCCGAGGATGGCGTGGTCGAAATCAATTACGGCTTCGAAAAGGTGCGTTTCTTGGCCCCTGTTCCCGTGGGCGCAAAGCTGCGCGGGGTCTTTGGCCTGCTGAGCAGCGAAGCCAAAGGCGACGGAGAATTGCGTCGCATCAGCGCCACGGTCGAGATCGAGGGCCAGACCAAGCCCGCCGTGGTTGCGGAATGGCTGGTCTATGTTGTGAAAGGAAAAAAGGCATGAGCGTTTCATTCAAGGATCAGGTGGCGATCATCACCGGCGCAGGCGGCGGTCTGGGGCGCGCGCATGCCTTGCTGTTGGCCAAGCAGGGGGCTGCGGTTGTCATCAATGATTTCGGCGGCGCGCGGGATGGTTCGGGCGCCTCGACCGCCGCTGCCGAGGCGGTGGTGGCCGAAATCACCGCTGCGGGCGGGCGCGCGATTGCGGATGGGGGCAATGTCACATCGCAAGCGGATATGGCGGCGATGGTCGCCCGCACCTTGGATGCCTTCGGGCGGGTGGATGTGCTGATCAACAATGCGGGCATTCTGCGCGACAAGAGCTTTGTCAAAATGGATATGGCGGATTTTCGCGCCGTTGTTGACGTGCATCTGCTGGGCACGGCCATTGCCACCAAAGCGGTCTGGAGCGTGATGCGCGAGCAGGGCTATGGTCGGGTGCTGGTCACATCATCCACCTCGGGCACTTATGGCAATTTCGGTCAGGCCAGCTATGCGGCGGCGAAGATGGGTGTGTTGGGCTTGATGACCACGCTGCATCTGGAAGGCGCGAAATACGGCATTCATGTCAATGCGATCATCCCCACGGCTGCCACGCGGATGACCGGCGATATGATGGATGCCGAAACATTGGCGGCGCTTGATCCGGCTTTGGTATCGCCTGCTGCGGTCTGGTTGGTCAGCCGTGACGCGCCCTCACGCATCGCGCTGCTGGCGGGGGCGGGCACCGTGGCACGTCTGGCGATCACCGAAAGCGAAGGGGTCTGCTTCGTGGGACAGGACTTCACCCCCGAGGCGGTCGGAAAAGCGTTTGAACGGATCGCCGACATGTCGGCCGCCATCGAAACCCCAGAGGGGCTGCGCCATGTCGATCGCATCATCGAAAACGCCCGCAAGGCCAAGGGCATGATCGCATGAGCGGGCGGCAGGTCGCGCTCGCGCGCAGCGCCTATCCCTGGCAGATGCAAGCCGTGTTGCAATGGGCCGATAGCGATATCTACGGCCATCTCAACAATGTCGCCTATCTGAAATATTTCGACACCGCCCTGAATATGGCGCTTATCGACTATGGCGCTTTGGATCTGTCGCCGGATGCGACCGATCCGATCGGATTGGTGGTGCAAAACGGCGCGCAGTTCTTTTCCGAGGTGACCTTCCCCTGCCAATTGACCATCGGCGCGCGGGTGGAAAAGATCGGTCGCACCAGCCTTACTTGGGGCTTTGGTTTGTTTGCAGAGGATGATGCGCTTTGCGCCGCGCGCGGCAGTTACGTGCATGTCTATGTTGACCGGGAAAACCGCCGTCCGGTCGCATTGACTCCGGCGCTTCTCCGGTGTGGGCAGGCCCTTTTGGCCAAAGATCAGCATGAAGAGAAGGTCTAGGCAATGAGGGAAGCTGTTATCGTATCGACCGCGCGCACGCCGATCGGCAAGGCCTATCGCGGGGCTTTCAATGCCACCACGGCGCCGACACTGGTGGGGCATGCGATATCTCATGCGCTATCGCGCGCGGGGATTGACGGGGCCGAGGTCGATGATGTGGTGATCGGCGCTGCCTTGCAGCAAGGCACCACCCATATGAACATCGCCCGCACGGGTTTGCTGCGCGCGGGCCTACCTGCCAGCGTGGCGGGCCAAAGTGTCGATCGGCAATGTGCCTCTGGCCTGATGGCCATTGCGATCGCGGCCAAGCAGATCATCGTCGATGGGATGCAGGTGACCATCGGCGGCGGGGTGGAGCAGGTATCGCTCGTGCAAAACGCCCAGATGAACATCAGCCACTGGCATGACCCTTGGATCAATGATCATCTGCCGGCCACCTATATGTCGATGGTCGAAACCGCCGAAATCGTCGCCGCCCGCCATGGGATCAGCCGTGCGGCACAAGACGCCTATGCCTTGCGCTCGCAACAGCGCACGGCAGCGGCACAGGCTGCGGGCCGCTTTGACGCCGAAATCGTGCCGATCACCGTGCAGATGCAGCTCACCGACAAAGAGACCGGAGCGGTTAGCCTGCGCGAGGTGACGCTGGCCAAGGATGAAGGCAACCGCGCTGATACCACGCTTGCAGGCTTGGAACGCTTGACGCCCGTGTTCCGCGACGGCCAGCAGATCGCTCAAGGGGTCTGTATCACGGCGGGCAATGCGTCCCAATTGTCGGACGGGGCTTCGGCTTCGGTCTTGATGGAACGCGCCGAAGCCGCGCGTCGCGGGCTTGCGCCCTTGGGGCTGTATCGCGGCATCGCGGTGGCGGGGGTCTCGCCCGAGGAAATGGGCATTGGCCCCGTGCCCGCGGTGCGCAAACTGCTGGCCCAGCACCGTCTGACGGTCGAAGATATCGGTCTGTGGGAATTGAACGAGGCCTTCGCCGCCCAAGTGATCCCCTCGCGCGATCAGCTTGGTCTTCCGGACGAATTGCTCAACGTCAATGGGGGCGCGATTTCCATCGGCCATCCCTATGGGATGTCGGGCGCGCGGATGGTCGGCCATGCCCTGATCGAAGGCAAACGCAGGGGCGCGAAATATGTCGTGGTCACCATGTGCGTGGGCGGCGGCATGGGGGCTGCGGGTCTGTTCGAGGTCCTGTGACCGCGGCTGATAGGAAACCAAAAGACCGGCGGAGCGATCCGCCGGTCTTTTGTCATTCAGTTCTGAGAACCCTAGCGAGACAGCCCCAAAGGCCGGTCGATTTCGGCAAGGCTTGCGCGCAAACCCGCCGCTTGGCGGGTGAACTGTTCTAGCGTTTTATGAATGCTATCGGGAAAGCGGGCTGATTTCGGCGTGGCGCCTGCTTGGCTCACATGCAGCAGCACTTGGGTATTCCACGCAAGCAGATCCCCCGCTTGATCGGTCATTGCAAGGTAAAGGTGTAGGCGTTTGGCATCCATATCCAACACATGCAGTGCCAGCCGAAGCGGATCGCTTTCGTGACATTCCTTGCGATAGCCAATGCGCAGATCCAGCGTGTAAAGGGTGGCCTGCGCGCTGTGGCGATAATCGGCGTCAAGTCCGATCTCGCCCATGAAGGCACTCACCGTTTCGGAAAATGCGATCCCATAGGCGAAATCTCCCATATGGCCGTTATAGTCCACCCACGCCTTCGGCACCGTCAGGTTGCGACGATAGGCTGGGGTGGGGGTAGTCACGCTCATCCGCGCTTCCTTTCGATCAGATGGATCACTTCGCCCACAATGCCCCTGCGGAACAGCAGCACGCATAGCATGAAGCTTGCGCCCAAAACCACGGTCACCGGAATGCCGGTGGTGGCAAAGAAGGTCTGCAGCCCCACCAGCAAGCCCGCGCCGACCACCGGCCCGACCAAGGTGCCGATGCCCCCCATCAGTGTCATCAAGATCACCTCGCCCGACATCTGCCATGACACATCCGTCAGCGTGGCGAATTGGAACAGCAGGGCTTTCAACGCGCCTGCCAGCCCCGTCAGGGCTGCCGACATCACGAAGGCGGCAAGCTTGTAGCGTTGCACGCTATAGCCGAGCGAAATCATCCGCGGCTCGTTTTCGCGGATCGCCCGCAGGATCTGGCCGAAGGGCGAATTGACCACCCGCCAGATCGCAAGGAAGCCTGCAATGGCGATTGCCACGGCGAAGTAATAGAAGTTCAAGGTCTGATCCAGATCGAGCAGCCCCAACAGCTTGCCGCGCGAGAAGCCTTGGATGCCGTCTTCGCCATTGGTGAAGGGCATCTGCAGGCAGAAGAAATAGAACATCTGCGCCAAGGCCAGGGTGATCATCGCGAAATAGATGCCTTGGCGGCGAATGGCGAAGATGCCCATGAAAAGTCCGGTCGCGGCAGCGGCAGCGATGCCGATCAACAGGCCCAGTTCGGGTGTCAGCTGCCAGACTTTCATCGCATGTGCGGTGGCATAAGCCGCGCCCCCGAAGAAGGCGGCATGGCCGAAGGACAGAAGTCCGGTATAGCCCAGCAGCAGATTGAACGCGGCGGCGAATAGCGCGAAGCACAAAAGCTTCAGCACCAAGATCGGATAGACCCACAAAGGCGCCAGCAAAAGGCAGGCCAGCGCCAGCGCGAAGATGCCCCATGCCAAAGACCGGCGCGATTTGGGCTTATCGCCGGAAAGGGCGCCTTGGTTTGGCAGGGCCGAAAGGGTGTCGCTTTGGTGATGTGCCATTCTCAGGCTTCCTTTCCGAACAGGCCCGCAGGGCGCAACATCAGCACGATGGCCATGACGACAAAGACCACGATATTGGCGGCTTCGGGGTAGTAAACCTTGCACAAAGCTTCCAGCAGACCCAGCATATAGCCGGTCACCACCGCACCCAAGATCGACCCCATGCCGCCGATCACCACCACGGCGAAGACGATGATGATCAGGTTCGACCCCATTTGCGGGCTGACTTGGAAGACGGGCGCGGCAAGCACGCCTGCGATACCCGCCAGCGCACAGCCAAGCCCATAGGTCAGCATCAACAAGAGCGGCACGTTGACACCGAAGGCCTGCACGAGGGTGGGATTTTCCTGCGCCGCGCGCAGATAGGCGCCAACATTGGTCCGCTCGATCAGGAACCAAGTGCCCAAGCAGATCGCGAGCGAGGCGATGACCACCCATCCGCGATAGATCGGCAGCACCATGAAGCCCAGATTGATCACGCCCTTGAAGGCAGCGGGGCTGGCATAGGGTTGTCCGGAGGTGCCGAAGAAATGGCGAAAGCCGCCTTCCAGCACCAAAGCCAGACCGAAAGTGAACAGCAAACCGTAAAGGTGATCCAAGCCATAAAGGCGACGCAGCATGGTGCGTTCGATCACGATACCGACGATGCCCACGATGATCGGGGTCAGCACCAAGGCGCCCCAATAGCCGATGCCGGCATAATTGAGCAGCATCCAGGCCACGAAAGCGCCCAGCATATAAAAGGTGCCATGGGCGAAATTCACCACCCGCAACAGGCCGAAGATCACCGCAAGGCCCAGCGAGAGCAAGGCATAGAAGGATCCGTTGATCAGCCCGATCAGCATTTGCCCCATCAAGGCGGGGAGGGCCACGCCGAATATAGATATCATCTCAGACCCCCAGATTTTCGTTCAGGCTGGCAATGCGCGAGGGCAGATCGCCCACGGCAAAACTGTCGACCATCAGCCCGTGGTCCATGACATAGAAACGATCGGCGATCTTGGCGGCGAAGCGGAAATTCTGTTCCACCAGCAAGACGCTCAGGCCGTGGCTTTTCAAGACCTGCAACATCTCGCCGATGCGCTGGATGATGACGGGGGCCAAGCCTTCGGTCGGCTCGTCCAGCAGGATCGTCTTGACGCCCGTGCGCAGGATGCGCGCTATGGCCAGCATCTGCTGTTCGCCACCCGATAGCTTGGTGCCGGGGCTGGTGCGCCGCTCCAGCAGGTTGGGGAAGAGGTGATATATCTCGTCAAGGCTCATCCCACCTTTGGCGACTGCCGGGGGCAGCATCAGGTTCTCCTCGACCGAGAGCGAGGCGAAGATGCCCCGCTCTTCGGGCACGAAGCCCAGACCCGCATAGGCCACACGGTGCAACGGCAGGCGCATGATCGAGCGCCCGTCATAATCGATGCTGCCGCGCCGTTTCTGGATGATGCCCATGATGGCGCGCAAGGTGGTGGTTTTTCCGACGCCGTTTCGACCCAGCAACGTGACGGTTTCACCAGGATAGATATCAAGATCGACACCGTGCAAAGCATGGCTTTCGCCATACCATGCCTCTAGCCCGCGCACCTTCAACAAAGGTTCGGCAGATATCGGCGGTGATTTGGCAGGATTAATGGTGGCCATCCTCGGTCCCCATATAGGCTTCGCGCACGCGGGGATCTTGCGAGACATGGGCATAATCGCCCTGCGCCAAGACCTCTCCGCGTTGCAGAACGGTGATGTCATGGCCGATATTGGCCACGACCTTCAGATTGTGTTCGACCATCAGCACCGCGCAATCGCGGGCGACATCGGCGATCAGCCCCGCCATCTGTTCGACATCCTCTTGGCCCATTCCGGCCAAAGGCTCGTCCAGCAACAGCACACGCGGCTTCAGTGCAAGGGTGGTCGCGATTTCCAAGGCACGCTTGCGGCCGTAAGACAGGTCCGCCGCGCGAAGATGGGCCATATGGGCCAGACCGACGCGGTCCAGCAGATGCATGGCTTCTGCCTTGAGGGCGTTCAGGCTGGATAAGGGGCGCCAGAACTGCACGGCCAGATTGTTGGGCCGCTGCAGCGCCACACAGACATTGTCCACCAAGGACATATCCCCGAAGGTCGCCGAAATCTGGAACGAACGCACCATCCCCATCCGCGCCACCTTGGCAGGTTCCAAAGCGGTAATATCGGTGCCATCCAGCGTGATCTTGCCGGTGGTGGGCCTGTGGAATTTGGTCAGCAAGTTGAACACGGTACTTTTGCCCGCGCCATTCGGCCCGATCAAGGCATGGACCCGACCGTGATAGATATCCAGATCGACATCCTTCACCGCCAGAAACTGGCCGAACCGCTTGCTGATCCCCCGCGCCGACAAGACGGCGCGGGGGTCAACAGCTTGGCTCCGACCCGAAGCAAGAGCTGGGCTGGTCATTGTCACGTCACTTCTTCACAAGCGGGCAAGCGCTGTTTTCGATCTTGGCGAAGGCATCCTTGCCGGGAATGGTGGCCAGAACCTCATAAAGATCGCCGTCACCCTTGGATTCCTCGGGCTTCTTCACGCGGACAAGATGCATGTCATGCACCACGCGGCCATCCTCACGCAAAAAAGCGTTTTGGTTGAAGAAGTCATTGATATCCATGCCGCGCATGGTTTCCATGACCTTGGTGCCGCTCGTGGCATCCCCCGCCTTTTCAGCCGCTTTCAGGTAATTCGACACCGCCGAATAGACGCCCGCATGGACCATGGTCGGCTTCTTGCCGCCCATCTTTTCCGAATAGCGCTCTGACCAAGCACGGGTTTCGTCGTTCATGTCCCAATAGAAAGCCGTGGTCAGGGTCAGATCCTTGGCGATATCAAGGCCCACGCCCTGCACATCGGTCAGGAACAACAACATGCCCGCGATCTTCTGCCCGCCTGCGGTGATGCCGTATTCATCGGCCTGCTTCAGCGCGGTCATCGTATCGCCAGAGGAATTCGCCAGCGCGATGACATCCGCCCCCGAGGCCTGTGCCTGCAACAGATAGGAGGAGAAATCGGTGGTCTCGCGCGGATGGCGGACGGAACCGACCACCTCACCGCCCGCGGCAATCACGGCCGCCGTGGTGTCTCGTTCCAAGGCATGGCCGAAGGTGTAATCCACGGTGATGAAGAACCATTTCTTCGCGCCCGCCGCTGTCAGAGCGTGACCGGTGCCCGATGCCATGGCATAGGTATCCCAAGTCCATTGCGCGGTGGATGGCGAACAGGCCGCACCCGTCAGTTCCGACGAGCCTGCGGTCGAAATCAGGAAGGCCTTATCGGCCTGACGGGTGATTTCCTGCACCGCCATGGCAACCGAAGAGGTGGGCACGTCAACGACAGCCACCACGTTTTGGGAATCGATCCAGCCCCGTGCCAGCGTCGATCCGACATCGGGCTTGTTCTGGTGGTCGCCGACGACGACCTCGACGGTTTCACCAAGCAGTTTGCCGCCGAAATCTTCAACCGCCATCTGCGCCGCAATCACTGAGCCTTGGCCCGCCAGATCGAAGTTCATCCCCGACATATCGGTCAGCACGCCGATCCGATAGGGATCGGCCCAAGCCGAGGTCGCCATCGCCATAAAGGCCGCCGACAGCAAAAGGTTCTTACGCAAGTTCATTATTCCTACCTCCCAATAGAACAATAAATTCGGTCCTGTCCTCAGGACCTTTGGTTTTCAATCAGTGTCTTGGCCAAGAAGAACGTCGGCATTTCATGCGATGCCGCCCAATTCTGGCGCGCCGCGCCATCAATCGATGCCTTGGTCAGCTGAAGGGCCATCGCGGGCATCGCGGCAAGCGCGCCCGCCCAGTCTTGCGCCAGCGCCACCGCCGCGCCATCGGCCGCGGCCTTATCGCATAGCCCCAAAGTCAGGGCTTCGGATTGCGACAGGGTTTCATCACCGAACAAGATGCGTTTGGCGCGTGCGGACCCGACGCATTCCACCAGCAAGGCCAAGCCCCCCCAGCCCAGTGTCATTCCCAGTTTGACTTCCGGAAACCGCAGATAAGCCGATTGTGCCATCACCCGAAAATCGGCCGCCAAGGCCAGAATGGCGCCGCCACCGATAGCAGGGCCCTCGATTGCGGCAATCACCGGCTGCGGCAGGCGGCGCCATGCTTCGACCATGGGGCCGCCCTGCGCCATGGCCTGCGCCCGACCCATCGCCGTCTCGCCGCCAGCCCAGAGGGAGTCGTCCTTCAGATCAACGCCCGCGGCAAAGACTTTCGATGTCCCCGTCAAGACGATGGCGCGCACATCCTCGCGGCGCGAAAGATCATCAGCCGCCGTCTTCAGGGCCGAAATCAACGCCGCATTCAAAGCATTTGCCTTACCACCGCGATCAAAGCGCAGCGTCGCTACGCCATTTTCAACAATGGTTTCAATCATTTCCATGAGAATCCCCCGATGCCACCCGCGAAACGCCTTTGACATACTACCGAGTATGTTGCATAAACTTCCTGAGTTTTGCAATGTCTTTTTCACGAGCCGATGTGCCACATAGTCGGTGGCGAGGAAGCGGGCTGATGCAGGTTGAGGGAGAGAAGCGATGCAAGTCGCAAGCTACGACGTGATGACAGATCCGGCGCTGCGCCGTGAAAACTCGGTGTTGCGCTATCTGTTGGAACGCCATGCCGCGCGTGATCCACAGGCCACATTCGTGCATTTTTGGCTGCAAGGTCAGGGCGATCCGGTCGATAATCCCCAATGGAGCTACGCCGAGACCTTGGAACATGTGCAACGGCGCGCAACCACTCTTGCTGCGGAAGGGGTAGGGCGCGGCGCGCATGTCTTGTGCCTTTTGCCCAATGGGCCGGAACTCTTGGTGAACTGGTTTGCGATAAACTATCTGGGCGCGGTCTATGTGCCGATCAACACCGCCGCGCGTGGACGGGTGTTGGAACATATCCTTAACGATGCCGATGCGCCCCTTTTGCTGACCGGCGAAGATTTCATCGAGCGTCTCGCCGAAGTCGATGCCGGCAAGGTCAAGAAAATCCGCATCTGCGAGGGGGGGCTACGCCCGATTGACGGACGCGATGTGGCGCCTTTGCAGGAGGCTGGCGCCATCAACCATTCCGCCTTGGAATTGAGCCATCCCATCGAGCCGTGGGACCTTTACGCGATCATGTATACCTCGGGGACCACCGGCAATGCCAAGGGGGTCATGAGCAGCTATGCGCAGCTATACACCATGGGCCCAGATGCCTTCGATTGTGTGGAGGCGGATGATCGATGCATGATCTGTGGCCCGATTTTCCATTGCGGATCAACGCTGTTCGTCTATGCGCAGCTCGCGCGCGGGCTTTCGATTGCAATGATGCGCGAATTCAAGACCCAGACCTTCTGGCGCGCGGTGCGCGAAACGGGGTCGACCTATTGTCTGTTGTTGGGCGTGATGGCGAGCTTTTTGCTGAAGCAACCCGCGTCGGATGCGGAGCGGGATCACCCCTTGCGGCGCGCTTTTATCACGCCCTTCGGCGAGGATGGTCCGCTGTTTGCCCAACGTTTTGGCGTCGAAGCCTGGACGATCTACAACATGACCGAAATCGCAAGTCCGATGCATGCAGGCCCCGCCACCTTTGGCGCGCCACTCACGGAAAAAGGGATCGCGGGCCGCCCTCGGCCCAGCTACGAATTGCGCCTTGTCGATGCGAATGACATTCCGGTGGCCGAAGGCGCGGTGGGCGAGTTGATCTTACGCGCGTCACGGCCTTGGGCGATGATGAGCGGCTATTACAACAATCCTGCCGCGACGACCGAAGCGATGCGGAACGGCTGGTTCCACACCGGCGACGGCTTCCGCCGCGCGGCGGATGGGACCTATTATTTCGTCGATCGCCTGAAGGATGTGATCCGCAGACGTGGCGAAAACATCTCGTCCTTCGCCTTGGAAAGCGAGGTCCTAAACCACGATGCAGTGCGGGAATGCGCTGCCGTCGCGGTGCCGAGTGAATTTACGGAAGACGATGTCTTGATTATCATAACAGCGGTAGATGGCGCGACCATCGATGTGGCCGAGCTGTCTTGCTATCTTAAGGCGCGGCTGCCGCATTACATGGTGCCGCGGTACATCCGCGTGATGGCCGAGCTGCCCAAAACCGCTTCGGGCAAAGTGCAAAAGCATCTGCTGCGCCAAGAAGGCATTCGTCCAGACACCCATGATCTCAACCCGCCTGACAAGCGACGTTGAAATGCCCTGCTGTAACGCGAGGCCATTCACCAGATCGACTGAGGGTGATGGTATGTCCGGCGTCACCGGTCGCGTCTTGGGCGTATTTGTGCCTATTCTCCTCGCCCGCCGCCACCAGCCGACGGGGGTATAGCGGCTGGCGAGGACGAGGAGCTTGGTCATTGCCAAGGCATTGGCCGAAAAGATCGGGCGCTACGACTTTACCGCATTGCCGGACTGGCATGAGCCAGAACAAGGCTTTGGCATCTTGATCCCTCTTCGGTGCCGGAGACGGCCTGTCGAAGACCGCGACCTTTTGTTGCGGTTAGCCGCCATCGTTCAGGGGCATGAGCAAAGCGATATCGTTCAACTGATGCCTTGGGCATTTAAGCCGGACGTGTGATCGGGACAGTGTTCTGATGTCCTTTTCAAGTTTCTGTGCATGCCTTCAGCAACGCCAGTGGCGTTTTGGGTAGCCTAGAGGCCCAAAGGGGGGCGCAAGATCTGAAGACCTCGGTGAACAAGCGCTGATGCCCGCAATTGGCACCCCATCGGGCCCGTATGGCGCAAGCCAGAACGCGGCAGCGTCGCGACCGAAACGACAGACGCCGCTTAACCAAAAGTCGGACAAGGTCTTTGACACATACCGGCATCGGGATCAGCGCTGGAAAACCCGCGCGACATTTCGGGCGATGGCCATGAAATTCTTCACATGAACACCTTGATCGTCGATGCGATGGCAGATGGACAGGCCGGTGGTGCCGATTGAGCCAGAAAAACTATGGAATCGGATTCCGTTCCTTTGCATCGAGCCCACCGATTGCGGCACGATGGCAAGCCCCTCGCCGACCGCGACAAGACCGATCGCGGTGTTGACATCCATCGTGAAAAGCACCCGATCGGTGCGGATTCCATGTTTGGCACAGCTTTCCAGCACCAGATCGGCAAAGCTAGGGCGCGGAAATTCGGGGTAAAGTACCAGCAAATGCCCCGATACCTCTGACGGCAGCACGATTTGGCGACCGGGGAACAGCGTATCGGGCGCGCATAGGATCAGTTCCTCGCTCAGCAGCGGGCGGGTGAGGATCTCGCTGTCCCGAAGCTCGGGGCGGGCGATCCCGAGATCGATCTCGCGTCGGATAAGACCGCGTTGCAGCGCGTCATTGTTCATCGGCGTCAAAGCCAATTCGACTTCGGGGTAATGTATGCGGAAGGATTTCACCACATTCGGCAAGATGCCGTAGACGGCCGAGCCGACATAGCCCACGCGGATGCGGCCCTCCATCCCCTGCCCGATCCTGCGCACCTCGCGTTCGGTGTCTCGCACCAGATTTTCGATCTGCAGCCCGCGCTCTTGCAGGCACTGTCCGGCATGGGTCAGAGAAATGCCGTTTCGCCCACGGTGAAACAGCAATACCCCCAGCTCGGTTTCGAGCTGTTTGATCTGACGCGACAGCGGCGGCTGTGCAATGCCAAGCCGTTCTGCGGCGCGGCCCATATGCAACTCTTCGGCCACGGCCATGAAATAGGCAAGATAGCGAAAGTTCATAGCCCATTCCCCTCAGTGCAGGTTATGCAGCTCCCTCATTCTCAGGCGTTGGGACGGGGATCAACCGCCAAATGCAAAATACCTGCCGCTACAGCCTGCGGTTGTTCGGTTGGCGCCAACTGGGCCACGCCCTCCAGGATCGGGAATGCCATCGTCTTTCCTTACTTATCCGTATGGTATGTGTCAGTTTTCCAGATCGAATGCGCCCCTTGGGCCTTGCCCTTTGCGCAGGTCCCTGTCCCATCGCGGATCTGCAGGGGTTTGGTCAGCAGATCATGCGTCATATCAAGGAAGTTTGACAATTCTGCGGCGCGCTTCAAGGTTGCCTGATAGGCCACGCCGAAGACCCGCGACGCCATGGTACCAAGCGGCCCGTGGTTTCGAGTGCCGAAGTCCTTTTCGACCCCGTGCGTTTCCTACATACACAGCAGGCGCCGCGATTGGGTAAAGCCTGTGCGCGCGGCTTCCCAGACATCCATGCACAGCTCAAGACCGATGAAATCCAAGAGCAGAATGCAGTTGAGTTTATGGGGGAGGGCTGGTTCCGCCCGTTCAGGTATCAGCTCATACCTTTTGATCGCATTGCGCATGCTTGCAGGGAAAGAGCAGGCTTTCTGCATTGCAGATTATATTAATATCAATGCCTTAGATTCTATTCCCCCCCTCCACCCTATGCGCCTCATCCGCTGCTGCAGTGGAAGGCATTCGATTTGGGTATCGAGTGATACTCGGGCTGAAATTGACTACCGGCGTGATCTTTCGCTCTTTGGGCGTCAGGAGGTGACGGTGGCCCGAGGGGCTTGCACGTCAGACACGACACCGAGCGAATGAAGCCCGCACACCGCATCTTCGAGCGGGTCTATGCAGGGGCTCTGCCGCTTTAAATCCCACCGCGCCAAGCCGCGTCAGGGGATAAATATAGTGATGGGAGGAAATCACATGGACCACCTGCTACGTCAGATCGGACGCATCCCCGGCGCGCTGATGATCGTGCCTTTGTTTTTGGGAGCGCTGGTCGCAACCCTCGCCCCCTCGCTGCTCGAAATGGGCAGCTTCACCACCGCTTTGTTCAAAGGCGGGCTACCGGCGCTGATCGGGCTTTTCTTCTTCTGCGTCGGCGCACAGATCGACGTGCGCGCGGCCGTTCCCGCGGTTGAAAAAGGCATCGTCCTTTTGCTGGCGAAATACGGCATGGCCGTAGCCTTTGGCCTGTTTGTGGCCTTTGTGATGCCCGATGGTACGCTCTGGGGCCTGTTGCCGCTGGCGATCATCGCCGCGATGTCCAATTCCAACGGCTCGCTTTTCGTCGCGCTGACCTCGGAATTCGGCAATAAGACCGACAAAGGCGCGATCTCTGTGCTGTCGATCAATGACGGCCCCTTCCTGACCATGATCGCCCTTGGCGCGGCTGGTCTGGCGGAATTCCCGCTGATGGCGCTCTTGGCGGCGATCTTGCCGATGCTGCTGGGTTTCGTTCTTGGCAATATCAGCCAGATCGCGCGCAACTTCCTTGCACCGGGCGAAAAGCTGATCATTCCTTTCGCGGCTTTCGCAATCGGTGCAGGGATCAATTTCTCGGTGCTGTTGTCGTCGGGCGCAACGGGCATCCTGCTGGGGCTGCTGACTGTGGTATTGTCGGGTGGTGCGGCGATGCTGTGCCTTTATCTCTGGCATGTGCTGCGCGGCCATCCGCGTCCTGCCCGCAATATGATCTCGGGCGCATGCGAAGCCTCGACGGCGGGCAATGCGATTGCGACCCCGGCGGCGCTGGCGATGATCGATCCTTCGCTGGCACCTTTTCAGGCGGTGGCTTCGGCACAGATCGCGACCGCTGTGGTCTGCACCGCATTCACCATGCCCTTCTTTGTCGCTTGGCTTGCCAATTGGCAACGCAAGCGCGGCGTGAGCCCCGAGGCCGAAGAGGCCTATTACGAGGGCCGTCCGCTGCCGGTACAGGGCCAACCCGCGGAATAGACCCGCAGGTCATACGACAGGAATTCATGGGTGGTGTTGACTTGGCATCACCCAGCTTGATCTGAACTCAGCGAAGGGAGCGCGAAAGATGCAACGCTATACAGGCAAAAAGGCCGTAGTGACGGGTGCCGCGCAAGGGATTGGTCGCCGTGTGGCCGAGCGTATGGCCGCCGAAGGTGCCGAAGTGGTGCTGGTTGATCGCTCGGAAGAGCGGGTTGCGGTTGCCGCGGCGATCCGTGCGGCAGGCGGCACCGCGCATGAGGTGGCGGCGGATCTGGAAACCTGGGACGGCTGCAAGGCTGCACTCGATTTTGCAGCGCAGCAGATGGGCCAGATCGATATCTTGGTGAATAATGTCGGCGGCACGATCTGGGCACAACCCTATGAATTCTATCAACCCGCCCAGATCGAAGCCGAGATTCGCCGCTCGCTCTTCCCGACGCTGTTTTGCTGTCGCGCGGCCCTC